>CAMAYU010000266.1 GCA_945862235.1 Schlesneria paludicola DSM 18645
GTCAGGTCGGAGACCCGGGGCAGTCGGGGAGAGACAACCGTCTGTTTGTCGATGCGGTGTTGTTCATTGCGAAGACCGGTGTGCCTTGGCGGGACTTGCCGGAACGTTTTGGGAACTGGAACTCGATCTGGCGTCGGTTTGATCGTTGCGGTGCGAAGGGGGTTTGGGAGTGCGTAGTGAAGGAACTGGGGGACGTGGACTTGGAGGAATTGCAGTTCGATTCCACGTCCATCAAGGTGCATCTGGCTGCGGTCGACCGCTGACCGCTGAAAAAAAGAAGATGCCGACCGCCGTCGCGGGGTCGGTCGTGCGAAGACCTGAATACCAAGCTCCCCGCGGCGATCGACGAGAAAGGCTGCTTGGTGAAAATGATCCTGACTCCGGGCCAGGACGGAGACGGCCCCCTGGGTCGAAAACTGCTGGAATCGTTCGAGCCGGGGCAGATCAAACATGTGTTGGGCGACACCGCCTACGACGGTGATGAAACGCGAGCCTGTGTTCGGCAACTGAAGGCGAAGGCCTGCATCAAGCCACACAAAAACCGCACCACGAAGAAACGCTACGACAAGGTCCGCTACCGCTACCGAAACCAGATCGAACGCTTCTTCGGCCGAATCAAACAATTCCGCCGAGTCGCCACCCGCTACGAAAAGCCCCTCCAAAACTTCGCCGGTTTCATCTGGCTCGCGGTACTCATGGTCAACGCCCTGTGATTGTCCACGCGGCCCAGGGAGAACGCACTAAAACTTGGTGTTAACAAGCAGATTGAAAGCTCAGTCTGGACCGCCTCACCCTTAGCCACTCTTAGCCCCCCCTTAGCTGTGGTGACTAAAGGTGAGGCGGCGGGGAAGCGTTAAGGTTGGCTGCGCCGCTGCGACCGAGGAGTCGTCTGGTCGCCTTCACGGAGCTGAACGCCAAAGTACTTTTCCACAACTGTCCAACCATAAGTCGCACAGCGCCATACAGTTAAGATGGCACCCTCTTGGAAACGGCGTTTTCCCGTCAGTTAGGGCCTGAATTACAGGGGTTTTCGCGAAAAGAGTGAGGCTGAGAACTTGAAAAATTGCGGACAAGCCGCGATCCACTTTCAGTTCGCGGTTGATGATCGCCACCAGCACGTAGGTGCTGATCGCGATCCAGACGTGGGTCTTCACCGCGTTCTTGCTGGTGCTGAAGAACGTCAAGTGAGCCTTCGTTGCCGACGTTTTTCCAGAGGGGCTGACCACGACAATCGCGCTCAGCCCCTCCCCGTCTCACTTGAGTACGACGGTTTTGGGAAGCTGTCGGGCGTGCGTAAGCTTGAGATTCGCCCCGGACGTGCGAGGCCTTCGTTTTCAACGAGGTATTCGAGCCTCGGTTCGGAGAAGTTGTTGGCGAGCGTCATGCGAAAGGAGCGTCAGGAAAGTATCGCCCAGAGACGGTCAGCTCCCCTTCACGGCGAGTACGTATTTAGGCTATTTTCTCGATCATTTGAGCTCCAATTCCCCTGTTGGAAACCAGTCATGTCGAATTTGGTCGCACGGCCTTTGATTCCCCGCAACTCGATCAACATCGGGATCGTGGGGAACTCTTTCGATTTGTCATCGACGATCTGAAAAACTTCCGGATCGCTCCGGAGCCGTGAGAAAGACGGTGACAATCTCTTCTCCGTAGGTCTCACGAAACGCCTTGATCCATTTGATCACCCTCAACGTGACGACCACCGGATCGTGCAGACTCAACACGCGGTCGAACGTAACATGCGACGGGACAAGACACCTCATCGTCAGGAACTGGCGTAGCCACGACTCGTGTTCACCGTCGATCGCTTCACCCTCCCTTTGTCTCCGCCACACAACACGTTGAGGAAGACCATGACCGGAACCTCCATCAACGGATACCGTGTTCACCCCGGTACACGCAGGCACGCAACGCAGCCAAAAGGCGCCTACATCGAGTCCTTCACATCCGCTTGCGTGCGCATGTTGCCAGCGCCATTCGACCCGCCTCACGAGCGGCCTCGCCCCTCAATCGAAGCCAAGGAGTGCCCGCGATTCACAAAGTGCCCGAGGCAGAACCAGAACCTCGACGCGCTGGATGACTATCGTCGCACAGGAGCTTGGCACGAACCCATTGATGGGTGAACCGATCATGTCACCACTGCGCCATGCTCGGCTTTCGCATTTAGCAGGATGCACGAGCCGAACTCAGGGCCAGCCTCTAAATCCGTATTCACAGCGATCCCCGCGCGTCGGCATGTTCGGCCGAAAGCCCTCTTGACGCAGTTTCGGCCGGTTCCTACAACCCGCGCGACTCTCAGGGACAGCCCTCCCATTTGGGGTTGGCTGCGGTTCGGAACATCATTCGGTTCGGAGAAACAGTCATGAGTGCAGGGACGCACGACACGGCGGTAAGCGGCGGCGGCGAGCAAAAGCGGCGCATGATGATGGTCTTCGGTGGGGCGGCTTTGGCCGTCGTGACCGCTGGCTTATTGATGCAATACTTCCGTGCTCCGGCAGGCCAAGCCGCGGCCGATTCTTCGGCCGGAACGGCACGCGTCGGTGGAGCGAAGTCTCCCGAAGTGCTCGCTCGGGTCGGTAAGGAGTCGATCTTTTACGACGCCGTCGCCGAAGAGTGCGTCGCGCGACATGGCAAGGAAGTCTTGGATGACCTCATCCACCGGTTGGTCATCCAACAGGCGTGCGAAGCCCAGCAGCTCACCGTCACCGAGCAGGAGGTTTCGCAAGAGATTGACAAGATCGCCAAGCGGTTCAATCTCGACGTGAGCCAGTGGCTGCAGATGCTTCAGGCCGAGCGAAACATCACGCCAATTCAGTACCGCACGAGCGTGATCTGGCCCATGGTCGCGTTGCGCAAGCTGGCGGGTGAGCAGATCGACATCAGCGAAGACGACCTGAAAAAGGCATTCATTCGCGAGTACGGTCCCCGTGTGAAAGCACGAGTGATCATGCTCGAAAACTTGCGACGAGCGAACGAAGTCTGGGAAGAAGCCAATCGCAACCCCGACGATTTCGAGCAACTCGCCCAGAAGCACTCGGTCGATCCGAACAGCCGCGCGTTGGGGGGACAGGTTCCGCCGATCCCACGCTTCACCGGCAACGACGATCTCGAAAAAGCGGCCTTCAAGTTGAAGGAAGGGGAGCTGTCGGGTGTCGTGCAGATTGGCACCGGTCGCTACGTGATCCTCAAGTGTGAAGGCCGCACCGAACCGGTCGTGACCGACATCGAAGAGGTCCGCAACTCGCTGGTCGATCAGTTGACCGAGGCCAAGACGCAGCAGTCGGTCGCCAAAGTCTTCGAGAAGATCAAGGAGCAGACTCGCGTGGACAACTACCTCACCCGGACCTCGAACGGCCCCGGCCCAGGTGCCGGACCAAACGGTGCTGGCGTTCAGCCAGTCAGTGCGACGGGGACGCGACAACCCGCTGGCCCCACAAGCCGGTCTGCCGCAGCAAGCGGTTCTCCTGCAAAGGGCGTCCGACAGTAGTACGGTGAGTGCCACAAGGCTGACAGAACTCGACCTAGACGAGTTCGCAGCCGGTAAACGAAAACGCGGCGTGTTGCTTCCGAACCAGCAACACGCCGCGTTTGTTCTTTGAGATCGCTTTGCCAGCACGAAGCGTAATCGCAGATGCGAACCAAGAAATCGCCCAAACCGCGCGTCCTAGCTGACGCTACGAGTGAGTGTTGCTCGGGCTGTCTCGTCACGGCTGCTTGGCCGCTCCCTGCATCCGGATCATGTCGAGCTTACTGAGTGGCTTACCGTCGGGTCCGGTTGTCGGAAGAGCCGCTTTAGGAGCGGCGACGACGGGTGCGGGAGCCGCTTCGACGACCGCGACTACTTCGACCGGAGCAACCGCCGTCTCAGTGACGACTGCTGGCGCGGCGATGGCGGCTTTGGCGGCCTGTTGCTTGCGAATCATGTCGAGCGGCGATGGCTTCGCTCCCGCTATTGGAGCTGCGGCCGGTTTGGCGGCAGCTTGTTGAGCACGGATCGCATCAAGTGGACTCTTGCCAGCCGGTGCGGGGGGCTTGGCAGCGGGAGTCGCTGGACTTGCAGCCTTCGCGGCGGGGGCTTTTGCCGCCGGAACCGCGCGCTTGATCGGAGCATCGACGACCGTCAGGTAGGCTGGATCGATGTCGTACCAACTAATGTCCACGGGACCATCGAACTCGACCAGCGCCCGGCAGTTCATGTTGACCGTCTTGACCTTGCCGGTCCAATTGGCAAACCGCTTCAACTCGGGAACCGAGGCATCGACCAGCACGAACTTGTCGGTCAGCTTTTCCTTCAGCTTTTCGGCGAGATCAATCGACATCGAACCTCAACTCCACAGACGAACTTTGGGGCACAGTTTCAGAAGGCTTGAGCGATCTCATTCGGGACGATTTCGTTGACCCACCCTAAGTCGCGGGCGGATTCTGAGAAAACAGCTCACTGAAATCAAGCCGCGTCTCTAAGCTTGGCGCGAAGAGGCCGTCTGACCGGTACCACGAGAGCCACAAGCAACCAGCGGCAATACCTCATACCGTCAAACATGCGGCTCGCCTAAAACATCTCAATCATGGCCGCGAGGAGCATAAGCCATGAAACGAAGCAGCCCCGGACCAGTTTGATCCGGGGCTGCTTTACTTTGTCGATGTTCACTGAACGATCGGTCTCAGCGGCCGGTCAGTCTTCGGATTTGGCGGGTTCCTTCTGATCTCCGTCTTTCTTTTCCTCATCCTTCTTGTCGTCACTCTTTTTCTCTTCTTTGTTCTCAGTGTCGTCTTTCTTCTTTGCTTCTTCCTTCTTCTTATCTTCGGCTGCCTTGTCTTCCGCCGCCTTAACGGCCGCGTCGAGTTTCTGCTTCAGTTGAGCCGCTTCATCGACCGCCTTCTTCGTCTCAGCCATCGCCGATTGTTTCGCAGCGTCTGCAGCCTTGGTCGCCTCCACAGCCTTCTTTACGTCCGCTTGAGCCGCCGCGACCTGCTTGGCCGCTTCGTCTTTAGACTTTGCGGCAGCAGCATCAGCTGCGACCTTGGCCTTCGTCGCTTCAGCCGCGGCCTGCTTCGAGGCCACGGCATCGGCTTGAGCAGCCTTAGCCAGAGTCGTCTGTTCTGCGGCAACCTTCGCGGACGCGGCGGCATCGGCCTTCGCCTTGTCTCGCTCGGCCACGGCCGATTGCAGCTCCGCCTTCAACTTAGCGAGTTCAGCCTGAAGGCCATCTCGCTGTTGAGTCGTTGCCGCCAGAGCCGCCTCGGCTCGAGTCGCATCATCAGCACGACGCAAAGCGGTGTGATACGGCAGCAACGTTCCTTGGCAGCACTGCTGCTGAATTTGAGCCGGGACCGGATCACAGCACTTGCCGTGGCCACCCGCCATCGCGGCTCCCGTCCAACCGAGTACCGCCAGCACACCCCACACCATTGTTCGCTTCGTCATTGGAGTCCATCACCTTTCTGAAGAATCAATTCACGGCCGTTGAGTGCGAGACACTCAAACTCCCACAGCCGACCAAAATCGTCCCAAGACCTGCGTGCCACACTTCGCGCGGCGAGAAGTGTGACATTCTTGGTGAGCCGGGTGGCGTCAGCCCCCGGATTCCTATGTCAGCGTCCGAGGGCTGACGCCACCCGGCTCACCAAGTACCAATCTGGAAAACGTCTCATCAGTGGCTGCGAGCCAGAAGCTCACCCTGCGAGGTGGCTCATTCCGCCGAAACCCACACCGCATCATTCATCGGATGGACGAAGATTAGCCCATGAATCGCCGTGTTGTAACGCTAACGAAGTCCACGAAGAGTGAATCAACGGCAACTCTTGTTGCGACTATGCGTATCGTGTTGGTGGTAGCAATTGAGACGGCAAATTTTCGCAGGGCTCAAACGGGTCCAGCTTTGGGTATCCGTTGTCTACTCCGGTCCCCTCGCCCCGGCTTTGCGCGGAGAGGGTTAGAGTGAGGGGCCTTTGCTTGGCTGTTACCTCGAATTGAATCAGGCCCAAATCATCGCGTCAGGCGCTCCAAGCGCGCGATCGCTCGACCGCCCGTTGCCAGTCGGCGTAAAGCCGTTCGCGCGGGACGGCGTCCATCGTCGGAGTGAACTCTCGATCGAGTTGCCAGTTGCGGCGCAGGTCTTCGCGATCCGTCCAATACCCGACGGCCAGTCCCGCGAGGTACGCCGCTCCCAACGCGGTCGTCTCCTGCACGACCGGACGACGTACGCGAGCGGGCAGCAGGTCCGCTTGAATCTGCATCAACAGATTGTTGTCCGAGGCACCGCCGTCCACTTGGAGTTCCGCCAGTGGGACTCCTGAGTCGCGTTGCATGGCATCGAGCACATCGCGTGTCTGACAGGCCATCGCTTCCAAGGTCGCACGCGCGAGGTGAGCCTTCGTCGTTCCGCGAGTCAGCCCCACAATCGTCCCGCGCGCGTGAGGATCCCAGTACGGTGCGCCGAGACCCGACAACGCTGGCACAAAGTAGACGCCGCCGTTATCGGTGACCGTCGCCGCGAGAGCTTCGATCTCCGACGCCTTCGCGATCAGACCGAGTCCATCTCGCAACCACTGTACCGCCGCCCCCGCGATGAAGACCGAGCCTTCCAGCGCGTACGTGGTCTCACCGCCGATCTTCCACGCGACCGTCGTCAACAACCCCGATTGCGACGCGACGGGTTGCGAACCCGTGTTCATCAGCAGGAAGCAACCGGTGCCGTACGTGTTCTTCGCGGAACCCGCTTGAAAGCAGCACTGCCCGAACGTCGCCGCTTGCTGGTCACCCGCATCGCCCGCCAAAGGAATCGAACCGCCGAACAGACTCGCATCGGTCTCACCATAAACTTCGCTCGAAGACCGCACTTCGGGGAGCATCGCGCGCGGCACGTTCAGCAACCGCAACAACTCGTCGTCCCACTGACCGGTGTGAATGTTGAACAGCAGCGTCCGGCTGGCGTTGCTCGGGTCGGTCACATGCAGTTTGCCTCCCGACAGCCGCCACAACAGAAACGAGTCGATCGTCCCGAACAGCACGTCGCCTCGTTCCGCTCGCGACCGGAGACCGGGGATCGTGTCGAGCAGGTGCTTGATCTTCGTCCCCGAGAAATAGGCATCCAGCACGAGTCCCGTCTTGCTCCGAAAGAGTGCCTCGGTGCCGTCGGCCTTCAATTTCGCACAGATGTCCGCCGTGATGCGGCTTTGCCAAACGATGGCATTCGCCACCGGACGGCCCGTCGTACGATCCCAGATGACCGTCGTCTCACGCTGGTTGGTGACGCCGATCGCCGCGATGTCACTCGCGCTGAGCTTGGCCTTTGAGAGGCAGTCCTTCGCCGTCTGAAGCTGCGTCGCCCAGATCGCCTCGGCGTCGTGTTCGACATGCCCCGGCTGCGGGTAGATTTGCGGAAACTCCTGCTGCGCCGAAGCGATCGCCCGACCATCACGCCCGATCACCATCGACCGGCTGGAGGTCGTCCCTTGGTCCAGCGCGAGTACAAACTTGGACATCGTCTTCCCCTGTGAGCATCATTTGTTTAACCGCGTGGGCAACGCCGGTCGGTTTGTAACCTGCCATCGACGAGGAAATATACTTCGCGCGGCAGGTAATTAGTCGTTCTTGGTGAGCCGGTTGGCGTCAGCCCCCGGACTCCGTGATG
>CAMAYU010000267.1 GCA_945862235.1 Schlesneria paludicola DSM 18645
CGCGAACAAGGCGCGTCTGCCCGTATCCATCCGCCCGAGTGACCAGTGGGCCAAGCAAGCAATTGAAGACGCGAAGCAGGATCGCACCAGCATTCCGTACGACGGCGTCACTCCCAACAAGATGGTGTGCGATACAACGCTGCGACTCACGCCGGATAATTCGTGGATCATCTCGATGCTGGCGGGCGACGACTTTGAACCATCGCCTAAGAACTATATCGGCATCGCTCGCAGCACGGATCAAGGCCGCACCTGGTCTCCGTTGTCGCCCGTCGAGACGACGTTTCCTCGCAACGGTTTGACGAGCGGCCAAGGTGCGACCGAGATCATGACGATCGGCTCGCGAACAACAATGTTCTTCAGTACACATTCGCAGACTTGGGGCCGCGATTGGCAATCGTGGCGCATGCACAGCGACGACAGCGGCAACACATGGAGCAAACCCGCCCCCATGCCAGGACGCTTGGCGAAGTCCACATTCATTCGCGGTCACATTATCACGCGGGATGGCCGCATCGTGATCCCGTTTCAACATTACCTCGGGCCTCCGGATGGAACACCGGAACCTCCGCCGGAAGAAAAACCGTGGCACAAGACGCTATTTCACTACGTCAGTAATCCCCGCAACGGAGTGCTCATCAGTAGTGATGGTGGAAAGACATTCTCCGAGCACGGCAACATCCGCATCACCGACGACGACCGGTATCACGGCTGGGCTGAAAACAGTCTCGTCCAGTTGGCTGATGGACGCATCGCGATGGTAATCCGTGCCGACCGGTTGGGCGGAGTGCTCTATTATGCGGAATCGAATGATGGTGGCCGGACTTGGCCGGACTTCGCGACGAAAACGACGATTCCCAATCCCGGCTCGAAGGCAACTCTCTACAGCTTGGGAGGCGACACGGTTGCACTGCTGCACAATCCCAATGCGAAGCATCGCAGTCCAATGGCACTGTGGATCAGTTTTGACGGCATGAAGACCTGGCCCTATCAGCGCGTGCTGCAAGCCGAATCGTGCGATGGTCCGAAAGGCCGCATGAACTATCCCGACGGCTTCGTCAGCGCAGACCAGCAATGGCTCCACTTCGCCTTTGACGATAACCGCCATCGCTGCGTCCACTACAGCGCCAAATTGCCTCCTCGATAAGAACTTCACCCCAACCCACGTAATGATTCCTCCGATAAGCTTTTCATCATGGCACATCACTTCCCGATCAATCGTCGACGAATATTGCAAACCGCTGCCCTGGGTTTTGGTGGCTTGGCGCTGGCTGACATCGTGCATGCCGCGACCAGTCCGCAGGCGGCTCGCAGTCCGGGAATGGTCCCCAAGGCGAAGCGGGTGATCTTCCTGTTTATGGCCGGAGGACCATCGCAGCATGACCTCTTTCAAGAGAAGAAATTCATCGCTGACAGGCACGGTCAGAAGATTGATTCGCCGTTGCGGAAGGAAGTCATTCAGGTCGGCACAGAGAAGTATTTGGCGCTGGGGGCGATGGCTCCCATCCGGCCGCGAGGCGACTCGGGGATGATGATCTCGGATCTGCTGCCGCATCTGTCGAGCGTGGCGGATAACATCTGCCTGCTGCGGGGGATGAATGCCGACAATCCGCAACATGCCAGTGCGACGAATCAGTTTCATACCGGCGTCTTCACCGAAGTCCGGCCGTCGATGGGAGCGTGGATCAGCTACGGCCTGGGGACCGAGAACCAAAACCTGCCGAGCTTTGTTAGCATTCATGCACCCGGCGTGAGAACGTACGGTTCGGGATTTCTGCCTGCCGCGCATCAAGGGACACCTCTCACTGTTCCGCTCAACGACAAGACACTGCCGATCGAGAACCTGCGGAATGCGTCCAGCAGCGACGCAATTCAGCGACAACGAATCGACTTAACGAAGCGATTGAATCAGCGGCTCATCAATGAATTGCATGGCGACGACAATATGGAAGGGATGATCCAGAACATGGAACTCGCCTTCCGCATGCAAACCACGACTCCGCAGTTGGCTGATCTCTCGAAAGAATCGAAAGAAACGCTCGAACTCTACGGCATTGGCGGCAAAGAGAGCGACAAGCACGGTCGCGCGTGCCTGCTGGCGCGCAAGCTGAGCGAGTCCGGCGTGCGCTTTGTGCAGGTGACGATGGATGGTTGGGACCATCACGGCGACATTCGCGGCAACCTTCCGCGACTCTGTCAACAAACGGATCAACCAGTCGCAGGACTGCTCAAGGATCTCAAACAGCGCGGACTGCTCGATGACACACTGGTCCTCTGGTCGGGCGAATTCGGTCGCACGCCGTGGAGCCAGGACCTCAGCGGCACCGCACCGATCGACAAGCACGGCCGAGAACATCAGCCCGAAAGTTTTTGTGCCTGGCTGGCTGGCGGCGGTGTGAAAAGTGGTTTGACCTACGGCGAAACCGATCACATGGGCTATCAAGTGATCGACGGCAAAGTCCACATCCACGACCTGCACGCGACCATGCTCCACCTGCTCGGCATCGACCACACCCGCCTCACCTGGAACCACGTCGGCCGCGATTTCCGACTGACCGACGTGCATGGCTCGGTGGTGAAGGAGATCTTGGCATGAAATGGTTGTTCGGTTCCGTTGTAGCAATCATTCCACTCGTCGCGAGTGCGCGTGAATTGCCAACCGCAGCTTCCATGAGTCTCAAACAGACGTGCTTTGAATGTCACAACAAAGAGACCACCGAGGGAGGGCTGGATCTCACGGCTTTGTCGTTTGAATTGAGCGATAAAAAGGTGCGGGAGCGTTGGGTGCGCATCCATGATCGCATCGAGAAAGGCGAGATGCCGCCGAAGGTTGATGACCTTCCGCAAGTACGGCGTGTCGAATTGGTGAAGCAGCTCACGGGGGCAATCCATGATGCAGACCTTGCTGACATCAAGTCTCATGGTCGCGGACCGATGCGGCGGCTCAATCGGGACGAGTACGAGCAGAACCTGCGCGACGTTCTCAAGCTGCCGCAGTTGGATATTCGCGACATGCTCCCCGAAGACCGCGAAGGGCATCGTTTCAACAAGACGTCGGAAACGCTCGACATGTCCCGCGTGCAGTTGGCGGCCTATCTCGATGCCGCCGATGCCGCGTTGCGACAAGCGATGGCCAACGGTCCCAAGCCGCCGCCTGCCACAAAGTTTCGAGCCGTCGGGACGAGCCTCTTCCCGGAACGATCCACCTTTGGCGAGCGCGAGGCGATGTTCTTCACCAAGGACAACAAGGCCGTCGACGGTAAGCAACTGGATGAGATGAAGGACGATCCGGCAGTGGAACTCGCGCTGTTTCGGTCGGCGCACTGGCCGTACTACGGCTACCCGCGCGGCTTCATTGCCAAGCTGCCGGGCGAGTACCGCGTTCGCTTTTCGGCTCGCGCGGTGTTGCAGGTGAAGGGTTACGAACTCAAGCCCGCATCGCAGCCCGTGCCGATGACCTTTCGAGCCCGCAAGCCATCCGGCCCTGACGTCTCCGGCGACGTCCGCGCGACAGGTGGCATCATCGATATTCAGCCAACGGTCGCGACCTACGAAACCACGATCCGACTGCGCGAACGCGAGACCTTCGAATACAGCCTATTCGGCCTGCCGGTGCCGCTGGCTCGCAACGTCAACGGCGGCCCGCCGACGTACCGCTATCCGCCGTTCCCCGAAGGAGGCCAACCGGGCGTCGCGTTTCAATGGCTCGAAGTCGAAGGCCCCATCGCAGCCGACGAATGGCCGCCGCCATCACATCGCGTGCTGTTTGATGAACTAAGCGCCGAGATCCTCATGAGCCGCAAGGCGCTAGCCGCGGGTTCTGCTGCTTCTGCCGATCAGAAACCGGACGCTAGCGCGTTCCGGCTGATAGCCTCTTCAGACATTGTTGAAGCCAAACGCTTGCTGCGTCGTTTCGTGAACCTCGCCGCGCGCGAGCCGGTATCGGAAGACGCACTGCAGAGGTTTGATCAGCTCATCCTGAAAAGGCTCGATGCAAACGACACATTCGGCGACGCGATGTTGGCCGGATACCAGGCATTCCTTTCATCGGGCCACTTCATCTACCTGCGCGAACCCGTTCGCCCCGATGATCAGTTCGCGATCGCGTCGAGGCTGTCGCATTTCCTCACGAACACGCGACCCGATGCCACGTTGCTGGAACTGGCTCGGACGGGGCAGCTTCGCGATTTCGAGACATTGCAAAGCGAGACGAACCGCCTCATCGCCGGCGCCGGCTTCGAGCGGTTCATCCAGAACTTCACCGACTATTGGCTGAGCCTGCGCCATGTCCGCCGCGATGAGCCCGATCTCCGGCTCTACCCCGAGTACCGCTTCGACGACTACCTCGTGGAGTCGATGGAAATGGAGACACGGGCGTTCGTCACGTCGATGATCCGCGACAACCTGCCATCGCGAGTACTCGTCGATGCCGACTTCGTGTTCGTCAACGATCGACTCGCGCAGCACTACGGCTTACCCGAGAGAGACAGGATCACAGGCTCGGCCATGCGCAAGGTCACGTTGCCGAAGGAGAGCCCGCTCGGCGGTCTGCTGACTCAAGCTGCCATTTTGAAAGTCACAGCGAACGGCACATCGACATCGCCCGTCGTGCGTGGCGCGTGGATCATGGAACGACTCATCGGCGAACCACCGCCGCCACCGCCCGCGAGTGTGCCCGCCGTCGAACCTGACATTCGCGGTGCCAAGACCATTCGCGAGGTGCTCGCACTGCATACGAAGTCCGAGAGCTGCGCGGGATGCCACGCTCGCTTCGATCCTGTCGGACTTGCACTGGAGAACTTCGACATCCTCGGCTGCTGGCGCACGCGGTATCGCGGCATCGAACAAGGCGAGCGCATCAGCGGCATTGATCGAGCCGGACACGACTTCGCCTACACGCTCGCCGAACGCGTTGATGCCGGCGGCCAACTCCTCGACGGCCGTCGGTTTCAAAACATCCGCGATCTAAAAGCGATCCTCGCCAGCAACCCGCGACAACTCGCCCGCAATCTGTTGCACCAATTCACGCTCTACGCGACCGGCACCCCCGTGCGATTCGCCGATCGCGCCGAGATTGAATCCTTACTCGATGCCTGCGCGACGGACGTCTACCGCGTTCGCGATCTCCTTCACGCCCTCGTGCAAAGCAAGATTTTTCTCGGACAGGACGACACACAATGATTGACCATAGTCGTGGTTCGCTCCGCGAACCAACGTTTGATCGCGGAGCGATCAACGACAGAAGCCTCACTCGCCGTCGCTTCCTGCGAGGAGCCGGTGTGCTGCTCGCCTTGCCGTTACTGAATTGCATAACTGCGAAATCAGCGCGAGCGGCAGCAACGGTGAGGCCGCGACGCATGTTGCTCATCTCGAACAACCTCGGAGTGCTGCCGAAGCCATTCTTTCCGCAAGCCTCCGGTCGAGATTACGAGCTCTCACCGTACCTCGCGCCGCTGGCCGAGTTCCGCAACGACTTCACGGTCTTCAGCGGTCTCTCGCATCCGGGTGTCGTTGGCGGACACAGCACCGAGAACTGTTTTCTCACCGCCGCGCGAGGACCGACGAAGAGCGGCTTTCGCAATCAGCTTTCACTGGATCAGTTCGCCGCAGAGAAGCTCGGCCCCGTCACGCGATTTCCGACGCTCAATCTGGGAGTGAATATCGACAAGGCGAATCGCAGTCTCGCTTGGACTCGCGACGGAGTGCTGCTGCCTGCGGAAGACAGTGCGCCGGCGCTCTTTCAAAAGATGTTCGTGCAAGGCGATGCCGCAGCCGTGCAGAAACAACTGAAGAAGCTCGAAGAACGAGGCAGCATTCTCGACACGCTGCTCGATGACACCAAGCAGTTCAGTCGCAACCTCGGCCGAGATGACAAATCGCGACTCGACCAATACCTAACTTCCGTCCGCGAGATTGAAGAGCGGCTACAAACGGCCCGCGAGTGGGAACTGCGGCCGAAGCCGACAACGACTCAAACGCCTCCCACCGACATTCAGGATCACAAACTCTTCTTCGAGAAGTTCGACTTGATGTTGTCGATGGCGCTGCTTGCACTGGAGTCCGATTCGACGCGCATCGTGACTCTGATGGTCGATGCCTTCGCGACTCCAGCCTTCAAGCTGGGTGACAACCAAAACACGACAACCGACTACCACAATCTCAGTCACCACGGCCAGGCGGACGACAAGGTCAAGCAGCTCGAAGAGGCCGATCGTCGACAGATGGCTCTCCTGCAGAAGCTGCTGCGGAAACTCGCTGACAAGCCGGATGGTGACGCACGTCTGCTTGATCGCACGATGATTCTCTTCGGCAGCAACATGGGTGACGCGAACACGCACGACAACACGAACCTGCCGATCCTGCTCGCCGGGGGTGGCTTGCGGCACGGCCAGCATCTCGCGTTCAAACGCGACAACAACAGGCCTCTTTGCAATCTGTTCGTGACCATGCTGCAAAACATGGGACTGGAGGCCGCTGCCTTTGGTTCAAGCACCGGAACCCTGAACGAAATCAACACCTGAGATTCTCGATGAAAACCAACCTTGCCATTCTCGTCGTACTCGCGTTCTGCAACTCGGTGTTCGCCGAACGCTTTTCGGAAAATCCCCATTGACTATCCAGGTAGTCAGTTGCTATCTTCAGCCTATCGCAGTAGTCACATGGTCCCATCGAACGGAATCCGAAGCATGACAGGCTCGAAAGCCGCACTTGGCATGACTGAAATCGACGTTCTTCGCTACATCGGGGATCATTACCCGACCAAGGTGGCTGATGTTGCTGAATTCATGGCCCGGGCATCGGGCCAAGCACGCACCACGATTCTCACGACGATGGAACGCCTGCGGGAAAAGGGATACTTGACCCGAAAGAAGCTCAACGGGGTCTATCATTATTCTCCTAAAGTTCCCACGCACGACCTACTCTGTGGGCTGGTAAAGACCTTCGTGGACACCACGCTGGGTGGTTCCGTTTCGCCCTTTGTCGCCTACCTGTCGGAGAACGGCCCGGTTTCCGAGCAAGAACTGGACCAGTTGAAACAACTGGTCCGTGATCTCGAACAGCAACAAAAGGGGAGTCGCAAATGATCGGCTTCACCGACTTCCTTGACGCTTGGTCGGCGTCCATGTGGCGAGCCTGTTTGCAGGGCGGGTTGCTGCTGCTACTGATTTGGTCCCTGTGCCGACTATTGCCGTCTATCCCCGCCCGGTTTCAGTCCTGGCTGTGGCGTTTGGTCGTCTTGAAATTCCTAATGTCCTTGTTTTGGTTTGTTCCGGTTGAATTTCCGTTGCTTCCGCCCGTGCAACCAACAGATGTTGAAGTGAGTACGGCAACGATCCCAGCATCGACCGAATTCACTTCGCCGCTCGGCGTTGAAAGTAGTGTCGAAAATCCTGTTGAACGTAGCGTGTTGTCTGATCAGCCCACTAGCCTTACGTCGCCTTGGTTGATTCCCTTGTTTTTCTGGGTAAGCGTGGCTGGGTGGCAGTTCGTTCGGATATGGAAAAATTGTCGAGAAGCCAAGTTTCTCAGGAATATCTGTCGCCCAATCGTTGATCCAACGCTGGT
>CAMAYU010000268.1 GCA_945862235.1 Schlesneria paludicola DSM 18645
TCTCTCGATCCAGTTCGAATCCACAGCCAACGTCGCTCGTACGTTCACGCTTCCTGTCGCGGAGCGACAGGGCTACCAGTAAGCAACGACGGCCCGCCTACGACTTGTGATAGCCCAGCTCGGCCATCACGTCGAAGAGTTCTTCAAACGTGATGAATCGGCGGCGGTGGCGCAGTTTGTATTGATCGACCGCCTCGGACAACTCGGCCACTTCGGGGCGAGTCAGGCTGGCGGACGCGGTAAATTGACGGCGTTCCGGCCCGCCATCACGGCCATCACGGCCACCATCGGCGACCGCACGGCGATCCACGAACGTTCGCGAATTCTGTTGTTCCAGCATCGTTTGCATTACGCTTCCTCTCAGTTTGAGTTCGGACCAAGGCAAACCTAGGTCACAAGCTTTGACTAGGCAAATCGTTTTCTTGATGTGACCGACAAAAGGAGCCTTCACCGCTCCGCGTGAAGAGAGCCGAACGTGGAATGACGGTGTTTCCCGTGTCTCCGGGTCGCTGGTGACTCGGCTGACTTCACGCGGAGCGATGAAGGCTCCTTTTGGCGGTCACGTCTTTCTGGACCTCACGCGGCACAAAGTGTGAGGTTTCCGAGCGGGGCGGCGTAAGCCCAATGGCACTTACTTTAGATTTCTGTGAGCGGCGTGGCGCTAGCCGCCGGTGTGTTTTCAAGTGAAAAACCGACGGCGAGCGCCATGTCGCTCAGTAAAGTAAGTGCCATTGGGCGTAAGCCCCCGGTTCTTCAACGCGGGCTGATGCCCAAGAACCGGGGGGCTTACGCCGCCCCGCTCGGATGTCTTAGCACTGACCGCGCGAGGAGTATCTCGGGCGGGGTTCCGATTGGATCGACATGACAACACAGCTCACGATTCTTGGCGGCGGTGCGATGGGGACGGCGTGTGCGGTCCTGTTGGCCGAGCAACCCGACCAACTCGTCACCATCTGGGCGCGTTCGCCTGAATATGCCGAGCAGATGCAGCGCGACCGTGAAAACCAGCGACTCCTACCCGGAGTGCGACTCCCCGACAACGTGCGGATCACGGCGGATCTCGCCGCCGCAGTCGCTTCCGCCGAGTACCTGATCGCGGCCGTGCCGACCCAATTCTTGCGAGCCAGCCTGAACGAAGTTCGTCCGCAACTGCCTCACCCGCTGCCGGTCATTAGCGTTATCAAGGGGATCGAAAACGGAACTTTTTTGAGGCCGAGCGAAATCATCGGCGAAGTGCTGGGGAGTCGCGCGGTGGTCTCACTCAGCGGCCCGAGTCACGCCGAAGAAATTGGCCGACGCCTCCCCGCGACCTTGGTCGCCGCGAGCAGCGATCTGGGCCTCGCGCGACAAACGCAAAAGATGTTCAACACGCAACGCTTTCGGGTCTACACGAATCTCGACTTGGTCGGTGTTGAGTTGGCCGGAGCCTTAAAGAACGTGATTGCTATTGCGGCGGGAATCTCCGACGGACTCGGCTACGGCGACAACGCCAAGTCCGCACTGCTGACGCGCGGGCTGGTCGAGATGACTCGGTTCGGCCAACGGTTCGGTGCGGAGGCGGCGACGTTCGCGGGTCTGGCCGGCATGGGCGATCTCATCACCACCTGCATCAGCCCCTACGGTCGCAACCGACATGTCGGGCAACGCCTGGGACAGGGGGAGACCCTCTCGCACATCCTCGCCACGATGACCTCGGTCGCCGAAGGTGTCACGACGGCGAAGAGCGTGTTCGACATCGCCGAACAGGAGGGAATCGACATGCCAATCATGACCGAGGTCTACCGAGTCCTCTATGAATCCAAGTCCCCCGCCGACGCCACCAACTCGCTGATGTTGCGGCCACTGCGGGCCGAGTGAGGTGCAACCGTGAGACGCTCGGAAGTCCGGCTTCGCTCTGTGAGGAACTGGCTCGCAATAACTTCCTGGTTTGACACTGTGCTTCTGTGAGCGGCAAGGCGCTAGCCGCCGGTAGTTCCAATTCACCGGCGGCTAGCGCCCAGCCGCTCGTGAGAAGTTTGATCCAAACTCCCGTTCGGTCGTTCCGGCGGCTGTCCCATTTCCTGCACGCACTTCTTCCGTGAGGTTTTCATCATGACCACGACCTTCTTTGCGTGTGCGTTGCTTGGTGGAACGCTGCTCTTTTGCCAGACGTTGCTCTCGCTGATCGGCCTCGGCGGCGAACATGCGTTTGGCGACGACGTCCTCGGTGACGATTTCGGTGGGCCTGAAGCGGTGGGCAGTGTCGGTTCGACGGGCGCGGCCCACGACGCGGCAGCCGCTCATCAAGGTTCGACTTCGTTCTTCGGGATCATCACGTTTCGCACGATCGTGGCGGCACTGACCTTCTTCGGATTGGCGGGGCTGGCGGCGGAGTCGAGTCAACTTTCAACCCTCCCGTCGCTGGCAATCGCGGTCGCCGCCGGACTCGCCGCCATGTACAGCGTCCACTGGATGATGCTGCAACTTGCGCGGTTGCGAACCGATGGTAGCGTTCGCATCGATCGTGCGGTCGGCATGACCGGCACCGTCTATCTGAAGATTCCCGGTCACTTGGGTGGCCCCGGCAAGATTCAACTCAACCTGCAAAACCGAACCGTAGAGTTGTCGGCTTGGACCGAGAAGGTCGAGATTCCAACCGGAGCGACCGTCGTGGTGACACGCATCGTCGGCACAGACTCGGTGGAAGTGCTGACCAGCGCCGTGCCTGCTGTTGAGCGGGCAACTGCGAATTGACCGTGAGTCCGGCCGTGTCGCGCGACACAAACCAATGATCGAACTCCTCGCTCCACAAAGGGCCTCAACCATGCCTTCGCTTTTCCTCGCCGCCGTCGACGACCTGTTCAAAGGTCCGGGCTTCTGGTTCACCGTGATCTGGGTCTTCATCGGCTTCATGGTCTTCAGCTTCGTCATGCTGTTGGCCAACCGCTTCAAACGGTGCCCGAGCAATCGCATCCTCGTGATCTACGGCATGGCGGGAAAAGGGAACGCCGTGAAGTGCTATCACGGCGGCGGCACGTTCGTCTGGCCGTTGATTCAGGACTTCGATTACCTCAGTCTCGAACCGATTCAGATTGAGATTCCGCTGCGCGGCGCGCTGTCGTCCGAGAACATCCGCGTCAATGTGCCGAGCGTCTTCACCGTCGCGGTCGGGACGACGCCGGAAGTGATGAACAACGCGGCGATCCGATTGCTCGGGCTGAAGCGGGTCGATGTCGAGAAGCAGGCGCAGGAAATCATCTTCGGACAGCTCCGTCAGGTGATCGCGTCGATGCGCATCGAGGACATCAACAAGGACCGCGACACGTTCCTGACTCACATCTTGAACTCGCTTGAACCCGAGTTGAAGAAGATCGGCCTGATTCTCATCAACGTGAACATCACCGACCTGACGGACGAGTCGGGTTACATCGACGCCATCGGTCAGAAAGCCGCGTCGCAGGCGATTCAACAGGCACGTGGGGACGTGGCCGAACAACTGCGATTGGGCGAGACCCGGGTCGTGGCTGCCAACCGTGACCAACTCATTCAGGTCAGCAACGCGACCAAAGACCGAGACATCGGCGTTCGTGAAGCGGAACGCGAACAGGCGATCCGGTTGTCGGAACTGGAAAAAGAGAAGTCCATCGGGATGCAGATGGCCGCGCGCGATCAAGCCGTTCGGTTGGCGGAACTCACGAAGGAACGACAGGTCGCTGAACAAACGGCCGTGTTTGAGCAAGAAGCTCAGGTCAAGCTGGCCGAGCGCGAGATGCGGATCCGGACGGCCGATGCCAACGCTTCGGCCATCGAAGGTGAGAACCTGGCTCAAGCCAAGATCGCGGCCTCGAAGGCGGAACTCGCCGTGAAGAATGCCGAGGCGTACCAGACCTCAGAGACACGTAAACGTGAAGCGGAAGGAGCGGTCCTCGAAGCGCAGAACCGGGCCATGACCAAGGCCGCGCTGGCGGATGCCGAACGTGTCGAGGCCGAGAAGCGCGCCGAGTTTGAAGCGGTGGCGAAGGCGCAAAAGGCGACCATCATCGTCGAAGCTCAAGCATCCGCCGAACGACGGAAAATCGAAGCCGAAGGTGAAGCGAACGCGATCTTCGTGAAGCTCGAAGCGGAAGCGCGCGGTCAGTACGAAATCCTCGCCAAGAAAGGCGAAGGCTATCAGCGAATCATCGAAGCCTGCGGCGGTGCTCAGCCCGCGTTTCAAATGCTGATGCTCGAACACATCGACCAACTGACAGAAGCCTCGGCCCGTGCGATCTCGAACATCAAGTTCGACAAGATCGTCGTCTGGGAGGGAGGCGGCGGAGCGAACGGTGGCAGCAGCACCGCGAACTTTCTCCAAAATCTCAGTCGCTCGATGCCGCCGATGATGCAGGTCATGAAGGATGTCGCCGGGATCGAGCTACCAGAGTCGCTGCTCAAAATGGCTGCGGACGCGAAGCCCGCTAGCGATTCCAACGACGCGCCAGCGAAAGCTTGACGCGAAGCATTTGTAGGACGGGCATTCTTGCCCGTCCTGCTTTTGGCTCCCGTGAGGAACGGGCAACAGTGCCCTTACCGACAAAAGTAGTAGCCTGCATCGCTCCGCGTTAAGTCAGCCGAGTCACCTGCGACCCGGATACGCGGGAAACAGTGCATTCACCGTTCGGCTATCTTCACGCGGAGCGATGCAGGCTACCTTTTTGCGACCAAAGGTCACGTCGGTCTACCGTGCGGCGGGACCGGGAGGGCTGGGCATCCGGCCGAAGATCATTCGGCCAGCGCTGTTCTGCAACATGCTCGTCACAACAACATCAATGTCTTTGCCGACCAGCGTATTGGCCTGTTCGCACACCACCATCGTGCCATCGTCCAGATAACCGACGCCCTGACCGAACGACTCGCCTTCGCGGATGACTCGGATCCGCAGCAGCTCGCCGGGGAGGTAACGCGGTTTGAGAGCATTCGCGACATCGTTGAGGTTGATCGAATCCACCCCCTGAACGTTCGCCACTTTGTTGAGATTGAAGTCGTTCGTAACGACCCGGCCACCCATCCGCTTGGCGAGGGCGACCAGCCGCTGATCGACGGTCAGCTCGGCGAGGTCCTTGTCCTTGACCTCGTACATCCGCACTTCGACCTTCGGGTTCTGCTGCAACTTCGTCAGGACATCCAGTCCGCGACGACCGCGAATCCGCCTTAGCTTGTCGCTGCTGTCGGCAATCGCCTGCAATTCCTCCAAAACAAAGCTGGGAATGACCAACTCGGTGTCGAGGATGTTCGTGTCCA
Source organism: Schlesneria paludicola DSM 18645 (assembly GCA_945862235.1). Taxonomy (GTDB): domain Bacteria; phylum Planctomycetota; class Planctomycetia; order Planctomycetales; family Planctomycetaceae; genus Schlesneria; species Schlesneria paludicola_A. The sequence goes on from CAMAYU010000268.1 coordinate 5,260, forward strand.
TGATGTCAGCGATCCGTCCGTCAATCAGCGAACTGGTATCCACGATCAGCGGTCGGCCACCTTTGATTTCCTTCGAGAACTCCACGTACGGAATTACGAACCGGAAGTCGTCCTTCGTTTGCAGGAGGAATGAGATGCAAATGTAGGGCAGCATCACACCAAGCATCACACCGACCACGGGAGCCATTCGCGGATCGAAACCGACCGATGCCAGAAATGCCTGAAGTGCATAATAGAGTTGGTAGGAAAGTAGCCAGCCAATCAACATCCCAAAGTAGACGGCCGAGATCACATCGATCCGCTTCCGTGGGAATAGAATGTCAGCCAGTGTCGCGACCTGAGACGCGAGCATCATCGCGACGAACGCGACGGCTGGATTCGACAGGATGAATTCCGGCGCGGGACTCGTCGGTTGGACGATGGCAAACGCCGCTCCGGCACAAACCACGGCGTAAAGAACTCGAATCACAACCAACAACATGGCGGGCCCATTCCATATTCAGCAGGCGTCACTCTAAACGACTTCATCGAATCGTCGGCGAACAGGGAACCTCGGAGTGACCAAAACTCCGACACCCTCATCACGCGCGGTTTGAGTATAGGTCGGGTCAGAAACGAACGCCAGTTGCCTAAATGCCTGTTGAAAAACGTAGGGTCAGCATCTCGCTGACCCATCTTTCCAGCGAAAACAACGAATAAGTCAGAGGCGTTCACGACGTTTTTTAGCAGGCAGCAAACTTCACCATTGGGCCACCGGAAGCAGCGATCGTTTGTCGAACTTCGACGGTATCAGCCCCGTCGCTGGATGAGCTTGAAGAAGTTGAAAGCCCATCGAAGATGACGAAACGAGGTCCTTGCGCCTCATGCCGACAGACATCACGCGGCCTCGTCCAAGACAGACATGACGCTCAGGCGAGGTGATGCTTCGCGTGGTAGCCACGGCGAGATTCTCGCTTCGAGTTCGTTCATCTGTTGGTGCAGATGCTCGGCGCGGTCCAACCAGTTCTGCTGCCAGTCACGGTAGAACTGCTTCAATCGCGACTGTTGATCGGTGTGTCTTGTCACTCGCAGCCGAAGAGTCTGCAGAGCCTGCTCGGCCCGCAGCACTTCGGGCGCAACAAGAGTGGAATCACTCGAATCGAACGACATGGAATTAGCTCCGTGGGGACGCGTCTCAGGCGTGAAATTGGCCGGTTGGTGAATCGGTGTTCGCCAAGAGCCATCGACTCGACCGTTGATGAAGCTTGAACGGATTGCGTTGAGATTGCCGCACGATTCCACGCGATCGCGGTCGCGACTGACACAACTCGTACAACCCGGCACCGACGGCACAAGCCGCTTCCCATCACGACTGCTGTTCGGTCTAGTGGATCGCGTCGCGCTTCCCCTTGCCCAAAGATCGTCCCATAATTGGCGGCATGAACTCCCAGAACCCACAAACCGTCGCGGTGAATCGTTCGTTGGTCGGACTCATCGCGCTGGGACTGTTTGCCATCGCGATCGTGCTCTCGTTCTTGGGACTCGAAGGGAGCCAAGACATGTGGCGCGGAGCTGCACTGAAAGTCGGGCTGGTGATGGGGGCGTTGTGGCTGGCACTTCCGTCCTTCACACGCAACGAAGAATTGGGCCGGACATCAGTGGCCGTCGTGGTGGGATTCATCGCGGTCGCGCTGTTGATCGGACGAACGAGAATCCCACTGAACATCCTTGTCCCGTCGATCCTCGGTTTCGCGTTCGTCGTCCGCGTTCTCGGGCCGTCTCGCCCGACGCGCCCACCACGATCTGGATGACCACACCAACCCGCAGTGTGAGCAAGGACCAGCGACATGCGCTCACGCTCACGCTGCAGGTTGGCGTGGTTCAAGCGACGGCGTAATTCTTGGACAAGTTCTGAGAGGCTATCCGGAAAGAAAAGGCTTGTTTTCAGGGTGCCACGGTCACGGCTTTGCGTGGCCGTGCTTCGGTCGTAGCGAAGACACGGCCACGCAAAGCCGTGAACGTGGCACCCAAAGACAATGCTGCTGAACCTGTTGGGGCGAATCCCGTTCTCGGACAGCCTCTGAAAGCGGGTTCGGCAAAGACGCGGAGGGTTCGTGTCAGCGGCGGCTGGGTTGCGGGCCGATAAGATGGGAGTCGGTTCGTTTATCCCTCGCGTGGTGACTTTTCTGATGCACACTTTCCGTCGAATGAACTGCCGCTGGAGTGGGACCGCGATCACTTCGTGGGTGCTGGTCGGAACCTGTTGTCTGGCCATGTTCCTGTGCCCAGCGGCGGGAGTTGCCGGTGAGGCTCAGCTCAAGAACGGCA
>CAMAYU010000269.1 GCA_945862235.1 Schlesneria paludicola DSM 18645
TGTGTGTGTGTGTGTGTGTCTCAAAGCAACTGATACTCCGGCAGCGACATCACGAGCTGCATCACGCCTCGCAGCTTTTGAATGGCGTCCCCGTCGGCCTGTTTGTGGTGTAACGCGAGATCGGAGAGCAGCCGTTCGTCGGCCGTCCCCCCCAGCAACCACTTGTCGAGCCGCGCGACAACCGATTCGCTCGTGCCGCCCGCTCCGTCCAAGATCGGCTTCGACAACGTCGCCCAGCGGTCGCTCGAAGCCAATTCCGTGGCGAAGTTCGTCCGCATGAGCAGCGATGACGAGTTGACCCACAAACGGCCACCTTCCCAGCCTTTGACCGACGGCGGTTCAAACACGTCTTGCCCGAGGTCCGCGAGCACCTTCGCGACGGGGGGCCACTTCACCGATTGACTCACCGCCCGCAGTGATCCGACGACCAGATCGAGCGGCGATTTGATCACGGCTCGCCGTTGAGCGGCCTCGAAAAACAACTGCGATGTCAGCAGCTCACGCATTACCGGCGCGACGACAAGTTGGTGATGACTCAACCGCGCGGCAACGGCGTCAATTTGCTCGGTGGTCGGATTCGCGAGAACGAACGTCTTGAGCAACTTCATCGCGAGGAAGCGCGGACAGGCGGGGTGAGCCAAGCAAAGATCGACGATCTGCTTGCCGTCAAAGTTGCCCGTCTGACCGAACACGGTTTTGGGAGACTCATCGTGCTGGAGGCGATTGAACCAGAAGGCCCCTTCGCGCACGTGCCAACCGCTGAACGAACGAGCCGCTTCCTGAATGTCCTTCTCGGTGTAGTTGCCGACGCCGAGAGCGAACAGCTCCATGATCTCACGCGCGAAGTTTTCATTCGGGTGCCGCTTGCGATTCGCATTGCCGTCGAGCCAGACGAGCATCGCTGTATCGACCGCCATGCCGTGTAGCAATTGCTTGAAGTCGCCGAGGGCGTGCGTCCGGATCAACTCGTTCTGTGCGAGCATCTGCGGGACGGATCGAACCTTGGCGTGCGAAGTCGCGAAATGGTTGTGCCACAGCACCGCGAGCTTCTCTCCAAACGGATTGGCCGACCCCCACATGCGGTACAGCCACCACACCTTCAGATCGCCGATCTCACCCGTCGCCAGCGCCGTCTGCTTGAGTGCGGCCTCCGCCTTTTGATACTCGGCCGACTCCGCTTGCGGCACGAGCAGCCGATCAACCGTCGCGTTCAGTCCCTCTTTCACCGCGCGGTCGAGTTCCTTGGACGTGAACCCAAACTGCGCCCGCCCCAATAAATGAGCCGCCTCGCGCGACGACCACGCACCTTCACGAGCGGTGTCATACGGGGCGAGCAATCCAGTCAGTTCGGCAACTCGGCTCATAAGTCATGACCCTCTGAGCGGGACGGCGTCAGCCCCCGGTTCTTGGTTTTGGGCGTAAGCCCCTTCTTCGATCAACGCGGAACCGGGGGCTCACGCCACCCCGCTCAGATGTCCAGCCGAGGGCTGACGCCCAAGAATCACATTTGGCCCGACTCCGTCCGGTGGCCCACTCACTTCCAGCCGCCATGCAGTTCGAGCCGCATGTGGTCTGCATGTTGCACGGTGTCGAATTTGATCGTGGTCAGGTGACGGAGCAGCTTGCAGAGGAAGTCCAATTCCCGAGCCGACTGCTCGGCCGTTTTGCCCCCTTGAATGCTCTTCGCGTGGATCACGGCGGCGTTCGCTTCGAGCAGGTCGGCACCGATCACAGGGTTCAGTTCTTGGACAAAGTTCGGCAGCACGGCGGCTGGAACTGACGACCCATTCGAGGGCGAGACCGGTTCATTCAGGGCGTCGATCAACTGGCGGCAGAGTCCCAATGTGGACGAGAAGATGAACCGATCGCCGACCAGTGCCGACGCGGGTTGGAAGTTGTAGGCCGTCGGCAACTGGTCCCCCTTCGGCCGCTGGAGGAAGCGAGCGAAGTTGATCTGCACGTTGTGATAGCTCTCGGAGGTCTGGACCCACGGCTGACGTTTTTCTTGCCCAGCGTTGATGTTCACGATGGCCAGCAATGTTTGCGTGACGACGTTGAAGAGGTCGGCCCCTTCCTGCGGCTTGGCCAATTCAACAACCAGTCCGAACGCCGGAAGCTGCACGCCCGGCTTGCCGTCCAAGTTCGAGAAGTCTTGCGGCGCGGAGACGAACGCGATCCGGCCGGTCAGCACGGGCAGGACATCTTCGGCGAAGTCCTTGCCGGGAAGAAATGTCGCCAGGCCGGTCTCAAACTTGTCGAACTCGGGGAGCAGCTTCGCTTCGAGCAGCAGTTCGCGAGCCTTGTACCACGAGACAAAATTGCGTGAGAGCGAGATCGCGCCGAGCCGCCCTGGCACATTAGGAACGAACGGCAGCGATGGCTTCGCGGGATCGACGAGCATCGCGCGGTGCGCCTCATCCACATCGCTCGCCTTCCCCGACAAGGCCGCTTGGAGCGAGAACCCGTTCTTGTTCAGATCGAGCGTCCCACCGACATACGGGCTGCTGTTGGCCAGTTCGAGCAACCCGCCATACAGCAGCGAGAGGACCGGATTGTCGAGCCTCGCAGGGATGAGTCGTGTCTGTCCGGTCAGCTCTTTGATGCGAGCAAGATTCACGCAGACCTGCGCCCCGTGACCGTCCCCCATTTGCTGCGACATCGTTTTCCAAGCGGCTTCATTTTCCACGCCACTCGATTTCGATTCGGTCAGATTGGTGAGGGTCTCTTTCAGCAGATCGCTGTTCTTGCTGGCGACGACCCAGCGATCCTTCACCACCAGCTCATTGCCGTCTTTCAACTTGATGAACTTCCCGCCTCCTTCACGATCACTCAACGTTACGTCTCGCCCGGCGAACGCGATCAACGGCGTGAGCTTCTCGATCAACTTCGTCAGGTCGCCCGCGTTCTCCACCTGCACGATCAACACGCCGTCGGGCTCATGTCCGTTCGACGGAGCATAAACACCGAGCAACACGCGGTCGCCCAGATACGTCTTCGCCGCCTGCCACAAGCTCATGCCGAGTTGAGCCTCTGCGAGGGCCTTTCCAGCCAATGCCTTTCGGACGCCGTCGTTCTTTAGCACGTCGTCGTAGAGCGGACTGTCGAGGTACTGCTTCAGTTCCTTCGAGTTCTCGATGGTGCTGATGACCGGCCCAAGTTTCGCGATCTCCACCGTGGCCAAGACGCCCGATGGCAAGCGGTTGACGAGCGATTCGCTGGCCGAGGCACCACCGGTTGCGAAAGCCAGCAGAGACCACGCGATGGCTCCGAAGCCAAGCAGACTCATCTTCAGGCGGTTCAGGTTGATCGCGTCATGTTGCATGGTTGCTCTTTCCTCAGAAATTACGTCGGCCGTCACAGGAAACTTGGGGGGATGACACGCTTTGTGTGGGCGGCCGCTCGTTCGTCCAGTCGGGCATGACTACCTGCGCCTGGTCCATGTGGTTTCAGCGGAAACCGCCGTCTTACGCCGTTTCTCAATACATGCGCGAATGACGAGGAGTGTGAGTCACCCGGTTTTGATCCGGCAGAAACTGCGAAACCTCATCTAGGAGCAATCGGCAGATTTGGCTAGTGTCCGCGCACGGCCCGGTCTGACGTGATCGGCGCAGGCCCGGGTTGGGCCGCTCTTCGTCTCACAGAAAGGATTCTGAACCATGTCTCGCTCTTCGTCTCGCCTCACGGATCGGATCTGTCGCGAGGGAATGCGACTGGCCTCGCTGGCATTGGCTGGCAGCAGCCTGATCGCATCTTCGACCGACTTGCTGGCGCAGGGAACTCCCGCCACACGGACCACGTACACGCGCGACCAAACGCGCGACATGATCGACGACTTCAGCAGTTCGCTCCAAGAGAAAGGTCAGGAACGCCGCCGCACGAACAGCAACCGCGCGTTTCCCAATCCGGCGGGAGTACCGGGCACCGCGCCGGGTGTTGTGACTGCGGAACTGAAGCAACTCCGAACGTTGATTCGCGACTTTTCCAATGATGCTTCGCAGTTGACCTACGCGCTGAATGAACAGATTCGCGTGGTCCCCAGCCTGCGACCGCTCTACACGGATGCACTGCGGGTCAGTGCGGAAGCGGTCGGATTGGACAAGCGAGCCGGTCAGGTCAACGATCACCGCCAGTTGTCCGAAGAGTTCCAGGACCTCGACGCCGATTGGCGTGAGTTGGCCTACCGTTTGGAGAGCGTTCGTGGCTTACAGGCCGACACCCGCGATCTGATCGCCAACCTCAATGACGGTGGCGAAGCGATTCGCAAGCAGTTGAAGATGCAGCCGCAGCTCAACCGGCAGAGCCTCTACATGAAGACGGCTAGCTTGGCGGGTGATCTCGAAAACCTGATTGATGACATTGGCGCCGAACTCGGCCGGTCGAAAAATGCCCAGCAGTACATCATGCAGGGTGGCCGTGTCCGTCAGGAGGTTCTCGGTCTGGCGGCTCTCGCCCGTGACGACCAAGCCGACACGGCTCTCGTCGTGGAAGAGTACAAGCGGGTCGAGGCGATGTGGCTACCGCTCGCCGTGAAGTTGCAGACGGAAGACAACCGCTACCTCGAACGAAGCCTGCGCCGCATCACTCAGACCTCGGGTGAGATTCACCAACTGCTCCTGCTGCCGCAAAAAGTGGACAAGCAACAGCTCGTCTATTTGACCTCGGCTCTCAAGAAGGACATCGACGAATTCTTCGAGAAGACGCCGTTGATTCTCGTCGTCCGCTTGCCAAAGGCGAAGTCGGCACTCTCGACAGCCGATCAGTTCTACGGTGTGTGCGAGCACTTCGTGGACGTGGTCAATCAGGGAAGTGAACTCGACGAGATCGTCGATTCCTTCAAGTACATTGAACAGGCCGAAAAGACCTTCAACGAGGTCTTCAACACGATCGACAGCGACCGTGCCGTGGCCGTGTTGCAACGAATCGATCAGACCGTCAGCACGATCCGCACCGCGTTGCAGTTGCAACGCGAAGACTTCAATCGCCCGGCCGCCAACGATCTGGCCGCGTCGATTGAGAACCTGACCGAGCAACTCGATTTCGCCGCCAAACGCTGGCTGAACGACGATCGCCAACCGTTTGCGAAGGCGTGTCTGCAAGAGACCGCGAGCATGGGTGACGCCGCCGTCCGCCTGCACCAAGACCTCGTGCGAGGTGTTCCGATCGCTCAACTCCGCCGTGAGATGGACGAACTGTACGACAGTTGGCGTACGGTCTACGGCTACCTCGTGAAGTGCCAGACGGAAGATCGCCCGACACTCGGTCGCTTGTCCTCGCGACTGACCCCCGCGCTGGTCGAACTGCGAACGATGATCACGCAGTAGTTGATCGCGTTCACAAACCCTCGCAGCCCGGTTGCTCCGCAGCAGCCGGGCTGTTTTCGTTGAGTGATGCCTCGCGCGGCTGGGATCGACTCGTTTAACCGCGCGGGGCGTTGCCCACGCGGTTAAACGACGATGCGTCCATTTCGGCTGTGCGAGGTCCATTTGCCACGACCTTCACACGAGCCTCACACCATCGCCGACTCGAACAATCCCGTCTCCTTGCTCGATGAGCCGCGTGTTTGTCGTCAATCGGTAGAAGTGATTGAACCGTTCTCGAGCGGCCCACGTGGGAAGCTGCTCGTTACGCATCGCGGCAAATTGGCGAGCAAACTCCGGCCAGACCTCGCCGGTCATGGGATCGCGCGACGGGACGACGCACCGCTGACAGGGGTTCGTTCCAGCGAAGAGAACACTGCCAATCCGAAAGGGCAGGGGAGCAGAGTCGGCTTGAAAGAGGTTGTCCTCCCAAAAGCAATCGGCGTCCTCGACTTCCAAGTTCGCGCGGAAGCGGTCTCGCACGTTCTCGACCGTCAGGCCGGGGAACCACTCGGCGACGGCGGGCCACGTCGCCGCGCTGATGATCGTCGGGCCGTGAGCTTCGGTGTCATCGGGGAAGCCGCCGTTCGGTTCCTCGATCAGCCGCACTTCCAACTCGAAGTAGTCACTCAACCAGCGTTCCAGTGCGATGCGTTGGGAGTCGATGCTCCAACGCACGGTCTCCGTTTGCGAACGGCGTCGAGCGGTGAGACTTCGGCCGACCGGATCAAGTTGCAACTGGAGTCCATGCACGGTGGCCGTCCGCTTGGCATTGATGAACATTCCCGACGGATCGACCAGCGAGAACTGTCGGTCATGCTGCAACGCACCGTTCGACAAGACTCGGGCTTCCTCGACGACGAGTCCGTCGAACGACTTCAGCGGATAGATCGTGATGCGGGACAGTCGTGACATGAGAGGTCTCGGTTGAGTTCCGGGATCGGGACGGATAGACATCGTTCCGCGAACGAGACCGCCGGTCAAACATCTCTCGAAGTCCGGCTTTTCTGAAAGCCGGCTAGAGAACATTTCAAAACCTGTTTGTGCCTCGAAACACTAGCCCGACGCGCAAGCGAGGGCTGGGCATTCGACGATGGTGAAGCCCTCGCTTGCGCGTCGGGCTGGTTTTGAAATGCCCTCCAACAAAGCCCAGCCGGACTTCAGCCGCCATCCTTGAAAGCCTCCCTGCATGACTACCACTCTTGACTGCCTCTGCGCCGGGATCATCGTCGCGGATTCCGTCTGTCAGCCGATCGAAAAGATGCCGCCACCGGGAACGCTCGTGCGGACGGAACGGGTCGAGTTCACCATCGGCGGCTGTGCGGCCAACGTCGCGGTGGACATGGCGAAACTGGGCCTGCGCATCGGCATCTCGGGACGCGTCGGCAACGATGTGTTTGGCCGTGAGGTGCGCGATCTGCTCCTCACCTCAGCGGTTCAATGCGGTGACTTAGTTCTCAGCGAGACCGCTCCGACGAGCAGTACATTTGTGCTGAACGTGAAGGGCGAGGACCGTCGCTTCATTCACTGCGTCGGTGCGAATGCCGAGTACTCTGGGAACGAAATCACGCTCGAAACGATTCGTCGCGCGCGGGTGCTCTATGTCGGTGGCTTTGGTCTGTTGGAGGCGCTGACACCTGCTGCCGTCGTGCGGTTGTTCCAACTCGCGCGGGAAGCCAACGTCACGACGGTCCTGAACGTGGTGCTGTCGCCCTCGGATGGCCTTCCCTCCTGGATCGAAGCGGTCGCGCCGTGGACCGACTACTTCTTTCCCAACAATGATGAAGCGGAACGACTCAGCGGCAAAGCCGATCCGCTCCAGCAGGCTCAACACTTCCGAGACCTTGGCGTGCGGACGGTCGTCGTCACGCGCGGCAGCAGTGGCTCGCTGTTGGTGGATGCGGACGGTTGCCTCACTGCGGGCATTCATCCCGTCGAGGTGATCGACGGCACCGGCACCGGCGACGCCTTCGTCTCCGGCTTCCTGTTCGGTCTGCTGCGAGGAGCCAGCCGGGCAGAATGCCTCCAACTCGGAACGGCCATGGGTGCGAGTTGCGTCCGTTCGATGGGAGCCACGACCGGCGTCTTCCACGCGGAGGAACTGCTGGCGTTCGTCGCCTCGCACCCGCTGGAGGTGCGAGTTGCCTGAGAAGTCCGGCGATACCTCAAGCAGTACAACGTGAGACATCTGAGCGGGGTCTTGC
>CAMAYU010000270.1 GCA_945862235.1 Schlesneria paludicola DSM 18645
TCGGACGTATTAAACTCACAGCCTCGAATCCACATCGAGAACGGACGCTGGGTTTAATGGTCACTCACTTGGAAACACGGAGATTTTATGTCGGCAAGAAACGGGAAGCCTACGAACCTTCAGGAACTTCGCGCAAGCGGCTGGGTTTCCAAGACGGTCAAGCAAGAACTACGAGACAACTTTTTGCGAGCGCTTGAGTCAGGTCAGGAACTCTTTCCCGGCATCGTCGGCTATGAAAACACCGTCATTCCTGAAATCAACATCGCACTCATCGCAGGGCATGACATGCTGTTTCTTGGTGAGAAAGGACAGGGAAAAAGCCGACTGATGCGAACGCTCGCTCGGTTTCTCGATGACGAGATTCCGTACATCAAGCATCCCGACGCACCGCTGCACGACGATCCGTTTCATCCGATCACGCGCGTCTGCCGCGAGTTCATCGCTTCCGTCCCGCCGAGTGAGATCCCGATCGGCTGGTGGCCGCGATCTGAGCGTTACGTCGAACGGCTCGCACCTGGAACGAAGTTTGCCGACATCATCGGTGAGATCGATCCGTCGAAGCTCGTCGCCGGAGTGAGCATGTCTGCTGAGGAAGCACTGCATTTCGGTTTGATACCGCGTATGCATCGCGGCATCTTCGCCATGAACGAACTGCCGGAACTGGATGAACTGGTCCAGGTCGGGTTATTCAACATCCTCGAAGAGCGGGATGTGCAGATTCGTGGCTATCCCGTGAAGTTCGACATCGACGTGCTGATTTTGTTCTCGGCGAATCCGGCGACCTACAACCGCAGTGGCAAGGTGATCCCACAACTCAAGGACCGCATCGGCTCGGTGATCCACACGCACTATCCGAAGGACCGTGATCAGGGCATCGACATTCTCGAACAAGAAGCAAACATCGATCTCGGCGAACCGTTCCCGGTCGTCGTGCCGCGTTTCATGAAAGAGATCATCGAAGAGCTGAGCATCGCCGCTCGACAGTCGAAGTACATCGATCATGCGTCTGGCGTCAGTGCGCGTTTCAGCATCGCCAATTATCGCACGATGGTGGCGAGTGCTCGTCAGCGAGGTGCTCGACTGCGAGAAAATCCCGCTGTGCCACGCATCAGCGACCTCGGCCACTTGTATTCGTCATCGCTGGGCAAGCTCGAACTCGACTTGATGGGGAGCCATCAAATGAGTGAGCGGCAAATCCTCGACGCCCTGCTCGCCGAGGCGATCCGTACGGTCTTCATGGAATACGTCGATGAACACGGCCTCGAAGAGATCTCACAGATTTTCAGCCAAGGAGTGAAGATTGAAGTCGGCGACATGCTCCCCTCGACGAATTACTCCGACCGCCTGAAGCGAGTTCCTCCCGCTTGGGACAAGGCGTTTGAATTGAACGCTTCATCCGACCCCGCCGTCCGCGCCTCGTGCGTCGAGTTCGTTCTCGCCGGCTTGTACGCGACCGATCAAGTTTCGCGATCTCAGACGAACGGGAGTATTCGTTATGAGTTCTAAATCTCTCGGCGGTGTGATTCACACCTATCAGCGGTACGACCCGAAGAACTTTCCGCCGCCAAGCCAACCGCCGCCGGATTTGGTGTCACCCGCGTTCGAGCACATGCTCGCGTTTGGCGATATGAGCGAGTTGACCGAAGCGGAACTTGCGCACGCGGTGCATCTCGATATTCGCCAGATCGCCGGGATGGGGCCGAGCCTTGAATCGCTGAAGAAGATGCTGTTGGAGCGAAAAAAGAAGATTCTGGAAACGTGGGAAACACAGAAGGCTGTTGAAGAGGCTCGCAAGGCGTTTCAGCGATTGGCGCACAACACGCATCCGCCGGAGGAGCTGAAGGAGCCGTTCAAAAAGGCTGTTGATGAAGAACAAATTCGAGACCTCGAACGTCTGTGGTATCGCGCGGGGGGTGAACGATCTCGGTTTGCGCGGCAACTGCTGCAACTCACCCAACGGCTCGGCGACAAGTACCAAGTTGATGAACTTGCGGCCAAGTACGAATTCACAGGTCGCAAGCTGATGTCGATCGAGCAGGCGCTCGCGACCAAGGAAGAACTTGAAACGATCGACCGGCTGTTGAAGCAACTCGACGAGGCGGGTAAGACCGCGCAGATTGCACTCATTGACCTGCAAGAGATGTCGCAGTTCGCCGACGAAGATCAATTAGAAGAGCTGGCTCAGCTTCAGCAGCAGGTCGAGCAACTGCTGCAACAAATGGCAGAACAGCAGGGTTTGGAAAAGACGAAGAAGGGCTATCAGCTCACGCCACAAGCGTACCGTCTCTTTCAAGGAAAACTGCTCGAACGAATCTTCAGTCAGCTACAAGCTTCGCGCAGTGGTCGGCATCAAGGGCCGATCATGGGCGAGGGGGCCGTCGAATTGCAGACCACGAAGGAGTACGAATTCGGAGACTCTGTCACACAGATGGATCTCCCGCAGTCCTTGATCAACTCGTTGTTGCGCACCGCAGGCGAGTCGCTGCGCGAATCGAATTCACTTGCGGAAAGTCCTGCGGACAATCCTGCACAGTCTTACGCGGAATCTCGGTCGCTGAACGACCTCGCTCGGTTGCGGAGTACCGGCGTTGCGTTGCGACTCATGCCCGAAGACATCGTAATTCATCGCACGCGGAACAATCCGAAATGCGCAACCGCGGTGTTGATGGACATGAGCGGCTCAATGCGGCAAGGGGGTCAGTACGTCAACGTCAAGCGGATGGCGCTGGCGCTCGACGGTTTGATTCGCAAAGAGTACCCCGGCGACTTCCTGCAATTCTTGGAGATGTACAGCTTCGCGAAGCCGGTTCATGCGCGTGACGTTGTCGCGTTAATGCCGAAGCCGGTGACGATTTTCGATCCGGTCGTGCGACTGCGAGCGGACATGAGCCGCGAGGAGATCAGCGAGTCTGACATCCCGCCACACTTCACAAACATCCAACACGCGCTGCAACTCGGTCGGCAGTTCTTGATCAGTCGCGACACCCCGAATCGGCAAATCATTCTGATCACCGACGGACTCCCGACCGCTCACTTCGACGGCCCGAACCTGTATTTGCTCTATCCCTCCGACCCGCTCACCGAAGCGGCGACGATGCGTGAAGCCCTGCTCTGCCAGCGTGAAGGAATCGTGATCAATATCTTCCTGCTGTCGAGTTGGAATCAAACACGTGAAGACATCCAGTTCGCACATCGTCTCGCCGAAACAACCAAAGGCCGAGTCTTCTTCACCGCCGGCAACGACCTCGACCGCTTTGTCGTCTGGGACTACGTCAACCGCCGCAAGTCGATCATCAGTTGAATCAGCTTGAGGGAACTGGCGAATGAAAGGGGACGTTCGTTTGACTCTCAGTCATCGGAGGTCAGCTTTCGCGCGGCCCCGTTGCGAGACTCTCAGAGAGCACCCGGTAAGTCCGGCGATGTGGGAGAGCCGGTGTTCATTCTCGTGCGGGGCCGTGTGTGTTTTCGTCAGGCGGCGGAGCATGATGTGGGTCAGGCACAGGTGGACATCGGTGCGGCTGCTGGCCATCTTCGCTTCGTCTTCACGGCAGAGCAGGCGGAAGCATCCCGGCCAGCCGAAGGTGCTTTCTACGATCCAGCGGTGCGGCAGAACCACGAACCCCGTCTGGTTATCACTGCGTTTGACGATCCCCAATTTCCAACCGAACTCCTTCGGGGTGGACTCCACCAGCTTGCCAGCTTAGCCGCCATCGGCCCAGATCTTTTCGAGTCGTGTCTCACCGCGCACCGCAGCGAAGACCTGCTTGGCTCCGTCGCGATCTTGCACGCAGTCTGTTCCGCATCGAGGAGAAGCAGCAGCGCGATGAAACGTGCCAGCGGCGTCGGTCACATGGCTGCCGCTGCCAGCGTCAGAACGACGAGGCGTACAATGTCGCTGGGCGAAGTCGGCATCTCATTGTGTTGCGAATGGATTGTTGAGCGATCGGACAACGGGGCGTGCCAGGCTGGGCATCCACGACAGCAGTTGGACGGCAAGCTGGACGAGCAGCGGGGATCGCAATGATTGGCTAACGAGTCGGCACAAGCGCATCCGGCTGCCAATCAGGTTGTGCTGGGCTCGCTCCCAGGCCGGGCCTGTTAGGCGTGTCCCTGCGTCGAGTGATTCGAGGACGAGCGGGACAACGGCTCGGCCGGTGGCCAGAGCCCAGGCCATTCCTTCGCCAGTGAACGGCTCGACGTAACCGGCGGCATCGCCGATGACGAAGTGGCGGTCTCCGAACAGGCGCTGCCGACGTTGAGTCAGCCGGGCTGTGCCGTGCCACTTCGCCTCGGCCATCGTTGCGGGGAGTGGCAGGCCGGATGAGCGGAGGAGTTCTTCGATCAACGGGCCGACTCCGCCTCGTCGTTTGATGGCCGCTGCGTCGAGCGCCGCGGCGATGTCGAGGCGACCGTCCTCCAATCGAACGAGTCCGGCGTATCCGTCGCGATGGCACGCCATGTAGATCGTGCCGGTGGCATATTCGTCCGGAGCCTCGGCCAACACGGTCCCCGCTCCGACACGGGATGAGTCGGCCATCTGTCGTTCATCACCCTCCGTGTCGGCGAACGCTCGACATCCCAGTCCTCCTGCCACGACTACGATCTTCGCGGACGCGCTGGTGGGGTCAGCCTCGGACTTCAGTTCGACTCGACAGTGTGTCGCCTCCGTTGCGTTGATGATCGCCTGTGTCTGATCGAGGAACGAAGCCCCTTCCATGATGGCCGCCTTGATCAACTCCGCATCGAGACGATCGCGTGACAGCGAGACTCCCTCGGTCAGCGGGACCGTGGCGGAGCGGCCGCGGCAGGCCAGATGAAACGCGGACAACGCGGGGGCTCCGCACTGTTGAGGCAGCTCGCCCAAGCCGGTGTCGCGCAGAATTCCGAGAGCCGCTCCATTGAGGCAGCAGCCGCACACCTTCGTCCGGGGAAAGCGGACGCGATCGACGAGCAGGACGCTCGCACCACGTCGAGCCGCTTCGCGCGCGGCCATCGCTCCCGCCGGCCCGGCCCCGATCACCAGCACGTCCCACACAATGCGAGCCGCTGCGTCGAGGTTCGTTGTGGCCAGTGGTCGTTCAGTCGCCGTCATTCGGACCGTTCCTTGGTTCTGATCCCTGAATCCGACGACGCGAGTCGCCTCCATGTCAGCAGGAATCGGCAGGGCCAGCGTCGTTGCAGTACGGCGTCATTCAAGCCTGCCGCGCCCGCGAGATCCCGCATCTCATTAATGGTCAGCGCGGCTTTCGCGCTGAGCGGCGCGTCGGTGTGAACGACGTCGGATGCCGTGAAGAGCCGGGCCGCCGCGTGCGCCAACATCCAGCCCGTCACGCTGCGTCGCAGATCGTTGACCAGCACGAGATGGTTCGCCGCATCGGCCATTCCCCGCAGCAGCATGGCGGCGCGATGATTGTCCAGATGGTGAAAGAACAGCGACGAGATGACCACGTCGTAACCGTGAGGCAACTCGTGATTGAGTACATCGAGTTGGCTGAACTCGATCGCCGCCCCTGCGGACTTGGCACGCTGTCGGGCAAACTCGAGGGCCTGCGGACTGATGTCGACTCCGTGCAGATCGAGTTGCAGGTTGGCTCGACGGGCCTTGTGCCACAGCCGGAGCGGCAGATCCCCGGCCCCGGTCGCGACGTCGAGCACTCGCAGCCGATCGACTTTCCGTTGCCTGGCCAATTGTGCGATCGGTTTCCAGACGATGCTCGCGCTGGCACTGAGCCCGTTCAGACGGGCCAATCCGCGCAGCGCGGCGAAGTGGCGCTGACGGTCGAGCGCCGGATCATCCATGACTTCCGGCTCGCAAACTCGTTCGGGCAGACCGCGGAAGAGAGCCATGCCTGTCGCTCCGAGTGAGGTTGGATCTCGCCACTTTCAGCCAATTCAACTTCGTGGTGGACGCTGCCAGCGTCCGTCAGTGGGCACTCGCAACGTTTGACGCCGACGCGGGCAGCGTCGGCCACGAGAGTCCGAACTTGGAACGGCGGATGTTTTTCCGATCGACTGGCGAAGTTCCCGACACGATCGAGGACGATTCGATAGGCTACGGCGGGGCGATGGCCAATGGCGGCAGTGTGTCCCATGTTCCCGGTCTCACTGCAATGGGGTCGGCGGAAGATCAGCGAGTACACGGAAGGTTGGTGCGCGAATGGATGTCGTGATGGCCGGAATCGGGACTGCGGTCCCTCGCCATGAGATTTCGCAGACGCTGGCCGGGGAAGCTTCGGCCGCTTACTGCTGCGACAAACCCGATCAGGCGCGGTTGATCGAGGGACTCTACCGCTTCTCGGGCGTGGAGACTCGTCGCCTGGTGATCTTGAATCGGTCCGACGGCACGCTGGCCGAGCGGCAGGAGTTTTACACGGCTCGCACTCCGGAATCGCCCGCCGGGCCGACCACGGGCGAGCGACTGGAGTTCTTCGAGCGAGCCGCCGGTCCGCTGGCAGTCGAGGCTGCGACGAAGGCGTTGGAGCAGAGCGGCGTCGAATCGCGGAGCGTCACGCATCTGGTCACGGTGTCGTGCAGTGGCTTCTCGGCACCGGGCTTCGATTACGTCCTGATCGACCAGTTGCCCATGAAGCCCACCGTGGCGAGGACGCAGGTCGGCTTCATGGGTTGTCATGCGGCGCTCAATGCGCTGCGAGTGGCCCGCGCGTTCGTCGCCGCCGATCCGAAGGCCGTCGTCCTGGTCTGCTGTGTCGAACTGTGCAGTCTGCATTACCAATACGGTTGGAATCCCGAGCAGATCGTCGCCAACGCACTCTTCTCCGATGGAGCCGCGGCGTGCGTGATCCAGTCGGCCGACGCAGACCGCGTCGCGTCGGGACGACCGTTCCGCATTCTGGCCAGCGGCTCGACCGTGCTGCCAGATTCGCGCGACGCGATGACCTGGCGCGTCGGCGATCACGGCTTTCGGATGACGCTGTCGTCGAGCGTGCCGGGGCTGTTGGCGCAACACCTTCATCCGTGGCTGTCCGAATGGCTCGGGAATCACGGCCATCGTCCGGAGTCGATCGGCACGTGGGCCGTTCATCCCGGCGGGCCGCGCATCTTGCAGGCATTTACGGAAGCGATGCGACTCGACTCGCGTCACGTCGATATCTCGCGCGAGATCCTGCGCCAGCACGGCAACATGTCGTCGGCCACGTTGTTGTTCATCCTCGACCGACTGCGGGCCTCGCGGGCCGAGGGACCGTTCGTGGCGATCGGGTTCGGCCCCGGACTGGCCGCCGAAGCGACGCTGCTCGACTGAGTGGCAATCGGAAAAAAATGACTTGTTTTGAGATTGCCGCAGTCAAGGCTTTGCGTGGCGGTGCTGTTAAACCTCACGCGGCCACGAATGAGAGGGGATACGAGCCTTGAACTTACCCACATTCTTACAAGGTTTTCCGGTGTCTGTTCGCGGTAGTTGTTGCGTCTGACTCGTTAGGGGGCTTGGGGTTGCGTGTGTTGAGTGGGTTCTTGTCGTAGTGAGGCATGTCGGTTGCATAGCAGGTTGGGACG
>CAMAYU010000271.1 GCA_945862235.1 Schlesneria paludicola DSM 18645
ACCAGTTCGCGGTGACGTTGCGGAGCGGCGATGCGGTCCATCCACGTGAGAACTCCTCGGCGAGTTGTCTCGTCGATGTCGCGGTAGCGGTCGCCGGTCTTGCGTGCGAGTTGCATCACGGCGAAGGCGACCAGCGGATCGCTGTTGTCGAACTGCATGAGCCGATTCAACCAGCGCGTCGTCACGTCGGGTGAGACCACGACGTTGAGCGGTCCGTACACGAGTCGTCTCGCGCCGACTCGGGCCAGCGCCCATAAGGCGGCGGAGCGGAGCGAGGCGAAGCGATCACGTGCGAGCAGGTCGAGCAACATCTCACCCAATTCGACTTTCGTCGTGACCGGCAACAACTCGCACGCGCCGAGCAATCGCAATGTCTCGGCCGACTCGTGAGCATTGCGTCCGAAGTCGTTCCCCTTCGAGACACCGGTCGATGCTCGCAACGAGGTCCGAACGGTCGCGAGCAGCGGCGACGTGAGTGACTGCTGTTGCCCGGCGGTCAGACCTCCCGCCACGCGTCGCCACAAGATCGACAACTCAGCGCGCGAGGCGGGCGTGTTGTGAGCGACCTTCCCCCCGAGTCTCTTCCAGGTCTCGGTCACGCGCCAGTCATCGACCGCCAACCCGTAACCGGGCCGCAGCGCGAACCCGGTTAGATTGAGCCATCGCGCCTCGTGCTGAGGACTCCGCGCCCGACCCGACTCGACCTCCATCAACGCGTCCCACAACTGTCGCAACAACGTCGTCGGCCACTCGCCCCGCTCGATGCCCAGCGTTTCGACGAGCCGCTTCGTCAGACGATCAGGATCCGCAGAGTTTTTGTCGTCACCAGTGAACGTCTCCGCGATGACAGCCGCACCAGCGCGACGGACGTCATCGTCCAACACTCCCTGCTGTTCACCGACCGCATCGTGCGCGGCGATATCCGTTTGCGTGGCCGATCTCACATCGAACAGCAACTTCCACGAACGCTTTCCGTCCACCTCGCGACACCACAGGTCGAGCGTCCCGATCTCCGTCAGTTTCGCCTGCAAGACGACCGTCACCGAACCCGCCTCTTTCGACTTGCCCTGTTTGAGGACCGTCCGAATCGGTGGCAAGGCCCTGATCCGCTCGGGATCGATCGCGACGAGATCGCCCGGCTTGTCCGTCAGCCGGATGCTCGACACATACAACGGGAACTCGATCGGCTGCGACACGAGCAACTCGAACTGCCGCTGCGTTAGATCGACTTCGTGTCCGGGTTCGATCCCGGCGGGGAGGAGACAGAGGGCGGAGGGTTGAGGGTTGAGGGTCGAGGGTTGAGAGTCAGAAGAAGCATTGCTCTCAACACCCACGTAATACGTTCGCGCGAGACCCGCTGCGATGCGAACGCCTTCGCCGCGACGGACCATGCCGTAGTAGGCCGCTCCCCGCGCGACGGCCAAGTCGAGCCGTTCGTTCTCCAACACGACCGGCGTCCAGTGGGGATCGGTCTCACTGCGGAACCAGCGTTCGAGTGACTCGACCACACGCCGCTGCAAGATCGGCGATGCGAAGACACCACCGTTGAAGAGGACGATGTCGGGTCGCGCCGGGTCATAGGATGGGCACTCCTGCCCGTCCGCGTCTTGCTCGAGACCAAGAGGACGGGCCAGAGTGCCCATCCTACTTTCGTTCAGCGCGACGAACCGATGCGCGGTCAGGAACGCTGCGAGATGCGTCGTCACTGCCGGATCGGCAGCGTAGGGAAGCCCGAACTCTTGAAAGCCGGATTGCGACACGAGGGGCTTCGCATCGAGCGGCACTTCCGGGAAGAAGCCGTTGACCAGCAGCTCGCGCACCTCGTCGCGCGTGATCGGGACTTGCAGGCCACCGCCGATCAGCTTCGATCCACCGCCGGGCAATGTCAGCGTCCATTTGTCTGGCGCGTCGTCGGCCATCAAGACTTCTTTGGCCTGCCGACAACTCCGGACGAGGACGCTCCATTGCCTCGGTTCGAGATGCCCGTCTCCCTTGAGTCGTCGCTCGATGTGATGTGCCAGCGCGAGGTCACAGTTGTCGCCGCCGAGGATCAAGTGATCCCCAACCGCCACGCGATGGAACTGCACGGTGCCACTTTCACCCTGCTTCACGCGGATCAGTGTGAAGTCGCTCGTCCCGCCGCCGACATCGCACACCAGAATCTTTTGACCGGGCGACACGAGGTCACTCCAGTTCGCCGCGTGCTTGTCGATCCACGCATAGAAGGCCGCTTGAGGCTCTTCGATCAGAACGATGCGCGTCAGCCCCGCCTGCTTTGCGGCCTTCACGGTCAGCTCGCGAGCCACCTCATCGAACGACGCGGGGAGCGTGAGGACAAAGTCCTGCTGACACAACGGATGCTCGGGAAACTGCGCGTCCCACGCTTTTCGCGCGTGTTGCAGATACCGCGCGCTGACGGCGACCGGCGAGAGTCGTTCGACATCCTCAGCCCCCTGCCACGGCAAGAGGTCCGCCGTTCGATCGACTCCCGCATGACAGAGCCACGACTTCGCCGACGAGATCATCCGACCGGGGACGAGCGTCCCGTGGTCGCGCGCGAAGTGACCGACGACGACTGCAGGAGCGTCCGGGATATTGCTCCACGGCATTCGTGTCGAGTCATCCGGAAACTCACCACTTGCGGGCTGATAGTGAAACGATGGCAAGGTGTCTCGCGCTTCGATCTGTCCCGGCGCGACCACTTGAGGGATCGCAAACGTGCGGATGCGGCGCGGCGTCTCATGCGCATCGACATAAGCCATCGCCGAGTTCGTCGTCCCGAGATCGAGTCCCACAACGAAGCGGCTGGGTGGAGTTTGGTCTGCTGTGGTCATGGTGCTTCAAGGTTAGTCGCAACCCCACCGGGCTGGTCCCGGTGGAAAGAGGTTTCTGCACTACTCGCCCTCCCTTTGGCCCTGTCGCGGCTGTTGAGCAAATGTCGCAGGAGTAGTGCAAAAACCTGATTCCACCGGAACCAGCCCGGTGGGGATGTGGAATTGGGGTCGGTCTCCGTTCAGACGGTTTCGCGGTACTATACGGCCCGCCTGCGAGACTCTTCAAAGCACTCCCTTCATTGCATCGTGAGGACACTCATGCCGACTTCGTTCCGTTGGTTTCTGCTGGCTCTGATCGGTTGGACTTCTGTTGTCGTGAGAGCTTCGGCTGCGACGGCTCAAGAGCCGACGGTCCCGTTGCGCGGCCAAGTGATCGATGCCGACAGCCAGCTTCCTGTTGGTGCGCGCCTCTACGTGAAAGGGGCTGACGGCAAGTGGTACTTCCCCAAGTCGGCCTCGCCCGAGGGGACGGCATTCGAGTTCAAGCGGCAGGCGGGACCGAACAGTCTCGAACAGCATGTGACTCTGTCGGCACATCCGTTCGTCGTCGACGTTCCGCCGGGGACGTACACGATCACCGTCGAACGAGGCAAAGAATTCGTGCCGCTCGTTCAAGAGATTGTGATCGCGAAACCCAAGGACGGCGACACGCAGGGAATTGAAGTCACGTCGCCGATCCGGCGGTGGATCAACATGGCCGAGCAAGGTTGGTACTCGGGAGACATTCACGCGCATCGGCCGCTGTCGGACATGCCGAACCTAGTCCTCGCAGAAGACATCAACGTGGCGACGCCGCTGTCGCACTGGGTCACGGCAGCCGACACCGATCCGACCACGGGCAACCGCGTCACGGCACCGGCTCCGCAGCCCGAGTGGATCGCCGTCGATCGGACTCACGGCATCTATCCGCTGAACACCGAGTACGAAATCTTCACCGTCGGCGGGAAGTCGCACACGCTCGGCGCGGTCCTGATCTGCGGGCAACGAACGCGGCTCGACAAGGGGATTCCGCCGGTCAAGCGGATCGCCGAGCAGGCTCATGCCGACGGCGCGTTCCTCGACTTGGAAAAGCATTCGTGGGCGTGGTCGCCGATGATCGTGCCGCTGATGAAGGTCGATCTGTTTGAGCTGGCGAACAACCACTGTTGGCAGACCGAATTCGCTCACAGCTCGTGGACGTTCGACGCCGCCGCGAAGTACATGAACCTCGAACTGAACGAGAAGGGCTTCACCGAGTGGGGCTGGATCGACTTCGGCTTCCAGTCGTACTACGCCTATCTCAACTGTGGCTTCCGGATGATGCCGTCCGCCGGAACGGGGGCCGGTGTCCATCCCGTGCCGTTCGGTTTCAGTCGCGTCTACGTCCACGTACCGGGTGAGTTCACCTTCGCGAAGTGGCGCGAGGGGCTGCTCGCAGGAAGAAGCTTCATCACGACGGGACCGCTGCTGAAGATTCAGTTCAACGGCAAAGACGCAGGCCACACGTTCCGGTCGGAGACCGCTTCCAAAACGATCCGCATCACAGGAACAGCCGCCTCGCTCGCGCCGCTCGACCGCGTGGAAGTTCTCATCAATGGCGCTGTCGCTCGCACGATCCGGCCGACAGCTCAGAAGCAAGCCAACGGCAGCTTCACCGTCTCGCTCGACGAGTCCCTCCAGCTCGAAGGCTCCGGCTGGCTGGCCGTCCGCTGCTTCGAGTCACACCCCACGAAGCGAGTCCGTTTCGCTCACACCGCGCCGGTCTTCGTCGATGTCCCCGGCCAGCCGCTCGCGCCGAAGAAGGCCGAAGTCGAACACTTCATCGAACGGATCGAACGAGAACTCAAACGCCACGAGGGAGTCCTCGCCAACGACGCCGTCGAAGAGTACCGCGAAGCCCTCGCGATCTACCGCGAGCTGCTCGGCCGCGCGAGGTGAGAACTCTCGACGACCTCGATTCGCGAGCGCCTTGTCCCCTCGCCCCGGCTTTGCGGGGAGAGGGTTAGGGTGAGGGGTCTTCGCCCTCGCGATCAATCGGCCGATCTCGGTCCACTCCGTAGATACTCAACGCAACGGCGACGCCAAATTCGCCCGCCAGCCGCAATAGCTCAGGCGGTAGTTCGTGAGTTTGGCAGATCGTGTCGGACCACCAAAACAGCCCGATGTTCAGAACCATTTCATCGACACCGGGGAACGCGGCCAAGCGTTCCAACTCAGCACGGTCTTCAGTCAGGAACTCAATCGAATCCTGAATCTGCTGCTCCAACTGATCTTCATGGTAGTCGGAGATTCCAAAGTTGAAGCCAGAGAGTTCAAACACCGGTTTCAATTTTGGGGACTTGGTCGGGCTCCCACGATGAAAGACTTGATCCGAGTACTCTTGCCACGGCGATGCGGCCCAGAAGGCATCCACATCGAAGTCCACTCCAGACGCTCTGAAAACGCAGCCCGGCATGATTGTGGCCTTCCAGTCGTGGGTGAGTGGAGTCTTCGGAACGCTCCATTTGGAAGCGGCACATTCAATGTGGTGCGTTCCGATGACTCCAGCGAGGGCTGCGTCTCAGACCAACGTAGCCTTCATCGCTCCGCGTGAAGATAGCCGAGTCAGTGGTGAGGTCGAGGAACAGTCAACGCTGAATTCGCGCACGGCTGACTTCACGCGGAGCGATGAAGGCTACGTTGAAGTCAAAAACTAGAACTTGACTCGATGAGTCAAGATTGGAAGCCGAAGTAGTCCAAGCACCCACTGATAGTCCTGCTTTCTCAGCCGGTTCCCAAGCCACGGTCATACGCTTCGAGATCGCGCATGTAGACGGCCAGTGTGGACTGCAAGGTTTCGCGGCCGATTTGCCAGCGGGGGGTTTCGTCGGTGTAGCGGTGACAGTGTTCGACGAGCAGGCGGTGGAGGAACTTGAACAGGTGGCGGGGGACTCGCAGGCGGGCGAGGGTGCTGACGAGTTCTGGTTCAGAGATCGCGTCGTCGAACCAAGCCTTTAGTTTGGCCGGGACAGTGGGCTTGGAAGTGGCCTCGCTGGCCGAGGGCGTGGTGGTGTTGGTGTCACTCGTCGCCGCTGCCGTTGATTTCGGATGGCTGGCAGTGATGCGGTCGTTGGCGAGATCGAAGAGCGACTCGCCGGTCCACTCCAGCGAGCGGATCAGGTTCTGCTTGTCGAGCCGTGAGCGTTCGTAGAACTCTTTGTCCTCACGCTGGAGGAACAGACTCACTTCAATCGGCAGAAGCAGTTTGAAGCCGAGTCCCTGATGTTTGAGGAACTTGTTGTCGAACATCGGCCACAGGAACGCCTTCATCCGGTCGGCCGATCCGTTGATGAGATGCGGTTCATCGACGCGGTCCACCAGAATCGTGATCGACTCAAACCCGGCCGTCTTGAGGATCGACTGCAACTTGCCAAGCAGCTCGTACCGGTCGTCGCTCCGTTCGCGCGACGGCAGAGGCTGGCCGGCAATGTCCTTCGCTTCGAGACTCGTGAGCGTCCCGCGCAGTGTGTTGGTCTGACGGTCGAGAACTCGAATCTGTCGGTTGATCTTCCACGCCAGCCAGAGGGCACTCGACTGACGAATCAGCCACGGCAACCAGCCCGCGACGATGATCGCCCAAACCCACCACGATGAGAAGAAGCTCGCCAGCCAACCGAAGTCAGCGAGCAGACCGAACATCCCCAGCGAGACCGCCGCGCCGATGCCGAGTTCCTTCCACGTCTGCCAGTTCGAGAACCTCAGCTTGCGACGCAGACTCGTCCAGCGCGTCTGCAAAGCTACATCGGTGCTGCGATCGTAGAAGGCGGCGAGCATCAGGAAGTCACGCTTCTGAGACCGCGTCAGCTTTTGAAGACGGTCTCCCTGCACTTCAAACGGCAGCGGCTTCCCATCGATCCGCTCGTTCAAGATGTCGTCGATGAGTTGCGTGACGGCGAGCGACAGGATGCAGTCGATGTGGTCCCACAACCGCCAGCGAGCCAGCGTTCGTTCGGGCGTCGCACCCGGCCATGAGACCTTGCCATTGAAGCAATCGAGAAACGGGTTGAAGTCGTCGTACTCGATGACGAAGACCCGCGCGTCGGGATGCTGCTTGTTGTACTCGGCGGTGTGTTCGACGATCTGCAAGCGGATGGCAGTCTTTCCCGCACCCTTCTCGCCGAAGACGACGGCCGTCGCGGGAGTGGCGGGATCACCGTAGATTTTGTCCCACGCGGGATGAAACGTCCCGTGCGAACAGTGCTGCTGGAAGAGGGGATCGGTCTGAGCGTCCTCTTGCGAGAACGGGTTCTGCGTCAAACCGTGATGTTCGAGAAACTGCTGAACTTTCATCGGGTCGTCAACTTTCGAGGTCGATGGATAACGAGTGCGAGTAGACATCAACCCGAAGCGTGAGCAAGGACGCACGGTGCGCGCGACTCGGTTCGCTGAGTATTTTGGGGTGGCGAGTGTTTATACCTCGCGCGATCCGTGATGAGACATCTGAGCGGGGTGGCGTCAGCCCCCCGGTTCTTGGGCGTAAGCCCTCTTCAGAAGAACCGGGGGGCTGACGCCCAATGGCACTCACTCCGTGAGCGGCACGGCGCTAGCCGCCGGTTCTTTGCTTGGAAACACAACTCCGTTTACCGGCGACTAGCGCCGTGCCGC
>CAMAYU010000272.1 GCA_945862235.1 Schlesneria paludicola DSM 18645
CCATTCTTCCCGCAACGGACTGCCCCCCAATGACACTCCCCGTCGAACATCGCGAGTTCAACTTCCCGCCACTCAGAAGCGCCGAGTTGCTGAGCGATCCGTTCGCTCAGTTCCAACTCTGGGTGGAAGAGGCACGAGCGGCGAAGGTCTCGGATTGGGAAGCGATGACGCTCGCCACGGTCTCGCCCGACGGACGGCCGAGCGCCCGCATCGTCTTCCTGCGCGGAGCCGACGCGCGCGGCTTCGACTTCTATACGAACTACGACAGCCGCAAGGGACGCCAGTTGGCGGCGAACGCGCACGCCGCACTCGTGCTGCACTGGAAGGAAGTCGAACGGCAGATTTGCATCGAAGGGACGGTCGCGCGAATGTCGGTCGAAGAGTCGGATACGTATTTCGCAGAGCGTCCAATGCAGAGCCAACTCGGCGCGTGGGCCTCCGCGCAAAGTGAACCACTCGATTCGGCGGAGACACTCGGACGGCGCGTCGAAGAATTGCGACGCCGCTTCGCTCACGGTTCGATCTCGCGGCCCGAGCATTGGGGCGGCTACCGCCTCACACCCGAGCGGATCGAATTCTGGCAGGGTCGCCCCAGCCGACTGCACGACCGGTTCGTCTACACGCGCGCGGCCGCGGGTGCATGGGTCAAGCAGCGTCTCAACCCGTGAGGCCGCACACAGCAACCCGCCGCGTAACCAAGGCCGCACGCTTCAAGACGCACTCGCATCCCAGCCCTCCGATACGCTCGCTCTCGCTCACGCCCTCATTCACACTTCGGGTTGGTGTGAGCATCATGCGGCGGCGCGAGTACCAACGCTCAGCTTGCTCTGTACGAGGCCGATCAACTGGCCCAACTGCTGGGCGTGAGCCAGCTCTTCGTGAGCCAGCCGAATCTTGAACCGTCGTTCGAGCTGCATGATCAGACTCACCATATCGACCGAATCGAGTCCAAGTTGCTCGGCCAAGCTCTGGTCATCATTCAACGACGAGACCTCTTCACCGGTTTCATCCTCGAACAAATCCATTAAGACATCTCGAATCTCATCGCGTGACATCGTCGGTGCCCTCCAAATTGGCGTCGCACGCATCGAATGAACGCCTCGTCCATCCGCAGCGGGGCGGGATGAAATCAGGTTTCGAGAATTCACACAATCCCGGCTTTCGCACGCGGCGAACTCGTCTGAATCGTTTAACCGCGTGGTGGGAAGTAAGAGGGTTCTGAGCGGGACGGCGTCAGCCCCCTGATTCTTAGGCGTAAGCCCGTTTTCAAAGAAACAGTCGGCGGACGCCCAATGACACTTAGGAACGGGGCCGCAAGAGGGATGTAACGACAGCGCGTCGATCTCGACCGCGCGCGGCCTCACTCAGCCGATTTTGCGTGCCTTTAAAAACTCGAAAACCGGTCTATCCGCAAACGGCGGGATCACTAAACTCCCTCGCCCCACTCGCTTGGGCGTTGGGAACTGTCGTCCCTGACGGCGGTTTGAGTCGTGAATGCTGCCCCGCGCGGGAAGGAGTCCGTCGTGTCTGCCGCTTGCCAATCCTCATTGTCGATGACGGAGTCCAACTCCTCACTCGGCATGAGTCCCGACAGCAGCGTGACTCTCGAATGCGGCATCGCCGCGTTTGGTGTTGCCAATCTCACAGGCGAGCTTCTCGCCAGCATCCGCAAGTCGCCCGAAGCCCACACCGCAATGCCACTCGCACCATCGGTGGCACGCCATTGCGATGAGCAAACACTGGCCGCCTTGTTTGCCGTCGGCGAGGCCATGCGCAAGATGAAGTCCACCACAGCGGACTTTGAAGCGTGGGGCATCGTCGCTTCGACACGCTTTATCGGTCGCTCCTTCTTCGCACAGTCGCTCGAAAAATTCGATCGCGAAGGACCATGGAACACGTCCGTTCAAGTTGTTCCCCATCGGTCGCTGCATTCCACATCCAGCACGATCAGTCTCGCGATCGGTAGCCACGGCCCCAACGTGGGAGTCGGCGGCGGAAGCGATGGCGAGGGGCAGGCGCTGTTGGCCGCCACGTCCATGTTGGATGAGTTCAACCTTCCCGGCGTGTGGCTGGTATTGGCTGGCTGGACTCCCGAATTGAATGTCGATGCCAGCGGAGCGCCGACGGAAGAATGCCGCTGTCACGCACTGGCACTGGCTCTCAAGCCACCTCGCGACGTTCGAGGCGGTTTGAGTTTTCGGATCGTTCCCGATCACGATGCCTTTGAAGAATCAGTGACCTCGACGGGCAACAGCCACTCGACCAGTTGGCTCTCGCTGCTGACAACGTTGCTCCACAAGGAGCTGCAAAACCTCAACGTCATCGCACCACTCTGCGATGGCCTGCGTGCCGAACTCGTCTGGAACTCGGCCAGTTCCGCGGCCCACTCGACGACCACATCCGATCAAGCCGCGTCCGATTTGCGTGCAGCGAGCTGATCCGCAGCCGTGCCTCACACCTCTTGCCACTTCGAGCCGCTCATGTCACAGCGACCTGCTGTTTGGATCACCGGTGTTGGACTGACGACTTCGTTGGGACACCGGTACGACGAGTTCGCGGAAAACCTGCTCGCAGGACGTTCGGGCATTCATCGGGTCGAACGATTCAACGTCGATGAACATCCCAGCCAGATCGCCGGTCTCGCGGGGGACATTCACTGCCCCGAGGGGGATGACGAGAGCCAGTTCGCGTCACTGCTACGTCTCGAACAGATGGCACACTGGTGCGGACGAACAGCGCTCAGTGACGCGCAGCTCGATACACACGGGTTGCGAGTCGGCCTGATTCTGGGCATGGGTGCCGAATGGATGCAGATGTGGGAACCCGATCGACAGCGCGGCGGACACCGTTTGCGAAACGCCGGTCTCGACGATGAGTCGGTCGTGACGAAAGCTCAACGCCGACTGGGGCTGCGCGGGCCGACGCTCACCATTTCTGCCGCGTGTGCCAGCGGGAATTGGGCCTTGGCCGAAGCCCGTCGCTGGTTGCAACTCGGCTGGGCCGATGTCTGTCTCGCGGGAGCCATCGACAACGGAGTGTCGCCCCTGTCGATGGCGGGCTTCGGAAATCTGCGGGCACTCTCCCGCAAGAACGATGCTCCGCAAGCGGCCTCGCGGCCCTTCGACAAGCACCGTGATGGCATGGTTCTCGGTGACGGCGGTGCGCTGTTCATTCTTGAGCGTGAGACCGATGCACGCTCGCGCGGAGTTCGCGGCTATGCCGAGGTCGCCGGATTCGCCGGGACCAGCGACGCGCATCATCTCGTCATCCCCTGCCCCGAACCGGCTCAAGGGATTGCCGCGATGAGGCAAGCTCTTCACAACGCCAATGTCGGCGCGAGTGAGATTAGCTACATCAACGCTCACGCCACTTCGACCTGCGTCGGTGATGTCGGTGAGGCGCGCGTCCTGCAAGCGGTGCTAGGCAACTCAGTCGGCGACATTCCGATCAGCTCGACCAAGAGCATGACGGGCCACCTGCTCAGTGCCGCCGCCGCCGTCGAAGCGGCCGCGTGCTTAGTCGCCCTCGAACGCCAGATGCTGCCGCCGACGATCAACCTCTATGAAACCGATCCCGACTGCGCAATGCTCCGCCACGTCCCGCACCACGCCGTCAGCCACGCGGTGTCCGTCGCCGTCTCGAACTCCTTCGGATTCGGCGGCAACAACACGTCGCTCGTCCTCCGCGCCGTCGCGTGAAGGCTGCTCCAACGCGACTCGTAGGATGGGGACTTCTGCCCGTCCGCCCGTCGATGGAGTGAAAGTGTGGACGGGCAAGAGTGACGCGACCGACAAAAGTGCCCATGCTACGACGCTCAATACCCCGCACTCGTCCCCTTCGCGACGTTGATCGCGGATAGTCCAAGTCGCTTGCGGCACTCGTCGAGAATCTCGGCCGTCTTGCTCGCACCGCAGCGAGTCACGCCAATCTCTCTCACGGCGAGCAGCCCGTCGCAATCGCGGACGCCTCCCGCCGCTTTGACCTGCACGTGAGCCGGGGCGTGCTTGCGCATCAGCCTCAAATCATCGTGCGTCGCGCCGCCCGTGCCGTAGCCGGTCGAGGTCTTCACCCAGTCGGCATTCAGTTCGCCGCAGATCTCGCACAGCCGGATTTTGTGTTCGTCCTTCAGGTAACAGTTCTCGAAGATGACCTTCACTTTCTGACCGGCCGCGTGAGCGACTTCGACCACCGCGCGAATGTCCTCGCGCACATAGTCCCACTGGCCGCTCAACACTTGGCTGATGTTCACGACCATATCCAACTCTTGGCAGCCGTCCGCCAGAGCCTGCTTCGCCTCAGCCAACTTGATCGCGGTCGTGTGCCCCCCGTGCGGGAACCCGATCGTGGTACTCGGCTTGACCGTCGAGCCTTTGAGTAACGCGGCACAGCGACTGACGTAGTACGGCAGGATGCAAACGCTCGCTACGTTGTACGCCACGGCCAGCTTGCAGCCCGCAATCAGATCGGCCTCCGTCAGTGTCGGGTTGAGCAGCGAATGGTCGATCATCTTGGCAAGGTCGTCGTAGGTGTATGACATTGAGTTTCTTTTCAGAGGAGGGGGAACGGGGAACAATGTGGTGAGCCGGGTGCCGTCAGGCCCCGGATTTCGAGACAAAAAATCCGGGGCCTGACGGCACCCGGCTCACCAAAACCGAATGTCGTGTCAGACGGCACTGTTATCCCACCACGAACTGCCTCAAGTACGCCGCGCTCTGCTTGAGCGACTCGATCCGCAGTTCGAGCGATCCTTCATACGCGCGGTCTTCTACCTCGACGCAGACCGGGCCGCGATACCCAACATCGGTCAGCACGCTGAAGAACTGCCCCCAGTTCACGTCGCCCAAGCCCGGCAACTTCGGGGTGTGGTAGAGATTCGGGTGCGCGAGAATGCCGACTTGATCGAGCTTGTCCTTGTCGATCCGCACGTCCTTCGCGTGGATGTGAACCAGCCGATCGGCGAATTCCCGGATCGGCTGCAAGTAGTCCATGTGCTGCCAGATCATGTGCGACGGATCGTAGTTCAGCCCGAGCGACAAACTGGGGATCTCATTGAACATCCGTCGCCAAATGGCCGGTGACGTGGCGAGATTCTTCCCGCCGGGCCATTCATCTTTCGAGAACAACATCGGGCAGTTTTCGATTCCGATTCGCACGCCGTGATCTTCGGCCAGCTTCACGAGCGGCTTCCATGTCGAGCAGAAGCGCGACCAGTTCTCATCGACCGACTTGGTCCAGTCGCGCCCGATGAACGTGTTGACGCGAGTCAGCCCGAGTAGCGATGCCGCTTTAATCACGCGACCGAGGTGTTCGACATACCGCCCCGCCTCCGCTTCATCGGGTGCGAGCGGGTTCGGGTAATAACCGAGTCCGCTGATCGCGATGCCCATCGCGGCCATCATCCCGTTCACTTCATCAGCCTTCGCCTGCGTGAAGTCCACCACGTCGAGATGCGTCACCCCCGCATAACGTCGCTCGGCCTTACTGACCGGCCAGCACATGACTTCCACGCACGAATACCCCGACGACTTGGCAACGCCCGCCACATCGGTGAGAGAAAGTTCGGGCAGAATGGCACTGACAAATCCGAGCTGCATCGTTGGTCCCTATTCGCGTTCGAGAGGAATGAACGGCGAGAAGATAGCGGGCCAATTCCCGGACAGCGACTGTCCTCTCATGTCCCGCCGCCCCTTACTTCGCATCCAGCGGATGCGACTCGAAGAACTTCCACATCTTCTCGTTCACTTCGCCCTTGATTCCCCAAAAATGATTGAGCTGCGGGATTTCGAGGTACTCGTGAGGGAAGCCCCACTCTTTGTAGGCGTCACGCGCCTTCCGACCTTCTTCCACCTTCACAATCGAATCAGCCTCACCATGCGCGATGAAGACGCCGTACTTGTGCTTCACCTTCGGTTCGCGGCGTGCCAACAAGCCCAACCCACCGGAATGACAACCGATCGCCGCGACGACCTCGCTCCGTTGCGACGCGAGCAGGTGCGAGAAGTAGGCTCCGTTCGACATGCCGCACAGATAGACACGGTTCTGATCGAGGTTGTACTTCGCAGAAAGATGGGCCAGCAGTTGGTCGAAGAAGGCAAAGTCATGCTTGGCCAGCACCGGCAACAACTTCCAAGCTCGGTCCTGAGCGTTCGGATAGACCAGCACGAACCCGTCCTTCTCCGCCAGCTTGTCGAGCTGCGAGTAGACCGGCATCACGTCTTTGCTATCGACGAGAAACCCATGAAAGGCGAACAACACCGGCACCGGCTTCACCCCATCGACCGATTGGGGAACGACCAACCGGTACTCGCGCGACTGCCCGTCGATGTCGATGGTCTCGTTCGCAAACGTCCCGACCGCGCCTCCCTTCCCGTGGGAAGGGCGAGGAACAGCATCCGCTCCCGTGACGGCGGCAACCCATCCCATCAGGCTCAGCATGATGCCGACGAGCAAGACTCGCGAAGGAATCACCGTTCTGCGACTCATCAGTCACTCCCTCGATAAAGCGATGTCACTCCACACCGGGCAACACACGTGGCCGAGTCTTCATTTCGCTTTGCTCGTACAGCGGCAGCGCGTCCGGAATCCAACCGGTCAAGTCGTGAATGCGCGTCGCGTGGCTGGGATGCGTCGATGCGAATTCGGGGGGAGACTTGCCACCTGAGGCTTCAGCCATTCGCTTCCAGAATTCCATCGACTCGCGCGGGTCGTAACCTGCGGCGGCCATCAGCAACAGCCCCATGTGGTCCGCTTCGGACTCATGACTGCGGCTGTAGCCAAGGATGCCGAACTTGGCTCCCGCGTTCATCAGTTGCATCAATTGCTGCCGCTTGCCGGGGTCCATGTCTCCCAGGGATGCTCCCGCCGCGGTGAGACCGATGTTGGCGATTTGCGTTTGCGCCATCCGCTCCGAACCGTGATGAGCCAGCGCGTGAGAAATCTCGTGACCCATCACAGTGGCCAGCCCCGCGTCATTCTCGGCGACGGGGAGGATCGCCGTATAGACGACCATCTTCCCGCCGGGCAAACAGAACGCATTGACCTGGTTCTCGTGCAGGACTTGGACATCCCACTCGAACTCCGGAATTTTGATGCCGATCCGGCGCTGGAACTCAGGATTGCGAGTCGCCTTGATGAGCCGCGATGTGATCTCTCGCACCGCCTCGACCGTCGGGCCGCGTCTCACGACGTTCCCGTCACTCAACACTTCTTGAAACGCCTGCAAGCCGAGCTGTGCTTCCTGCTGCGGGTTCATCGCCACGACCTGCGCACGACCGAACGGCCCCTGCTGGCAACCGCGCGCCATCGTGAAGCCGACCGCGATGAGTCCGATCACGATCGGGATCATCCGCGCTCCGAGGTTGAACCCCGATCCCCGCTGCTGCCTGTAGTTGCCGTCTTGATTTCCGAAACTCATCGCTCAAACTCCCCTCAATTCTTCCC
>CAMAYU010000273.1 GCA_945862235.1 Schlesneria paludicola DSM 18645
TCTTCGCGGAAGGACAGTTCCATCGATGGTGAAGCCGCCTGCCCGCGAAGATTGAACTTTGAACCACCCGACCCCGGCGGGGCGCGGCGGGTTGGCCTTGCTCGATTCATCAGAGCGACGGCGGCGAATGGCCGTGGGCATCAGAAAAACGGCGTGACGTTCCACCTTGACCACATTCCCACCGGGTTTACCCCGGTGGATTCAGGTCTCTGCACTACTCGGGGGTTTGGACTCTTGTAGATCGAAGACGTGAGCTGATCGGAGACGTGAGTTAGTGCAGAAACCCGTGAACCACCGGGGTAAACCCGGTGGGGTCTTGCTTTGTTGAGCACACGAGTCGTTTCTGAAACGAGCCGTCATCCCGCACTTCATCGGCCACATAGATCGGCAGGTGTGGCGAGTAATGAACGGCCAGCGCGACGGCATCGCTCGGGCGGCTATCCACGTCGATCAGTTCGCCATCCTTCTTAATGCGGATGGCGGCGTAGTACGTGTGGTCTTCCAAGTCACGTAGGGTGCGTCGAGTCATCGAGACGCACCGGGGTTTGATGTTGATCGCTTGGTGCGTCTCGAAGACTCGACGCACCCTACTGGAATGTGCTGGTGGACATCCCATCACGCGGTTGGCGGTTCCGTGAGGCTGGCGTCTCTTTCGCCTCGGGCGAGGGTGGTGCCGTTGGGGTTTTGGAGTTCTAGTTGGTCGAGGGCGTCGATGACGACGAGGCCGGTCCAGGTTTGGGATTGGATTGAGCCGGGGGTGTTGGGGTTGAAGGATTGGGACTGTTCAACGGCACCCTCTTTGAGGAAGAGGGTGGTGGCGTCGGGGAGGTCGGGGGTTTCGAGCCAGGTTTTGACGGTGTTGGCGGTCGGGGCGGACCAGTTGAAGCGGAAGGTGGGGAGTGTGGCGGGGCCGCTTGCGGGGAAGATGCTGGGGAGCGACAGGGCGATCGGTTGGCCAGCGAACATGGTTTGAATGACGACCGTGTAGCCCTGCATCAGCGCGACGAGGGAATCCTCATCCCGTTCCTCTTCGGGGACGTCGCCGTAGAGCTGTTCCATTTCGGCTCGCAGCAGCGGTCGCGTCCCTTCTTGGAGGGCCTTGATCGCGGTGGTCTTCGCCTCAATGGTCGCGTGGCCCGCCTGCAATTGGGCGAGCGTGAAGGCTCCCAGCGTGAGGGGCGGTTTTGTGAGAGCCGTCAGGGCCGCGTTGACTCGGGTCCAGTGGTCTTCAAACCGGAAGCAGATGCTGCCGAGGGCACTCGGGTAGACTTCGCCCAAGTTCGGGACGGTCTTGTTGAGCGGATGCTTCGTCCCAAGCCGCAGCCGGATCATCGGCTTGTAGAGTTTCAGTTGAGACCAGATGCCGTCTTGATCGTCGGGGCCATTCCCCCAGACGGCCGTCCGCTCTTCGATCAGCATCGGAAGTTGCGTTTCCGACAGACTGATGAGTTGCTCCTGCATCCCGTGATACTCGTCCCGCTTGGCTTGGAATTGAGTCCGGCCGACGCCGTCCGAAATCGGGATCGGTGAGCCGTGGGAGGCTTCCGCTCCAGCATAATGCCCCAGAATGGCATCCGCTGTGGGGATGCGCAGCGCTTCAACAATGCGGCCCATGAGAAACTCCTTGAAGTGCGTGAGACGAAACGGAATTGACCGATCGGTCAGAGGACGGGGCAGCATATCGGCAGCGAATCACTTTGCAACACAGGCGTCACTCAGGGGAGCTGAATCGCGGCGTTTGAGAGCAGTTGGTTGTTGATGCCGAAGGGGAAAAAGAGGTCGGATAAGAGGATTGAACCACAGAGCCGCAGGGCCACAGAGAAGGCAAGCAGAGGTCTGTTCCTCAGGAGGCCGGGAGACAAGGGACACCGGTCAACAAGGTTTGGCCGCCGGTCAACGGGCTTGGGGGTAGGTTCCAAGTCGTTGTGGGAGCGATCCCTGTGGCTGAGTGTGCGAACGACGATCGTCAGCCGCCAACCCGCGCTCGTGGGAGCCCGATTCCTGCCCGTGGGGGCCCAACCCGTGCTCGTGGGAGTCCGATTCCTGTCCGTGGGGGCCCAACCCGTGCTCGTGGGAGCCCGATTCCTGCCCGTGAGGGTCCAACCCGTGCTCGTGGGAGTCCAATTCCTACTCGTGGGAGTCCAACCCACACGCCCTAAACGACGAAATAACCGTCGGATACGGCAAACCACGAGTTCTCGCTCCCTCTCCGCAGTCGGGCACTCGCAAACAACCCG
This sequence comes from Schlesneria paludicola DSM 18645, assembly GCA_945862235.1. Lineage (GTDB taxonomy): Bacteria > Planctomycetota > Planctomycetia > Planctomycetales > Planctomycetaceae > Schlesneria > Schlesneria paludicola_A. Next base: position 2,238 of record CAMAYU010000273.1, read on the forward strand.
GTTCATCCGACGAATTGGGGCGATTGCAGGTTGCTCACCGTGCGACGTTTCATCAGACGGACCACGCTCGGCGTCGTTCTGGAACCGGTGACGCTCTAGTGGTTCGTGCTGAACTCGTTCGAGTTCAGCAGCGCCCAGAAGACATCTTGCAGGCCGAGGATTGGGTCGCGGTTGCCTGAGTTGTGGAAGGCTTTATCGAGGGCACTCAGTTCGGCGGGAGACGGTTTGCGGGCGAGGGCCGTCAGGTAGAGGACTTCGATCTTTTGCGGGATCGTCTTGGGCGGCTTGATCCCGGTCAGCTTGGGCTGCGGTGCCGAGGCTGAAGTGCGCGGCGACTTGGTCTTGTCCGTCGCGTCATCGGGTTTCGAGACTGTGCCTTCGAGGACTCGTCTCAGGAAACTGCCGTTTGCGCCGCTGAGGGCGTTGCGGACGAGTTCGCCGTTCATCATGACGAGGGCTTGCGGGACGGTGCCGTTGAAGGACGAGGCTTCGTCGTTTTCGTCGGTGCCGAACGTCCGAACGAACTGGCCGAGCCATTCGTCGCGCTGCTTCTCGGATTGCTCGAAGTTGCGGCCCGCCTTGTGAGCTTCGGTCGCGACGAGGAGCGAATCGTAAAGCTGCTCGGCGGTGAATGGCTTCACGTAGACGTGGCTGAAGAGGGGCGTTTGTCCTGATGCCGGGTCGTCGGCCGTGTTGCCTGTGGCTGTCTCACCAGCGGTCTCTTCGGTGGTGGGCGTTCGTGCAGAAGAACCCCTCACCCCCTGCCCCTCTCCTCGCAAGGCCGGGGCGAGGGGAGCAGGATCGTGGCGAGAGTGGAAGCGGCTGGTGAGGTTGTAGGCGTCGCTCGCGGCGATCCAGCGGATGAGCCGCTTCTGGTCATAGCCTGCTGCTTGAAACTCCTGTGCGAGGTAATCGACCAGCTCGGGATGCGACGGCGGGTTGTGTGGGCCCATGTCATCGATTGGTCGGGTGAAGCCGCTACCGAGGAAGTGCGCCCACATGCGGTTCACGGCCGCTCGTCCGAGATACGGCTTCGACGGGTCGATCACCAATTTGGCGAGTTGCTTGCGAGGTGAATCGTTCGACTCACCGACGACCAGCGTGCCGTCCACGAACTGCCGTGTGATGGCCTCCATGATGCCCGACCGCTTCTCGAAGAAGACGATGCTTTCGGCGTCGTTATCAGTCAGATCGAAGTCATTGCGTTGGGCGTTGCCCATTCCCTGGCGGCGAGTTCCTCGGAAGAAGGCGTTCATCCCCCAGAACTGCGACTGCTTCCAATCGTTGAACGGATGGTTGTGGCACTGCGTGCATTGGACCTGCAACCCGAGGAATAGCCGTGCAGTGATGGCCGTCGCCGGGACCGCGTTCTCGTTGAGATGAGCCGCCAGAAATCCGACCGCACCGTTCTGCTCGCTGTTTCCCTCGGCCGAGATCAGGTCGTAAACGAACTGGTCATAGCGGGCGTTCTTCTCGAACTGTCGCTTGATCCAGCGTTCGAGGACACCGCGATTGGTCCGCCGGTTGTTGGCGCGACCAATCAAGAGGTTGCCCCAGATCGTCGAGAACTGCTCGGCATAGTCGGGGTCGTCGAGTAACTCATCGACCAGCCGCGCCCGTTTGTCCGGCGACGAGTCATTCAAGAACTGCACCAGTCGCTGATACGCGGGGATGTGCCCCACAATGTCGAGCGACACGCGGCGTGCGTACTCACCGTCATCGGCCCGCTCGGATGGAGTGACACTGCTGTCGGACCAGCCTTGTTTCACGAAGCCATTGATCTTCGCCACGATCTCTTCATCGGAAGATGCCGCTTCAAGAGGCCGCTCGCCCAACCACGTCAGTGCGAGCAGCGCGAACACGGTATTCCATAGGCAACTTCGGTGTGGCAAGCCGACTCGAATCAACATATCCCATTCCCTTTGCTGACGAGACCGGAAGAAAGTGCTGCTGGAGTACCTCGTGACTCACAGAAACCTGCGTCGGGCTTTTGAACTGCCCGAGAGCGGCCGATATCATACCGCCCCGCCGCGACCGGCGGCAAAGCGGCGGAAATGGAGAAAGTGGCTCCGGCCTTCCAACCAATTCACCGCGTTATGACGCACACAATCCCCACCGGGCTTGCCCCGGTGGATTCAGGTGTTTGCACTACTTTTTCGCTACTCGCTTGAGCCGAAACGACGAGTAGTGCAGAAACCTGCGAGCCACCGGGGCAAGCCCGGTGGGGTCGCGACTTCCGATCACATGTATTAGCCCCCCGATCACAGTTTTTAAGCTTGGCCACTGTTTCTCGAACGATCCTTGAAGGAATCTCATGCTGAACATCCCGTCAACTGGCGCTTTGGACTTTCTCTCGTTGGGTGCTCTCGTCCATCGGCTCGATCCCGGCATCATTCCGTTCCGCAAGGCGACCGAGTGCAAGATTCACGTCAGTGGTGGCGAGTTCAACGTCTCGGCGAATCTCTCTGATTGCTTCCGCATGAACACCGGCGTGGCCAGCGCGATGGTGAACTATCCGATCGGCGACTTGATCGCCGAGCGAGTCCGCGCAATGGGCGTAAAGCCGTTCTACAAGCACTTCGAACACGACGGCGTCACCGGCCCGAACATGGCGACCGTCTTCAGCGACCAAGGAAAGGGCGTTCGCGCTCCGGTCGTCTTCTACAACCGCTGCAACGAAGCGGCGGCACAACTCAAGCCGGGCGACTTCGATTGGAAGTCGATCTTTGCGGGTGGCATCCGCTGGTTCCACAGCGGCGGCATTTTCTCGGCGCTGTCGAAGACAACTCCCGAGCTGGTCATCGAAGGGATGAAGGCCGCGAAGGCCGCTGGAGCCGTGACCTCGCTCGACCTGAACTTCCGCGCGAAGCTGTGGCAAATCTCCGGCGGGCTGAGTACGGCTCAAGCGACCCTGCGCCGCATCTGCGAACACGTCGATGTCCTCATCGGCAACGAAGAGGACTTGCAGAAGGGACTCGGCCTGACGGGACCGGATGTCGAATCGAAGTCGAAGATCGACCCGTCCGCCTTCTTCGGCATGATGGGCGATGTCGCCAAGCAGCTCCCCAACGTAAAGGTCGTCGCCACGACTCTGCGTGAAGTTCACACGACCAACAGCCACGACTGGAGTGCCGTCTGCTGGATCGAAGGCCAAACGTACCAGGCTCCCACGTGTCATCTCGACGTGGTCGATCGCGTCGGCGGCGGCGACGGATTCGCAGCGGGCTTCATCTACGGCCTGCTCAAAGGCAAATCCCCCGACGAAGCTCTTCGCCTCGGCTGGGCACACGGCGCAATGCTCACCACCTTCCCCGGCGACACCACGATGTCCACCGTCGAACAAGTCGAAGCCTTCGCCAAGGGTGGCTCGGCCCGGATTCAGCGGTAGGAGATCGCCCTCGCGGATCCCACAGACTTTTAACTTACGCTCGAATACTCCTAGAGGACGAAACGACTTCTCATGTCACAGCACGATATTGGTTTGGTTGGCCTGGCCGTGATGGGTCAGAACTTGGTTTTGAACATGGCCAACAATGGCTTTTCTGTCGCGGTCTACAACCGGACGACGGACACCACGGACAAGTTCGTGGGTGGGCTGAAGGACGAACCGGCGGACAAGGTTCACGCCGGGACGACCGACCGAATTAAGGGCTACCACACGCTCGAAGAGTTCGTCGGGAGTCTGAAGGCTCCGCGGCGAGTCATGATCATGGTGAAGGCGGGTGCGCCGGTGGACGGCGTCATCGAGCAACTCAAGCCGCTCCTCTCGCCCGGCGACATCATCATCGACGGCGGGAACTCGGACTACGCCGACACCAATCGCCGCGATGCCGACATCAAAGCAGCCGGGCTGCGGTTCATCGGGACCGGCGTCTCGGGTGGTGAAGAAGGTGCGTTGAAAGGCCCAAGCATCATGCCGGGCGGGCACGTCGAAGCGTGGCCGTTTGTGAAGGACATCTTCCAAAAGATTTCCGCCAAAGTCGGCCCGAACAACGACATCCCTTGCTGCGATTGGGTGGGTGAAGCCGGGGCCGGGCACTATGTGAAGATGGTTCACAACGGGATCGAATACGGCGACATGCAGCTCATCTGCGAAGCCTACTTCATCCTGAAGAACACCCTCGGTCTGACCAACGACGAACTCTACAAGGTCTTCAAGTCGTGGAACGAAGGAGAGCTGGAGAGTTACCTCATCGAGATCTCCCGCGACATCTTCACGGTGAAGGACAAAGAGTCGGGTGAGTACCTCGTGGACATGATCCTCGACACCGCCGGTCAGAAGGGGACGGGGAAGTGGATGAGCCAGCACGCGCTCGATCTCGGCGTGCCGACGACCCTCATCACCGAAGCGGTCTACGCCCGCTGCCTCTCCGCCCAGAAGGACGCTCGCGTCCGAGCCAGCGCCGTGCTGAAAGGCCCGGCCGACGCCAAGTTTACCGGCGACAAGACGCAGTTCATCGAAGACGTTCGCCAAGCGCTCTACGCCTCGAAGCTGTGCAGCTACGCGCAGGGCTACGTGCAACTCGACGCCGCCGCGAAGGAGTTCAAGTGGAAGCTGAACAACGGCAACATCGCCCTCTTGTGGCGCGGCGGCTGCATCATCCGATCGAGGTTCCTCGGCGACATCAAGGCGGCGTTCGACAAGAACCCGCAGCTTGAGAACCTCCTGCTCGACGACTTCTTCCGAGCCGCCATCGACAAAGCCCAACCGTCGTGGCGGCGAGTCATCTCGACCTCGGTCCAACTTGGCCTCCCGATCCCGGTCTTCAGCGCCGCCCTCTCGTACTACGACGGCTATCGCAACGGCCGCCTCCCCGCCAATCTGCTGCAAGCCCAGCGAGACTACTTCGGTGCCCACACGTATGAACGCACTGACAAGCCCCGCGGCCAGATGTCTCACACCGACTGGATTCGCGAACGCAACCTGACGTGAGGTTTCATTGCAACGAGAGGACGGGCTGGATCGCCCGTCCTCTTTTTTGCGGAACAATCACAACACGGTAAGGAGCGGGGCCGCAATCACTTCCCGAGTGTGGCTGGGGTCGGCGCTTCGCGGCCCCCAGCGAAGCGGGATTCACCCCCAATCTGGGGGCGGCGAAGCGC
>CAMAYU010000274.1 GCA_945862235.1 Schlesneria paludicola DSM 18645
ACCGGCCGCAACCACCACGTCACCGCCAACGGGGTCATCACCGAAGCGGCCACCGGGTACGACGGCTACACCGGCGTGATTCCGCGGAGTTGCGGTACGGTCGGCGAGGTGCTCCGCCAGAACGGGTACATGACCGCCTGGCTCGGCAAAAACCACAACACGCCCGATTGGGAGACGAGCGCCGCCGGGCCGTTCGACCGCTGGGCCAACGGCCTCGGGTTCGACTACTTCTACGGGTTCAATGGTGGGGACACCGATCAATGGAACCCGGTGCTGTACGAGAACCGCAACCTCGCCCCGAAGAACAGCGACCCGAATTACCACCTGACCGAGGACATGGCCGACAAGGCCATCGCCTGGACTCGCAAAGTGACCAGTATCTCGCCGGATGCTCCGTTCTTCCTCTACGTCGCCCCGGGGGCGAACCACGCCCCGCACCATGCCCCCAAAGAGTGGATCGACAAGTTCAAGGGCCAATACGACGGCGGCTGGGACAAGTATCGCGAGGAGACGTTCGCCCGGCAGAAGAAGCTCGGGATCATCCCGGCTGACGCCAAGCTCACCGAACGGAGTGAGGGGCTGCCAGCTTGGGATACGCTGAACGCAGACCAGAAGAAGGTGTACGCCCGGATGATGGAAGTGTTCGCCGGGTTCGCCGCCCACGTCGACCACCACATGGGCCGGATCGTGGATTCGGTGCGCGCCATGCCGGGCGGTGACAACACGATCTTCGTCTACATCGCCGGGGACAACGGCGCCAGCGCCGAGGGCGGACTGGAAGGCTGCCTCAACGAGAACCTGTATTTCAACGGCTACCCGGAGCGGTGGCAGGACGCCCTGAAGCACATCGACGAAATCGGCGGTCCGAAGTGGTTCAACCACTTCCCGTCCCAATGGGCGCACGCCATGAATACTCCGTTCCAGTGGACCAAGCAGGTGGCCAGCCACTTCGGCGGCACCCGCAATCCGATCGTCGTCTCGTGGCCGACGAAGATGAAGGAGAAGGGCGTCGTGCGGAACCAGTTCCTGCACACCATCGACATCGTCCCGACGCTCTACGACGCCATCGGCATCACGCCGCCGGAGGTGCTCAACGGCGCGAAACAGAAACCAATGGACGGCGTAAGCTTTCTCAAGAGCATCACCGGCAACGATGCCTCCGAAGTGCGCAAGACACAATACTTCGAAATGGCCTGCAACCGGGCGATTTACCACGAGGGCTGGGTGGCCGCGACCCGCTTCTCCGCTCCCTGGTTGCCCGGAACCACGGCCGAGAATCCCTTGGTCTCCAAGTGGGAACTCTACCACGTCGACAAGGATTTCTCGCAGGCCGAGAACCTGGCGGCCAAGCACCCGGAGAAGCTGAAGGAACTGGAAGCGATCTTCTGGAAAGAAGCCGAGAAGAACAAAGCACTGCCCCTCGACTGGCGGACGATCGAACGGCTGAATTCGGAACTTCAGGGCCGTCCGAGCCTGGCTGGCAAACGGAACCAATACGTCTACTACCCAGGGCAGGTTGGCTTGCCAAGTGGTGCCTGCCCGCCGGTCCAGAACAAATCGTTTGCGATCACGGCCGAAATCGAGATCCCCGAGAAGGGGGCCGAGGGGATGGTGATCACACAAGGGGGCTTGACCGGCGGGTACGGCCTTTATCTCCGCGACGGCAAGGCAAACTTTGTCTACAACATGCTCGCGCTGGAACGGTTCACGATCACGTCCGATGCACTCCCCAAGGGGAAGGTCACGTTGGTGGCCGACCTCGCCTACGAAGGCAAGCCCGGCGAACTCGGCAAGGGCGCGACGGTGACTCTCAGCGCCAACGGCAAAAAGGTGGGCGAAGGTAAGCTGCCGCGAACGGTGCCGAACAAGTTCTCTCTCGGCGAGGGGCTGGACATCGGCACCGACCTCGGCTCGGCCGTGGACTTCACCTACAAGCTGCCGTTCACCTTCACGGGGAAGATCGAGAAGGTGACGTTCGATTTGAAGTGACGGCAAACGATATCTGTACGGCTGAACTGTTCTGTGGCAACCTCCGGCTTGCAACCGGAGGTTGCCGATCTTTCTCAAAAGCCGAGCTGCACTCGAACGCCGCCGACCAGCGAGTCACGGTAGATGCCGGACGGCGTCGAGATATACTGCAGGTCCGGTTGGATGCTGAAACGAGGCGTGAGCTGCGCCTTGTAGAACAGCTCGACGACGGTCTCCCGATTTGTTCCTCCCTGAAAGAGTTCCGCCGAGCTGAGTCCGACTCCCAGGACATCTTGGTCTCGTTGTGTGATGAGTCCGGTGTAGACGACACCCGCCGCGACGCTGGTACCGATCGCATGCGACAGGACCGGTGCTTCTCGAAACCGAGGATAATATGCGGCAAACACCGCCAGACCCTGCGCGGCATCCGACCCGGATGAGTCTTCCTGAAACACAGCCTGTTCGAGTTGGAACGAGAAGCCTTGAACCGCTCCGAACTTCTCTCCTCCCACTTCGCCACGCGTAAGATAGGCCGCACCAGTCGATAACGAACCGGGAAGTCTGCGTTCTCCCAGCGCGTAGTGGTACTCCAGCTCACTAATCAGCAAGCAGGTCCCCGTCCCGGAGATCCCCCAACCGCCGCCCGTCCCCAAAGCATCCCACACCCCAAGCTTGAGCTGCACCGAATCCGCGATCTGACAGAGGGCTACGGCCCCCATCGCAGGATGCGGGTAGGATGGAAGAACTGCTGTCGGGGTGAGCTCGAAGGAAGACTGTACGAAATCGGTTGCCAGTTCCATGTGGATAAACTCGGTATTGACATCCTGTTTGCCGACCCGAAGCCTGAAGGGGCCATCGGCAGCCCCGACCTCCCACCAGTATTCGCTCACTTGCATGATGTTCCTGAAGGAGTCAATGTCGCTGACGACCAGTGAGTCGCCGACAAAGTCGGTTGTCAGTCCTCGACCATGCGTATTTTGGGCTCGCAGGAATGCACGGCCGGGCAAGAAGAGTCCCACCCGTTCGAAGTCGATCGAGACAGGAAGATCGATCAGTCCGAAGTACTGCGTTGCGTCAATCGTCGAACGCCCCCCTCGCGTGTTGGTCAGAAGGTCTGCGTAGTACATCGGCGCGACCTGGATGCCGTCGCTGCCGGATTGCGAAGCGTCGTTCCAGCGCGCCTCGACCCACTGATCGGGAGTCGAGGCGAGTTCCGGAACTCCGCCTGCCGACGACTGTTCACCCAGGAGCCGCTCGATCGCCGCGTTCGGTGGTTGCGCGGCGAGTTCAGAGAGGAACAACCCGCAGAAACAGATTGCGGCGATCACGAAGTGACTGACGGATTCCTCGCCTGTCGTGCGAACCAGTCTGCTGAGGCACGCGAACCAAGTGCGCAGCTGGAGTGGGACACGATCCACGTGCGGGTCTCACATAGCGATGAATCCAAGGCGTCATTCAGAGCTTCAGGTTGGCCCGCACGCCGTAGACAAAGGCATCATCCGCAATCGCGCCTGCCCCCGGATGGATGTACTGAATGTCTGGGGTGATATTCATCCAAGGGTTGATTTGGAAGTTGTAGAAGGCCTCGACACCGGTTCCGTCGCGGGGACCAAACACGGCCTGCGGAAGCGGGCCGAACTCGTTGCTGGCACCGACGAAGTACCAGCCGACGCCGAACTGATCGCCGCGTTGCTTTCCGACCGGGCTGTAGCCTCCCAGACCGGCACTGAGGAAGTATCTGACCGGGGTCGGATTCCCATCGCTGATCGAGGCCCGCCCAAACAGTCCGTATCCGCGCCCCGGTTTGTCCGCGTATTGCACGAGGTACTGGTCGAAGCCGTAGTAGACCGTGTACGAATCCGGCAGGGTCGGAAAACCGGGGACCGTTGGTTCGGGGTAGACGCCCGGGGGAGGCTCAGCAAAATTCAGATTGGTCAGATCGACATGTTTCCAAATCGCGCCCACGTGTTGATCACCCGCCTTGCCGAAGAAGTTGGTTTTCACCTTCACTTCACCGCCGACAATGATGCCCTTGGAGAACAGGCTATCCAGGTTGTTAAAGAAATCCCTGGTTCGATCCTGGGGATCGTAGACGTAGGCGGTCATCATGCCCCACTCTCTCGGCATGGCCGCACCCGCTGTGAATGAGGTGTAGGGCAGACCGAGCAGAAACGCCGGGTTGGCCACCAGCGCTTGATTGACGAACTGCTCCGTGCCATCTCCTCCCGCGAACACATCCTGATCGGCACCGCCCAGCACGTCCTTTTTGCCCGCAAAGACCACCAGTTTTTCCGACAGCGGCTGGGTGAACACGAAGTTGGTCAGGTAAAGTTCGCCGGGGCTTTCTGGTACCGGTGGAATCGCGGCAGCAAACACAGCCGGAGCAAATGAGCCGACGTTCGGTGTGACGTTTCCGTATTGCCCATACCAATGCTCCGCGCGGACCAGCAACGAGCCGTAGGGCAACCCGCCGAACTTTTCGAGATCGAAGATCAGGTCGTACTCACCACGCCCCGTGTACTTGAACGTGTCTCCCATACCAAGCGGCGGTGGAACCGGCACGTTGATCCCGCCATTGACACCGAAGGCGAATTGCGTCGATCGCCCGGCGAACGTGATGCCGGATTTCTGGAGGTCCGTTCGAAGGCCACCCCAGTCGCCCGTCAGTGTTGAGCGCGACCAGAGATCACAGCAGCCATCCGAAAACACCGAGTCGCAACAGATCTGTTGCGGAACGCAGTCCCCGACTGCATCCGCGACCTCTCCGGCGGAACTCACCTGTACCGACGCCTGTTGCCACCCTAGGGACAACGCCGCAGCCAAGACCCAGAATCGAATAGGAATGCGCAGCATCTCTCTCTCTCACACTCTCTCTCTGACCCATTCATGGCAGAGAGGCTGGCGGTGATAGGAAAACTCCCTATCGACGATCCGCGTCTCCTCGATCTGTACACACCGCCATCACAATCGGCGCGAGTGGCGTCTTCCGGACACGCCATTCGCCCTGACCACGCAACAACCGCGCATGAGAACCTCGATTGCCCGAGCGATCTCTGCGATCAGCACAGTTTTCCATGTCGCCTCTTGCGCAATCGGGACACGCACAGAGTCTGCATCCTTAAGTGAGTGCCATTGGCGGTCGTCTGTTCTTGTCCCCTCTCCCGCCCGACTTTGGGGGGGAGAGGGGACAAGAATGTGACAACCAATTCACGACGGCACCCTGACGTCTCGTCCGAGCGACAACCAATTGGAAACGGACGGACGGGGCGTCCATCGCCGCGTTGTCGTAACAGCAGCCGGTACGGGTCATCGAGCATTCGATGCCCAATCGGCGGAGCGTCTGCTGATAGGCATCGCTCGTATACTGACAGCCGAGATCCGATTGGTGCAGGAGCTGGCGTCCCTGGGGGGCGTCGAGATTCGATGGCGCGGCGCCTCGCACACCAACTCCGTGGCTAGGGACGTGCTCCGCGACCAGCCGACGACTTTGCGACTGAATAAATCGACCACCACCACCAGGTAAAACCAGCCTGCGGTCGTCGGCAGTTAGGTGATGTCGGTCACCGGCGTCATCACTGAAATGGGCACGGGCTATCCCGGCTACAACTCGCTGGTGTCGAAGAAGTGCGGCACCGTGGCGGAAACGGTCTGATTCGCGCGAGGACTTGCTGCCGTCCGGGCCGATCAATCGTCGGACGAAACCGATTCTGCAATTCCTGCACATCGAAGCGCCCAGCGGCGGCGTTTTGTGACTGGCAACGGTTGTGGCTTTGATCCTGGCGAATTCGCCGGCGGCGGAACGTGTCGAACACTTCAGGCAGACATGGCTGTCGGTCTCGATGGGGTCCGCGAAAGGATTCTCGGCTTCCTCGGCCGATTCGCCGATGACCCCTTCCGCGCCGGGACGCCGCCACTCCGGTTCGTCCAGCCACCTCGACAGTCGGAACTACGGTTCCTGGACGTCACTGACGGTCCCCCGCAGCAACTGTCAGGCTGACAACGATGATTAGCCAAGTGCAGATGCGGTGCATGTCTCGCACTTGTTTCAAAGCGGGTGGCCCACAAATTCACACACGATTCGACGCGGCCTCCCCCTCGTGGTGGATGCTGCCAGCATCCGCACCGACGCTCACAGCGCTCGTGTTCGATGTGGCTTTCCCAAAACTCATTCGATTCAGAGTAACCAAAGCGGCAATCAATTGCCGCACTCCAAAAGGTGCAAAATTCGAGCTTAGAACTTAAAGGCCAGGGCCGCGAACGGTCCCGCCATCTGGACATCGAACCCATAGGCCGTTGTTCCCGAGCCACTTTTTTGATCGATATCCAGGACTCGGTATCCGGCCCCCAGTGAAGTCCATGAGTTCCACTGGTAATCCACACCCGCCACGACGTTCCAGGCGAGATTCGAGGAACTGCCGACTCCGAATCCACCGATATCGGCACGGGCGAACAGGTCAAGGCTGCTTGTGACCGGGACTCGCGTACGAGCGCCGATGACCATATCCACCCAGGTTTTTGATTGATCATTTTCGAGTGTTATTGGTCCTGGGAGGTCGATCGTCAATGAATTGCTGACTTGGTAGTACCGCGCTCCCGCCAGCAGATCGACCGTCAGTGACTTTCCCTCGACCCAGTAATCGGAGGCATCGACCAATCGATACATGCCCAGGAACTCCATGAGCGTTTGCTGAAGATCCGCATCGATCACGACCGGTCCGACGGCCACCTGAGGAGTCAGCCGAATCAGACTGACATCAAGGATCAAGCCCCAGTCCCCGCGTCCGACCTCCGTGTGAAGCATGAACGCACCATTCACATCACCCAAACTCTGGAGGACATCCGAAGGGCTGACGTTGACGTTGAGCACCTGACCGTGTGTCACGACCTGTCCGTTGATTCCGGAGAGCCATCCATAGGGAGCCACCACAACCCACGTCCCTTGAGTCGCCGATGGTCCGGTGATGGAATCACCACCCACGTCTTGAAACACGTACTGTTGCGGAACAGCGAAGGTGGGCGGAGTCTCCGTCGGAGCGATCGTGCCTGTGGAAGGACTCTCGGGCAGCGTTTCCGACGACACGAGCCTGATCCCCGCAGTTGTGCGGCGGCTCCGCGAGGCCTGACTTGAAGCGGCGGTAACCGCCGATCCAAACGAATTGCTTCGACGCGGTGTCACCGCGTATGTGTCGTCGTCCGTGAAGAGGGTCTTCAGGTCGATCAGCGTTTCTTGCGCGGCATCCGACAAACCACGGTCGCCCTTCGCAGGAGCATCGGGCCGCTCGGCGAGAGCGACTCCGCACAACATCACGATGCCGAGCGAGAAG
>CAMAYU010000275.1 GCA_945862235.1 Schlesneria paludicola DSM 18645
CAACGCAAATTTCGGGAGGCGGTCCCGTTCCGCTCCGGTTCGCTCCGGTTCGCTCCGCTCACCTCCGCGAAACGGGACCGCCTCCCGAAATCCCAATGTGACATTTCTAAGTGGGCCAACCCTGTGACATTTCTATCTTGGTCCGACAAGACCTGACCGGGCACTAGCCGGAAAAAACGACGACCGTTAAAGTACGCGCCGCGTCGTTCGACGCCTCTTTCCGCGAAGGAATCACTTCGCCGAGAGTGTTCCTGTCACGCGGTGTCATCTTGACGGATTGTTCGTGACACTGTGGTTCCACCTGCGGCGAATCATTTTGGAAGAGGAGCGTCTCATGCAACCGAGAACAAACGAACGACGACTAGCTTGGATGGCGATGGGGTTGATGGCCGGACTGTGCCTCGCCTACATCTGGCCGCACGAAATGGCTCACGCCGTCGCTGCGGATCGCGATGACCGATTCGCCATGTGTACGGTCGATGTCGGGTTTGGCAACGCTGAGGCGATTTTCGTTTTGGACTTCCTGACGGGTCGGTTGCAAGGCGCGATGCTCAATCAACAGTCCGCCACGTTTACAAATTTCTGGGCTAGGAACATCGCCGCCGACTTTCAGGTCCAGGCCGATGCGGCCGCCAAAGCGAAGTATGTCTTTGTCCCCGGTCGCGCAGACCTGAATAACAAGGGTGGAGCAACCACCGCATCCGGAGTGCTGTACATCGGCGAACTGACTTCCGGCAAAGTCGGGTGCTACCGCTTCTCGTTCAAGACCACGACAAAGGTTATGCCGATCCAGACGCTGGAACCCTTTGCCTACTTCCCATTCCGCGAAGAGACCCGCGAGTAGCCGCGCGATCCGCAAACAACCCTCCCGCCTGAACTCACAACAGCCCGACGGTACTTCTGACCGCCGGGCTGTTGCGTTGACTGGGCCGTCGAAAAGACGTGAGTGAAATAGGACTGTGAAATGGCCGAAGAATGGTTTGACGTGGTCGATGAACAGGACCAGGTCTTACGGCAGGCTCCGCGATCCGTGGTTCATGCCAATCACTGGCTGCATCGTGCGGCGCACATCTTCGTCTTCAACACGCGCGGCGAATTGCTCGTTCATCGTCGGTCGGCCACGAAGGACGAGTGTCCCAACGTCTGCACTTCGTCAGCGTCAGGCCATCTCGCGGCGGGCGAAGACTACGCGACGGCCGCCGTGCGCGAATTGGAGGAAGAACTTGGACTGATCTCGCCGCTGGAGTTCCTCGGCATCATTCCGGCCGACGGAGCGAACACGTCGTTTGAGTTCAGCGGCCTGTTTCGCACGACGACCGATCAGCCCCCCGTCTTCGATCCCGGCGAGATCGCTTCTGGTGAATTTCTGCCGCTCGCCGAAATCGCCTCCCGCTTGGAGCACGATCCGACCGACTTCACGCCGTGCTTTCGCGTTCTCTTCCATTGGTACCGCGACCAGTTTTGTGTGGCAGGCTTGTAGCGGTGGGTTGGTGTCGGTGATCACTCACCCAACTGCTTCACCAACTCATGCACCGCATCGACGATGATCTCTTCGACGTTGGCGGCGAAGGGGCCGGGGAGCCGCGTGTACTTCATCGAGCCTCCCGCTTCATACCCGCCCTCTTCCAGAACACGGCGCGAGGGGACATAACCGAACACGTCGTTCGAGTATCCCGCGACCCACAGCGGCCCGTCGTTCAGCTCCCGTTTCAGTCGCAGTGAGAAATCGACGACCGTTTCACCCGCCAGTGCGATCAGCGTGAGATCGTTTCCGAATCGAATCGCCTGCACCGGGTACGTGTACGTTTTCTGAATCTTTCCTGTCTTGGCGAGGTCTTCGAGCAGTAGCGCGGCTTTGCGTTGGTCGAGCTTGTCGGACGTGGCTTGCAACGCGATCAGCGCTTCACGATTGAGCGGCGAGGCGAACTCCAACTCGACCTCACGCAGTCCCACTTTCAACGGACCTCGCACCGGTTTCGCGGTCGGCAAGAGCGCCGCTTCGACCGCCGTCGCGAGCGTTCTGCCATGTTGACGAGCCAACTCCACCGTGCCGCGCGGGTACGGATTCTGATCGTCGCCGCAGCCCATCACGAACAAAGCCTTCGCGTCCGGATGAGCCTCTTCAATGAACTCCTGCGCGAACCCGGCATAGTCGCCACAGAAGTCGAACAGACCGAGCGTTGTGTTGTGACAGGCATAGCCGAACATGATCGCCCGCAGCTTGCCCTCGGGCGATTCGACGCGCAGCACGGGAACAGCGTGATCGACCGGCCCTTCGGGATACGGACTGTTCTGCACGCCCTTGTCGGTTGGCAGTCGGCGGTTCATCGCGAAGCCCGCTCGCGCATGGCTGTAACTCAGCCGAGCCGGTGCCAAGTCGGTGAGTGCCGCGCCAATCAGATCGACCAGCTTGTCTTGCAGTCCGGCATTGTAAGCCTCGACTTTCTGAGCCTCATCCGGCGCGAGGTCATACATAACCGAGCCACCCGACCGAACGACCGGGCCGCTGTGCGTGTGCGATGCGTTGAACATCACCGCCGCCGCCGATAACCCATGTTTCTCTGTAACACGCTCGATGATCGCGTCTCGCATTCCGCGCGGGATGCCGATCAGATCGAGCGTCACGATGACGAGCTTCGTTCCGCGTTCGTCCTCCACTGCGAGTCCCTTCGCGGACAGCCGATTCGTGATTCCTTCGGAAGGCTTCCTGCGCGACGCGTACCCCGCCATCCACATCGGCTCAGTGGGAGTCACATCGACCGTCGCAACGCCCGCCTTCCAAGTCGGCATCTCGCCCGGATCTGCGGCACGCACCGACGGAATTATGATCGGTGACAGCAAGCTCAGGCAGACGATGACAAACGAGGACGAATGACTCATGAAACAGTTCTCCAATGAAAGTCGGTAGGGGGCGTTCATCTCTCAATCAAGGGGTTCCCGTTCCTTTGCCGTGATTCACCCCGAAGCCTTGATGCGACCAGCGTGTTTGGGCCGACTCGCTCACGAAGACGCAGCGGACTTCTGCTTGGTGTTGGCTTTCTTGTTGCCGTTGTTCTTTTGTTGTCCGCCACTTTGAGCATTCGGCTGCGGGTAAGGGATGACGTGAGCGCGCTGCGCCCAAGCATCCCATTGGGTGGCGAGTTCTTTCGCGCGGTCGGGATATTCTGCGGCGAGATTGTGTTGTTCAGTGCGGTCGGACTTGAGGTTGTACAACTCCCACGGGCCACCTCGGCCGAGGCGCACAAGCTTCCAGTCTCCGACACGGACGGCCGCGTTCCCTTCGTGTTCCCAAAAGAGGGCCTCGCGTTGGATTGGCTTTCCGGTGAAGGCGGGAACGAGACTGCGGCCTTCCAAGGGTTGAATCGGTTGCCCGTGGAACTCGGTCGGATACTTCGCACCGCTGACATCGACACAGGTGGCCATGATGTCAATGACATGCCCCGGTTCGTGCGTGAGCCTCCCCTGCCCTGCTCCCTTTGCCAGTGTCGCGGGCCAGTGCACGATGAGCGGCGTGGAGATTCCGCCCTCGTGGTTGAAATGCTTGTACCGGCGGAACGGTGTGTTCTGGAGATGTGCCCAAGACTCGCCACAGAACCAGTCGGAGTCGGCTTGAGTCGGATTGCCCTTCGTGCGACCACCGGGACCGGACTCCGCGTTGCCGCCGTTGTCGCTCATGAACAGGATGAGCGTGTTGTCGTAGACGCCACGTTGTTTGAGGCCGTTCACCAAGTCGCCAATCGCGGCGTCCATGCGATGCACGCACGCGGCATAGGTCGCCATGAGATGGTCGAACCGGTCCTGCTCTTCCGACGCGACATCCTTCCACGCGCTGACTTCCGCCGGACGCGGAGCGACCTGCCACGACTTGTCGATGATTCCGAGTTCGACCTGGCGCGCATGGCGCTGCTCGCGCATGGCATCCCAACCCGACTTGTACTTCCCGCGAAACTGGGCGATCGCGTCGGCCGGAGCCTGCAACGGAAAGTGTGGTGCGTTGTGGGCGAGATACAGGAAGAACGGTTGCTTTGCCTCACGAGCCTCGTCAATGAACTTCAGCCCGAACGTTGTCCAGAGGTCAGTCGAATACCAGTCCTTCGGCAACCGAACATCGTCAGATGCCAGTGCTTCACCGTTCAAGAACAGCTTGGCTCTCGGATCACTTCCAAAATAGAAGCCGCCTGCCGCCGCGTTGAGGCTCCGTTCAAAGCCGCGTCCCCATGGAGTGACTCCATGATTCTGACCGACGTGCCACTTACCCGTCATCGCAGTGAAGTAGCCCGCTGGTTTGAGGACTTCCGCAAATGTGAGGCACTGGTCGTTGAGCCGCCCGCGATAGCCCGGCTGTTGCTTGTCCGCAACCATGTGCCCGACGCCGGTCTGGTGCGAGTACAGCCCGGTAAGCAGCGCCGCCCGCGTCGGGCAACAGCGCGCCGTGTTATAGAACTGAGTGAACCTCAACCCGCCCGCCGCGAGTCCATCCAAGTTCGGCGTCGGAATTTCCGACCCATAACAACCGAGGTCCGAGAACCCCATGTCGTCAACCAAGATGACCACGATGTTCGGCTTGGCCGCGTCAGTCGCCTGCAATGAACCACCCACCGCAATGAACATCGCCAACAGACAACACGCCCACTTCATCTGAGAATCCTTGTGATGGCGTTCGGTACGAAACTGAGAAACTGCCTCGTTTCACCGCGTGGGAAACACCGGCGGCTACTTCAGCAGGACCAATGCTTTTTTTCCGTTTGAGGTGCCACAGTCACGGAGCTTCGATGTGCAGTGCCGTCGCCTTTTTCTACGTAGGGTGTCGTCGAGTCTTCGAGACGCACCAAAACAAAGCGAGAAAGGTGCGTCTCGAAGACTCGACGGCACCCTACAACTTGCCCCGCTCGAACAAGGCGATGGCTCTGTTACTTCAGCGTCTCCATGTAGGCGATGAGATCGCGGAATTCGGTCGGTGTGAGTTGCTCGTGCAGCTTCTCGGGCATCGTCGAGGTCTTCAGAGGTTGTCTCGTTTCGATGTCGTTGAACGGGACGAAGAAGACCTTGCCCGTGTTGTCGCCGAGACGCAGGTCTCCGTTCACTTCCTCACCGAGCAACATCCCCGTCAGAACCTTGCCCGCTTTCGTCTCGATGGCCCACGTCGTGAACTGCGGCGAGATTTCCTTGCTCGGTTCAAGAATCGACTCGGCCAGTTTCTGACGGTCCATCGTCCGGGCGATGACGGTCAGATCGGGCCCGACCTGACCACCACGGCCTCCCACCGTGTGGCACTTGAAGCAGCCCGCGCTGTTCGTGTGGAAGAAGACGCGGCGACCGGCAGCGGCCGAAGGTTGATCGTCGAGTGTTGAAGGTTGAGGGACAGCGCGATCAGGAACGGAAGTTGGCGAGACGGTCGGCTTCTCAGTGAACCGCTGGCCGAGCGCGAACGCGACCCCTTCGCGAAGTCTTGGGCGTAAGCCCTCTTCTGTCTTTCCGAGCGGGGGACGTGAGTCCCCCGGTTCTTCGATCTTCAATTCCGTCGCGAGTTGCCTCAACACCGCAGCGACCTTCGCATCGCTCCCCGGTTGATCCGGCTTCGCCATCGTGGCACCGCGCAGCGACCGCAAAGCCTCGACCGCCAGCGAATCATCCTTGCCGCTCAGCAGTTTCACCAGCAAATCGCGCGTCGCGTCGTTCAGCTTCGCGTGATGATCGACTCCCGCCAGCCCGGCCACGGCGTCGGCTCGCAGGTTCACATCGAGCGACTCATCCGCCGCGATCCCTCGTAACAAAAAATCGCGTTCGGGAACCGGCGAGTGACCCAGCGTCCGCACGGCCTCGCGCCGCAATTCATCTCTTCCGAGCGGGGGACGTGAGTCCCCCGGTTCTTCGCCTGTTGTCATCAACAGTTCCCCGAGCAGCTTCCCATCGAGTTCCTTCAGCGTGGGGGACAGCATCCGCAGCGCGATGGCTCGCAGCGACGCCGACCTGTTCGCGTCTCGGACGATAGGCAAAACATGCTGCACCGGCGGAGCCTTCTCGAACTCAGCGGGCGGCACGCCATCGAGCATCGACAGCGACGCGAGACACGCCATGAACAGCTCGCCCGTCATCGGCTCGGACGCCAGCACCTTCTCGACCTCGGGGCGAAGCTCTTTGAGGTTTTCTTCACCGACCCATTGGACGGCGATTCGCCGAGCATTGACGAGCGGAACCCCCAACCCAAGTCTCGCTATTGATGTAGATTTAGGATGAGTTTCACGTCCGACAAGGAGGCTGGCGCAACGCTTCAACTCAACCTGAACAGCGGGCAGCAACTGGCTTCTGGTGATCGGCGCGGCCTGAGTGAATTCACGTTGGATGTCTATTTCTTTTGGAGTTTCTTCAATCCAATTACGCCTGTGGTTTGACTGGATAAACGGATCTTCGTATCGCACAAATTGTTCCCGTTGAAGCTGCAAGAGCCTGACCGGAAACGAGGCGTCGGCGGGGTCATTCGGATCACCATCGCGCAGTCTGATCTCTTCATCTGTGAGTTTGACGAGACCCGCGTGAACTCGAATTACCCAAGCCGTCATCATCTCACCAAAAGCCCGCTGTCCCTTACTTGCTACGTGGCTTGAAAACCAACCAAAGTCAAAGCCCGTGTTGAACCGAGCAACGTATGACTTTGCAGCCATTCGTCGAACATCGAGCCTCTTCGATGTCACCATCAAATCAAACACATCCACATCTTTATTGTCGTCTGAGACACGGGCCGCATCGATCACGCTTCGCGTCGGCTCGGCGACCGCGGACACTCGCCAGACTCGCCCCTTGCCATGCAGTTTGTAGTCCTTCAACACCCAGTCCGTCAGATAGAGCGAACCATCGGGTGCAACAGCCAGTCCGACCGGGCGGAAATTGTCGCCGCCTTTGATAAACGGCTGTGGTACTGATTCAAACGAAATGCCTCGTTCTTTGAGCACGAACTTGTCGATCCGGTGATCGCCCCAACTGCCGACCAGCAACGTGCCGAGATAGTCGTCGGGGAAGCCGTCCGATTCGTAGCAGACGATGCCCGACGGGGCCTCGCCCGTCCCCGAGACCATCGGCAGCGTGCCGGAAATCTCGCCGTTCCAGCTTGTGAACGGATGCGTTCCCTTGCGGCCGTTGCGGAACTTATAGCCGTAATCGCCGCCGGGAATGATGTGCAGCAATCGGCACGGCGGACGGCTGTCGGGATCGTTGTCGAGCGTGAACAGCCGGCCAAACG
>CAMAYU010000276.1 GCA_945862235.1 Schlesneria paludicola DSM 18645
TTCGAGCGCCGCTGGTCCCACCCTACGGCCCATGTTCAACAGACAGATCGGCCCCGCGATCAATGTCCTGCGGCTCACTGGCGGCGGAGTTGGGTTGAGAGCGAGTAGTCGAGGCCGTCGAAGCGGTACTGGGCTTCACCGAACAGCGCGGGGTGACTGCCGGGGAGCAGCGGCACTTCGCCGACGTTGCGGTCTTCGGTTCGCTTCAGCTTCTGGGGTGACCACTGAGCTTCGCGGAAGTCTTTTGTTGGTGAAGCGGCCTTCGGTTCGCGAACTCTCACGAGTTTCGCCTACCACCTAGCACTGTTCTGACGCCGCACAACAGCGGTCCCCTTCGCTTCAACAGCTCACTCTCCACTGAGCTTTGAGCATTTTCCGGCCAACACTCCGCCTCAAATAGTCGTACTTCGCAGAGCCAACGCGTTGCGAAAGCAGGGTTGTTCACAGCGGCGCTTGCCGGGGTTGGTGCCTGCCGTCAAGATGCGACCGGAAGGAACCCAGATGTCTCTTGAACTGCGAAACGTGACGAAGACTTATCGTGAGCCGGGCGGCGGTCGATTGCCGGTGCTCAATGTGAATCATTTTCAACTGGCGGCCGGTGAGCAGGTCGTGCTGGTGGGATCGAGCGGTGGCGGCAAGACGACGCTGCTGAACATCATCGCCGGGATCACTGCGGCCGATGGGGGTGAAGTGCTGGTCGGAGGAACCGATCTCGTGAAGTTGCCCGAGGCGGCGCGAGACCGCTTTCGTGCCGAGCGGATTGGTTACGTCTTTCAGACGTTCAACCTGCTCCCCGCTTTCACGGCTCTCGAAAACGTGCTGCTCGGGATGAGCTTCGGTGGCAAACGGGCTGACCGAGCGAGGGCGATCAAGCTGCTCGAACGAGTCGGTCTCGGACACCGACTGCATCACCAGCCGAGTCAGATGTCGGTGGGTGAGCAACAGCGGACCTCGGTTGCCCGCGCGCTGGCCAATGTCCCGCGCTTGCTGCTCGCCGACGAACCAACCGCCAACGTCGATGCCGCCAATCAACAGACGATCCTCGAACTGCTACGTGACTCGTGCCGTGAGCACAACGTTTCGCTGTTACTCGTGACTCATGCTCCGGAAGTGGCCAACCAGTTTGAGCGGGTTGAGAAACTGGCGGACTTCAACCGACCGGCGTGATGGCCGCTTGTTTCGTTTCACCGTTGGCAACGCCCCACGCGTCGAGCGACTTGGAAAGCGTGATCAACATTCGACGCGCGGGGCGTCGCCCACGCGGTGAAACGAGGTCGATCAGGGCGTGGGGTCTGAAGAGAAGACCCCTCACCCTAACCCTCTCCCCGCAAGGCCGGGGCGAGGGGACAAAGCCGAAGACCGAAGCCAAAATTAAAGACCAGACCAGACCAGACCAGACGAAGACGAAGACGAAGACTGACTCGACTCCAACGGAAGACCTCTCGTGAATCTTGCGACCATTGCTTGGAAGAGCATTCGCCAGCGTGGACTGGCCTCGTCACTGACCGCGCTCAGTGTGGCCCTCGGCGTGATGCTGATGGTGGCGGTCCTCGTCATCTTCGGCATCCTGCAAAACACGTTTAACCAGCGGTCGATCAACTACGACCTGATCGTCGGGGCCAAAGGCGACCCGCTGCAACTGGTCCTCAGCACCGTCTATCACATCAGTCCACCGATTGAGAACCTGCCTTATCGGTACTACGTCGATTGGAAGAAAGACAAGCGGATCGAGTCGGCGATCCCGCTCGCAATGGGTGATGTGACGGAGCAAGGATCGTTTCCGATCGTCGGGACGATTCCCGAGTTCTTCGAGATCGACTACGCGCCGGGTCGAGAGTTCCTCTTCACCAAAGATTCGGCTGAAATGCGACGCCCCTTTGAGGCGTACATCGGCTCGCGCGTCGCCATCGAGAACGGCTGGGGCGTGGGGGCGAAGCTCAAGCTGGTGCATGGCGGAGCGGACTCGGGGCACGTTCATAACGAAGAGTTCACCGTGGTCGGGCTGCTCGCGCCGACGGGAACTCCGCACGACAAGACGGTCTACGTGAACCTCGAAGGCTTCTATCAAATCGAAGGTCACGACAAGCCGCTCGGCGAAGGAATCAAGCGCGAACGCGAGTTCTATGGCGAGCCGCCGCTCAGTCCCGAAGAGTTGGCGGCAGAGGTCAAGAAGATCGAGGCCAAGTACGGCACGCACGATCACGCCGGACATGACCATGCGGGACACAATCACATTCACGAGCTGCCGATGGTGCAGAAGCAAATCACGGCGATCCTGCTCCGCTGCAAAGGTCTCACAGTCGGACCGCTCATCGCGGGTGAGTTAAAGAAGGGCTATCAGGCTCAGGCCGTGAACCCGATCTTCCCGATGCAGAAATTGCTCGATCAGTTCCTGCGGCCGGCGATGGAACTGCTGATGGTGCTGACGGTCCTGATCATCGTCGTGTCGGGGATCGGCATCTTCGTCAGTATCTACAACTCGATGGCCGCCCGTCGGCGCGAGATCGCCATCATGCGGGCCTTGGGTGCCCAGCGCGGCACGGTCTTCTCGATCATCCTTGCCGAGTCGATCATCCTTTGCGTGGGCGGCGGCTTGCTGGGACTGGCACTCGGTCACGGCTTGGTCTTCGTCGCGGCACCGATCGTCGAAAGTCAGACTGGTCTGATCGTGAACCCGCTCGCGTTTGAGATGCAGGAACTGCTGCTGCTCCCCGCGCTGCTGCTCCTTGCGACTCTCGTCGGAATCCTGCCGGGACTAACGGCGTACCGGACGGATGTGGCGGAGTCGTTGAGCGGTAGTTAGCCGCCCGTCGAATAACTTGTAGGATGGGCACTCTGACCCATCCGCTTTTCTCATACCGACACTGAACGTGAAGGCCGGACGGGCCAGAGTGCCCATCCTTTATTTCAACAGACTGCCCAGCGTGCCGCTCCAATTTGATGATTCGTTTCCGGAACAGGCTTACCAGCAGCCGTTACTGTCGGTGAGGACCGCGCGTGAGGCGGCTTACGTCGCGATCGAGGAGTACCTCAACACGGGGACGTGGGTGAGCGATGTTCTCGACCGCGTCTTCAAAACGGGGAGTCTGCCACCCATCGAGCGCGGGCTGGCGATGGAGTTGGCGTGTGGAGTCGTTCGGCGGCTGGCAACGCTCGATTCGATCCTGTCTCAGTTGGTCGCGCGTCCGTTGGAGAAGGTTGAGCCACCGTTGCTCTCGATCCTAAGGCTCGGCATCTATCAGCTCGCCCTGCTCGACGGCGTGCCGCCTCACGCCGCGTTGCATGAGACAGTCGAGCTAACCAAGCGACTCGGGCGTCATCAGTGGAGCGGCTTCGTGAATGGCGTGCTGCGGGGCGGGACGCGCTGCATCACGAATGAGTTCGATACGAAAGCCTCGTCGCGCGGTGTGCCGGTTTCGGACGGGCGGTATCGACGACTTGTCGAGCCTGCGTTTGCCGATCCAACTTCCAATCCGATTGGCTACGTCGCGGATGCGTTCAGCTTTCCGTTGTGGCTCGTCGAACGTTGGGCCTCGCGCATGAAGCCGCCCGATTTGTTTCGACTCGGCGCGTGGTTCAACACGACGGGGCGACTCCATCTGCGCGCAAATCAACTGCGGACCACGCGCGATGATTTGATGGCCGCGCTGACGGACGCTGGCATCGCCGCACAGCCGGTCGGTGACGCCGGTTCGGTCGCGTTGGAAGAGTCGTGTGCGGTGGACCGGTTGCCAGGTTACGCCGAGGGCTTGTTCGCGGTGCAGGATTTGTCGGCCAGTCGCGCTGCAATGCGACTCGCGCCGCAGCCCGGTCAGCGCGTGTGGGATGTCTGCGCGGCACCGGGCGGCAAGACGTGTCACCTCGCCGAACTGATGCAGAACTCGGGCGAGATCATTGCGACGGATATCCGTCCCGAACGACTGGCTCTGGTCGAAGAGAACCGGCAGCGATTGGGGGCGAGCATCATCACGACGCGGCTCATCGGCGAAGATGGCTCGCAACAGCCCGAGGGTCCGTTCGACGCGATCCTCGTCGATGTCCCTTGCTCGAACACCGGCGTCTTGGGGAAGCGGCCCGAGGCGCGCTGGCGGATCACTCCGACCGGCATCCTCGAACTGCGGCGCGTTCAAGAGCGGCTGCTCACCGCCGCCATCGAACGTCTCGCCCCGCATGGTCGAGTCGTCTATTCGACATGCAGCATCGAGCCGGAAGAGAACGCGGACCTCGTGCGCCGCGTGGTCTCGGGCCGCTCGGATGTGAAACTGGTTGAAGACGAACTGTTTCTGCCGGGCCAACCGACTGATGGCGGATACCAAGCACTGCTCGTCAGAGGATGACCAGAGATGTCTGTTTGTCGTTTAACCGCGTGGGCAGCGCCCCGCGCGGCGAGCGACGTGGAAGGCGTAGCGTAATCAACATTCGACGCGCGGGGCGTTGCCCGCGCGGTTAATCGATAAGGACAGGCGGATCAACAACTGTCCGAGCTTGGTGAGCCGGGTGCCGTCAGGCTCTGGACGTTTCGCCGAGGAAATCCGGGGCCTGACGGCACCCGGCTCACCAAAACCAAACCGACATTTCACGAAAGCCACGATCATGACTGCTCAGACTGCTGAAGAACTACGTGCCAAGCGCTGCGTCCCGTGTGAGGGAGGCGTTCCCAAATTGACCTCGACCGAAGCGGAGGCACAGCTTGCGAAGCTGCACGGTTGGACGATCGCTCATCACGGCGAGCGGATTCGCAAGGAGTGGGTCGTCAAAAACTTCCTGGCTGCGATGCGGTTCTTCGAGCAGGTGGCGGCCGTCTCCGAAGCGGAAGGGCATCACCCCGATCTGCATCTCGTTGGCTATCGCAATGTCGCGATTGAAATCTGGACGCACGCGATCGGCGGGCTGTCCGAGAATGATTTCATTCTCGCCGCGAAGATTGATGAGCTACCGGTTGAGTTGAAGGTGTCTGCGCCTGCACCCGCGAGCGGGACGTGTCGAATCTAAGTAGGCCAACAGAGAACGTTGTACAGGTGAGCCGGGTGGCGTCAGCCCCCGGACTCTGTGACGAAGAATCCGGGGGCTGACGCCCAATGGCACTCACTTTGTCATTCACTCCGTGAGCGGCACGGCGCTAGCCGCCGGTTCTTTGCTTGGAAACGCAACTCCGTTTACCGGCGGCTAGCGCCGTGCCGCTCCAAGTGAGTGCCATTGGAGTGACGCCGCCCGGCTCAGCTGCTTGGATTCCGTTGCGGGTCCGCTAAGCGTGATCCCGACTTAGCTCGGTGTCTTCGATGCCGATTGCCAGTACGGGCAAGCGAGACGCTTACCCTACGGTTCCAACCGGCGGCTGACGTTCGGGGTGGAGATAGATGAAGCTCTTGCCGAGGCGGCCGTTGTAGTTGCCAGCTGAGATGCGGAGCAGGCCGGGGGTGTCGATCGTGGCTTGAATGACCGCCTGCGTCGCGGCACAGACGGTCGGCAAGTCGCGGCCGTTGATGATGATCTCCATGATCGAGTTCACACCGGCGGGGACTTCCGACTTGTCACCGAGCTTGTCTCGTAGCGTCGGACAGAACGGGTGATTTGTGCTGGCGAAGAGGAACGAATAGGCGCTCCCCGCTTTCGAGCCGCTTGCCGCGACGCCTCCCGGAAACGGAGCAATCACACCGGGAACGTGCTCCAACGCCGAGACCCCTCGCTCGGCTGCGAGCAGCGATGCATCGACCGACTCGGCGAAGAACCAGAGGTTGCCTCCCATGATGCCGTCTCGATAACCGAAGCGTCGGTCGATGACGAACTCGCCCCCCATGATCGGCAAGACCCAGACCTTGCGACCGTAGCGCACGTCACGGAACTGATGCCCGTCGCCGAAGAACGACAGCTTGCGACCGAGCTTGAAGTACGGCTGGGTGTCCAACAGGTTGAAGCAGGCGGCGGTGGGGGAGGTCAGTACGTTCTGGCTGATGCGATGCAAGAGGACTCGTTCGAGCAGCTTCTCGCGGTCCTTCTTGAAGCGTGGAACGTGGAACTGCACGACAGCACCCGGCCGACCGTCTGGCGTTGCGAAGGATTCATCGCCGCCCGGCCCGACGTAGCGGTCAATGGCCGCTTCGCACTCGCAGAAGATGCTGCTTGATGCGTGTCCCGTCGCCGCGTGGCAGGCGTGATCGAGCCACTTCCGGTCGCGCGCGGTGATGAGCACCTCGGCATAGATACTGCGAAATGCTTCCGCGTAGGTGTCGTCAACGGTGGCTCGGTGTGCGGTCATCGGCCTAGCGATTCCTTAACTCTCGACATGCAGACCAAGGTTCAGATGCGATCAACTTCTACTGTGACTCATTGAGCGTGTGGCTTCAGTGCAAAGTGCAAGTGAAGGCGGAAAAATGACTTTGACAAACACGAACGGCCCCTGATGGTCGTTCGTGAGCGGTCGCGCCAGCCACTGTGACGGCGGAGAGTGTCTTCACTTTTGCACTTTGTACTGATCACTTCTCACTTTGCACTGATCTAAACCAAGAGAACCATGGCTGTTTGGTTCAACCGCGGCCGCGACCTTCGTAGGTGGCCTTCTCGGTGATGACCTTGTCCATGAAGACATCGTGGTCCTGCATCGGGATCTCGTCGAACAACTGGCACTCGAACGCCAGCGCGATGAGCGGCGTGTCGGGGCGGGCGTGTTCGAGCATCTTGTCGTAGTAGCCCTTGCCGTGACCGGTTCGTCCGCCGCGGCGATCGAACGCCACGCCGGGGACGATGATCATGTCGATCTCGGCGACATCGACTTTCTTGGCGGCGACCGTTCGCAGCTCGGGCTTCGGTTCGAGGATGCGGTACATCCCGACCGAGAGTTCGTCGGACTGTTCGAGGTGGAACAGTTCGAGTTCGCCATCGACACAGTACGGCACGACGATCTTCTTGCCGCTGGCCAGTGCCTGGTCGAGATCGTTCCGAGTCCGGACTTCACTGCGAACGTCGAGATATAAGAGAACCGTCTGGGCACGCAGATACTCGGGCAACGCCATGCAGCGGGCGATGATCTCGCGGCTCAGTTCGTCCTTGTTTTCTTGTGCGTTCCGGTTGGTATGAGCCTGATCGCGAATCTGTTGCTTGGGGCTGGGTGAGGCAAGAGTGTCTGTCGTCATCGAGTCCGTTCCTGTGAGGCTGATCGTTCCGTCTGAGTCATCACATTGGTGAAGTGTCCGAGGGGAGATGCGTCTCGGATCACAGGCTGAAGTTCGGTGGTTTG
>CAMAYU010000277.1 GCA_945862235.1 Schlesneria paludicola DSM 18645
GCCTACGAAACGAAGAGCCAGGGGGCTGACGCCACCCCGCTCCGAGAACGAGAAGAGGGCTAACGCCCAAGAGTCAAGCTTGAGTTGCGGCCACTGGCTACTCAGCATCGTCATTGCCCTGAGTTTTGACTGCAGCTCAATTTGTTCCAACTCACACGCGGCAGAGCCGGACGTGGTTCGAATCACGACGGACGGGCATTTGAAGCAGCGGCCCTGCTGGTCTCCCGACGGGCAGCAGGTGGTCTTTGCACGGCACCGAGGGGACTCGATCTTTTTGTTTCTGCGCGATGTGAAGTCGGGGAAAGAGGAACGACTGACCTCGCAGAACTTTCCCGAGTACGACGCGGTCTACTCGCCGGATGGCAAAGAGCTGCTGTTGTCGTTCGACAAGCTCTCGCCGAACCAGGGAGACATTGAAGTCCATCGCCTCACGCTGGCGGACCGCATGCTCGTCCCCTTGGCGACGACGCAGAACGCACTCTCGCACGAAGAGTCTCCGTGCTGGTCGCCCGATGGCAAACGGTTCGCGTTCACCTCGACGCGGCACGGAAATCAGGAGCTGTATATCGCGGACATCAAGGGGGGCGAGTGGCTGCGACTTACAGACGATCCGGCCATCGATGCTCACCCCGCTTGGTCGCCCGAGGGTCGGACGATCGCGTTCTCTACGGATCGTTGGGGCGACTTGGAAATCGCGCTCATCGAACCAGACGGCTCGAATCTCAGGCGGCTGACGGAGAGCCGGGGTCTCGACGACTATCCGGCGTGGTCTCCAGATGGCCGTCACCTCGCGTTCACCTCCAACCGTGATGGCAACTTGGAAATCTACGTGCAGCCGCTCGATGGCCCGGCCGTGAACGTGACTCGCCATCCGTCGATCGACAACTTCCCAACGTGGACTCCGGACGGACGCCTCGGCTTCGTCTCCAATCGCGACGACGGCTTCGATCTGTATTCGATCGAATGGCGTGCGAGCGGCTCGAAGTGATGGCAATTGTGTGCCTGATCGAACGCAGCAGCATGCGTAAGACTTCTGGTGAAACCATCGGGGCGTCAGAATTCTTACTCATTCTGCTACGGAAATACTGAGCGGCTGCGCTCTGTCACCCTAACGCTGCGAAGACGGACGGGCAGGAGTGCCCATCCTACGAGTGGCTCATTCCTCCAACAGAAAGTTGTTTCATGACTCGTCCTGTGAAATTGAATCGACGTGCGTTTCTGGCGGCCTCGACGGTGATGGCGGCTCCGTACTTTGTTCCGTTCCGCGCGTTCGGGGCCAACGAGCGAATCGTCACGGCGCACATCGGCGTCGGTGGGCAGGGAGGCTCGAATTTGAATGCCTTCCTCGGCAAAGGCGTTTCTCCAGCAGCAATCTGTGATGTGGACAGCGGGCGGCTGGCGAAGGCCGTGAAGACGGTCACGGACAAGGGACACACGTGCGAGGGATACGGCGACTACCGCAAGCTGCTCGACCGGAAAGACATTGATGCCGTCGTGATTTCGACGCCTGATCACTGGCACGCGCTGACCACGATACATGCCTGCCAAGCGAGCAAAGATGTCTATTGCGAGAAGCCGCTCTCACTGACGGTTGTTGAAGGACGGCGCATGGTCGAGGCGGCGCGGGCCAACAAGCGGATCGTGCAGACGGGATCGCAGCAACGGTCGGATGACAAGTTTCGATTGGCGTGTGAGCTCGTGCGATCAGGGCGACTCGGCAAGATCAGCGAAGTGCTGGTCGGCCTGCCGAACAACAACTTCTCGGGACCACCCGTCCCCGATTCCGATCCGCCAGCCGAGCTGGACTACAACATGTGGCTGGGCCCTGCCCCGCAGCGCCCGCACAACACGAAGCGACTCCATTACAGCTTCCGCTTCTTCTGGGATTACTCGGGCGGACAGATGACGAACTTCGGTGCCCATCACATCGACATCGCACAGTGGGGACTGGGCATGGATGCCTCGGGACCGATCTCCGTCGAAGGGGTCGCCACGTTCCATCCGCAGAAGTGGTACGAGGTCACGGAGTCGTGCCGACTCACGCACACCTATGCCAGTGGCGCGAAGCTGGTTGTCGGACAGGGGCAGAAGGACATTCCCGGTGGCGCGACGTTCATCGGTGAGAAGGGCCGCATCTTCGTGACGCGCGGCAAGATCACGAGCGATCCGAAAGAGCTACTCGAACAACCGCTCGGTGAGAACGATGTCCGGCTCTACAAGAGTGCCAGCCATCACGCCAACTTTTTGGACTGCATCCGCAGCCGAGAACTTCCGATCTGTGATGTCGAGATTGGACATCGCTCCGCGACAGTGTGCCATTTGAGCAACCTCGTCGCCCAAATCGGACGCAAGATCGTCTGGGATCCCGTTCGAGAAACAATCGTCGGTGACGATGAAGCGGCGGCGATGCTCTCGCGACCGTACCGCACGCCGTGGACGCTGACGTGAAGTAACGAGCCGGAATGTCATCAACGGTGTGGCTGGGGTCCGCGCTTCGCGGCCCGAGCGAAGGTGAGTTCACAACAGGAATGAGCAACGTAGGATGGACGCCCCGTCCGTCCGAGGTTCTCAGGAAGAGCCAGACGGACGGAGCGTCCATCCTACAATTCTTCCACAGGCCGCTAATTGCCGTTACTGCAAAGAATGAAACAGCCCGGCTACCGTGAGGGAGCCGGGCTGTTGTGTTGGATCACTCGATCAAACGATTCCGTTCAGACGACCTTGGTCAGGCCGGGGACGGCGATCGGGTAGACGCCGTTGGCGTCGGGCAGGACTGGGGGATCGGCGTCGAACGAGAAGACCTTGGGCATCAGACTGATGTTCGAGTTCAAGGCCGCATCCCACGTGACTTCTTTACCGCCGTAGGTCGCCATGCGGCCGAGGATCGCGGTTAGCGTGCTGTGTGCTCCGTTGTCGGCTTCGTTGTAGTCGAGGCCACCACGGATCGCCGCCGCCAAGTCATCGTGTTCAACTTGGTACGGGTCTTTGCTGCCACCCTTGAAATGGTATGCCTCGCCACCGATCGGCATGACGTGACCGGCCGGGTTCGAGGTCCCCTTGGAGCCGTGAACGAACTCACTGACGCTGCTCCAGCAGTTCGGCTGGTGACGACATTGGCTGTACATGCGACTGCCGTCCTTGTACTCGTACTCGACGTAGTGGTGGTCGAAGATTTCTCCGTACTTCTTGTCGATCCGGACTTGGCGGCCACCCATTCCGTTGGCTTTGACGGGGGTCTCACCTTTGACCCAGTTGCCCACGTCAAGATTGTGGATGTGCTGCTCGCAGATGTGATCGCCGCAGAGCCAGTTGTAGTAGTACCAGTTGCGCAGTTGGTACTCCATTTCGCTCTTGGCGTTGGCTCGCGAGAGTCGTGGATCCCACACACCGCCACCGTTCCAATAGACGCGCATGGCGATGATGTCGCCGATCGCGCCGTCCTTGATGCGTTGCAGTGCTTCGAGGTACGGAGCTTGATGATGACGTTGGAGACCGACGCCGACCTTCAGCTTCTTCTCTTTGGCAATCTTGTTCGCTTCGAGAACCTGTCGGACACCGGGAGCATCCACGGCGACGGGCTTCTCCATGAAGATGTTCTTGCCAGCCTTCACAGCGTACTCGAAGTGAATCGGGCGGAAGCCGGGGGGGGTTGCGAGGATGACCAGATCGACGCCGCTGTCGATCACTTTTTGATAGGCGTCGAAACCGGTGAAGATCTTCTCGGGGACGACCTGTACGCGGTCTCCCTTCTCGCCGAGGCCACCCTTGATCGAACGAATGCCGTTCTCGGCACTGTCCTTGAAGGCATCGCCGACGGCGACCAACTTGACGTTGCCGTTGGTCGAGAGGGCTTGCGTGGCGGCACCCGTTCCGCGACCGCCGACGCCGACGAGGCCGACCTTGATCGTGTCGTCACCACCCGCGAAGGCCGAGTTGTAGAGACTGAACTGCCCGAAGGCAGTGGCACCGACAGCGGCAATCGTCGAAGTCTTGAGAAACTCACGACGGCTAGCGTTCGAGGCAGGGTTAGGGTTCGAGGCTTGGTCCATGGCGGATGCTCCTAGGGTGATGGGACAGGCAGTTGACGGCGGTAACAGTGAGAGGTGAAGGCCCCTCACCCTAAACCCTCCCCCCGCAAGGCCGGGGCGAGGGGACAAGGCAGACACGGCTCTCGGCAAAACTAATCTTCGATCGTGATCCGTTCCTTGGCATCGGTCGGCAAGACGGCATCGAGGTGCAAATTCTTGCGTTCTTCGGCGGTCGGAACGCGGAAGGGACGGATGATGCGGAAGCCAACGAACAGCGCGTCGGTCATGTACCACGCACTCTTCGGCAGGTTCGGGTCTTGTTCTTTCCAAGCGGGTTCCGAGGCAAGTCGGGCCGCACTGCGCAGCTTCTCGGGAGTGAAGTTCCATGCGCCGCCGCGCGCCGTGCGCGGGTACTCGACATCGCCGATGTTCAGCGGAAACACGGCAGACTTATCGGCGGGAAACTTGGCATAGAACTCGGGATCGAACTTGTCTTGAACCCACTCGGCCGCGTTGCCGTGCATGTCGTACAAGCCCCACGGGTTCGGCTTCTTCTTGCCGATCGGCTTGTACTTGCCGTCCGAGTTGGCTTCGTGCCAAGCGTAGTCGTCGAGTTTCGCCACGTCGTCACCGAAGTGATAGGCCGTGGTCGTCCCCGCGCGGCAGGCGTATTCCCACTCGGCTTCAGTCGGCAGGCGATAGTAATGGCCGGTCTTCGCACTGAGCCATTGGCAGTACATTTTCGCCGCGTGCTGAGTCATGCAAATGGCGGGCTGACGTTCGTCCTTACCCATCCCGAACGACATGTCGGTGTAAGGGTTCGTCGGTTTGGTGATTGCGTCGGCGGCCTTCTCCAAATCCAATGTCGCCGCCTTCTTGTAATTCCGCAGACTGCGTTCCATCCGCAACGACCACAACTCGAACTCTTCCCAAGTCACTTCGTACTTGCCCATCCAGAACGGCTCGATCTTGACCTTGTGCTGCGGCCCCTCCCCTTCACCACGATTGGTCTCCTTGGCAGGGCTGCCCATGACAAACTCACCGCCGGGAATCGGGACCATTTCGTACGAGACATCCGTGTTGCGAATGTCCTGTTTGTACGGCTTCATCTCGGCGGGGGTCTTCGCGGCGGTCGTGTCAGCGGCAGGCGCATCGGCGGCGAAGCTGGATGCGGCACCACTAAACGCAGCGATCGCACAGAGGCCGGTGGCGAACGCCAATCCTTGGACGACGCGATGGAAAACTCGTAGGCTCGATGTCGTGAACGGGGTCATGCGGGAACTCGATGCGGGAACGAACATCATCATGAAGAGACACTGGACCAAGGCTGTGATCGTCGTGTGGCTGCTGGCGGGACTCTTGCCGGTCGCTGGGACTGGCGGTTCGGCGGCGATGGCTCAAGCTCTGGAACGCTTTGAGTTTTCGGAACCACACTTGGGAACCCTCGTCGCGGTGACACTCTACGCGCCGACTGAGACCGTCGCAACCGAGGCTGCTGCGGCCGCGTATGCTCGGATTAAGGTGCTCAATCGCATTCTCAGCGACTATCAGGACGAGAGCGAAGTCACGCGACTCTGTCGCACTGCGGGGAGCGGCACGGCGGTCGAAGTGAGTCCCGAATTGTTCGAGGTTCTGTCGCGATCACTCGCGCTGGCCGAGGCGACTGACGGGGCGTTCGATCCGACCATCAGCCCGGTCATCAAGCTGTGGCGCACCGCGAGAAAGCAGCGTCAGCTTCCCGATCCACAACAACTGGCCACCGCACGAGAACTCGTCGGTTGGAAGCACGTGAAGCTAGACGCTCAATGCCGCACGGTCGAGTTGCTCAAGCCGGGAATGCAGCTCGATTTTGGCGGGATCGCCAAAGGCTACATCGCTCAACAAGTGCGAGACCTCTTGGTGCGGCGCGGCCAGAATCGCTGCCTGATCGCGGTGGCGGGCGACATCGTCGCCGGAGATCCGCCGCTGGATGCGGATGGCCGGGAGACTGCTGGCTGGAAGATCGGTGTCGCGCCGCTCGACAAACCGAACGGACCACCGAGCCGCATGCTGAGACTCAAGAACTGCTCGGTCTCCACGTCGGGCGATGCCTTTCAGTTTGTCGAGATCGGCGGCGTCCGGTACTCGCACATCGTCGATCCCAAAACGGGACTCGGCCTGACGCAACGGAGCAGCGTGACAATCATCGCGCCCGACGGAGCGAACGCAGACGGACTGGCAACGGCCGTCACGATTCTCGGTGTGGAGCGAGGCCTGAAACTGATCGAACAGTCACAGAATGCCGCTTCGACGCATCGCACCGCCGCGCTGATCGTGTTCGTAGGAAGTGATGGCCTGACGGTGAGCGAGTCACCTCACTTCAATGCCTTCGTGATCGACAATTGAGTGCCGCCTAGCCGCACCACGGCCTGATCTGCGGAGCCGCTTCGCGCAGGTTGCACCAACTGACGCGCGGCACACCGGGCGCGACGAGTGGAAAGTGCGGATCGACCAAGCCACGACCAGCCGCTTCACCATGTGTTTGTTCGCCGGGGAGACCCGTGGATTTCAGCAGGACCAACTCCTCAGCGGCCCAATCGTGAGCAATCCACGCGGCGATCGAATCACTCGTCACGTCCCAGCACTTCGGCAGCGAACAACGTTGTTCACGTTCGGCCGCGAGCAAACAGGCTTCCACATCGAGCAGCAGCGGCGTGCGGGAGTCGTGCTGTCGCAAAGCGTCCGCGCGCGATGAGACCTCGGCCGATTCAGGCAGGAGTCGGTGAACCAGTGCCCGGTTGAGCGACAGCGAGCGCACCGCGAGCCAATGCGATTCGACCTCGTTCAGCGTATGAGCCACACTCCACTCACGCACCACATCTGTCGCTGAACCACCGCCGACGACGATCAAAGCTTGGTCGTCTGGCCGCTGGTCCAGAACGGCTCTCAACCGCGCAGCAAGATCGCTGAGCAACAGCAAACTGCCCCCGAGCTTGTAGGCGACCAAAGCCATGTCTGGCGTCCTCTGTCGCTCGCAGGGCCAGTGGTGAGACATCTGAGCGGGGCGGCAGGATGACGGATGGTTCAAGAGCTGTCAAGGTTCGCGTCGGCG
>CAMAYU010000278.1 GCA_945862235.1 Schlesneria paludicola DSM 18645
CAACCTGCTATGCAACCGACATGCCTCACTACGACAAGAACCCACTCAACACACGCAACCCCAAGCCCCCTAACGAGTCAGACGCAACAACTACCGCGAACAGACACCGGAAAACCTTGTAAGAATGTGGGTAAGTTCAAGGACTCCAGTCCCGGCCACCCGGACGCTTGGGCAATCGCCCCCTTTGAATTTGGGTGCCACGGTCACGGAGCCTCGACGTGGCCGTGCGAGGACGAGCAGTCCGTGCCCCAATTTCACGGCCACGTCGAAGCTCCGTGACCATGGCACCCGAACCTGCCGCTGACTCGCATTGCTCCATTTGTTGATTCGGACCTATAACCCGCGCGCCGTGTTGACCTTTTCTCGTTCTCACTCTTCGGCAGTTACATGGATGTCCTGCCCCGCATCACTCGGCAGCTTGTGGAGCTGTTTCGTGGGATGTCGCTTGCTCAGCGAGCGACGTTTGTGGCGGTGCCGTTGCTGGTGTTCGGGGGATTTGCGTGGTTGCTCGTCGCGAATCGGCCCGATGATTTTCAAGCGGTCTCGTTTGGGAAGGCGTTCGCGAGTGACGAGCTGTCCGCTACCGAGCGTGCTCTCAACCAAGCTGGTCTGACGAACTATCGGCGTGAGGGCCGCAAGCTGCTCGCGCCGGCGAATCAGCTCGATCGGTACAACGCCGCCCTCGTCGAGTTCGATGCCGTCCCCGCAGACTTGGGGACGCAGATGCTCAAGCAGTTCGAGTCGCTCGGTCCATTCACGACCGATCGGCAGCGACAGGAAATGAAAGAGGCGCTACTGCTCCAAGAGCTGCGGCGAATGATCGAAGCGGTCCCGGACATCGAACATGCTCGCGTCGCGGTGGCCAACTCGGGACGCCGGGTTTCGTTCGGACAGAAGCCGCGCGTCACGGCCAACGTCACGGTGAAGCCGCGAGCGGGGCGAGAGCTTTCGTCGCGGTTGGTCGCGTCGTTGCGTCAGGCCGTGGCGAGCATGGTCCCCGATCTGAGTCCGGTCGATGTCACGGTGTTCGATGTCGCGCGCGGGCAAGCTCACACGGGTGAGGCGACCGGCGATGCGAGCGACAGTCATCTCATCCAGCGTGTGCGTGAGTTCACGCGCCAGTACGAGCAACAAATCCAGAAGGCGCTCGCGTTCATCCCGCAAGCGGTCGTGGCCGTTCACGTCGATGTGGACAACCTCAAGTCGTCGGTCACGCGGAACGAACGAACTCGCGTCCGAAGTGAGTCGCAACCGGTGGCCAATCGCCCGGGATCACGGTTGCCAGCGGTGTTCGAGGAAGAGCGCAGTCCGTTTGAAATGGAAGCCACTTCGCAGACGACCGCCTTTCGCGGAGTCGAGTCGGCCTATCACGAAGCCGTTCCCGGACAACGAGAGCCGTCCGATGAACCGTTTGAATTGGAGCCGCTTTCAACGCGGAAGTGGCCGAACGAGATCGTCCCGGCCGGACATGCGGACGTGCGGCGCGAGGTGAGCGAGAAGCAACTCCTCGCCGCAATGCCGCGTGCCGTACAAGTCAGCGTCTCAATCCCGCGCGATTACTACCGCGATGTCGCCGCGCGACGCCGTTCTCAGGGAGAACAGAACGAAGCTCGACTGGACCTTGATGCCATCGAAGAGGATGTGATCGCAAAGGTCGAACGAACCGTCGGTCGCTTGATCCCGGCCGGCTCGCCACACGAAGCGATCTCGGTCACGTCGGTCGATCGGTTGGAGACCGAGACCCCCGAGCCAACGCTGACGATGAATGAACAGCTCCTCGTGGTCGCTCAACGCCACGGTGGCTCGGTCGCCTTGAGTCTGCTCGCCGTCTGGGCACTCTGGATGTTGACGAGACTCACCGCCCGACCGACTCAGACCATTGAGCACTCCAATTCACGCGAACCCTCTGCGACGATGACGCACTTCGATTCGTCGAACATCGCACCGGTCACGATGTCACCACCAGAACCCGTTCCGCTCAAAGCGGCCCCCATCAAACCGGAAGCCCCTCAACCGCTACTCGCGTCATCGCAGCTTTGCGACGAAATCCGCAGCCTCGCCGAATCCGATCCCGCCACAGCAGCAGCAGTCCTCGGCCGCTGGCTGGCTGAGGCGAATGTTTGATGGTAGCGCGAGTGGAACGAGAAAGAAGTGCGTTGTGACACTGACCGAACATCACGGAATGGCAGCTCAGTCAATGGCGAGACACTTTCATTTGGCTGTCAGCGCAGTAGATCGCCCGGTCAGCGTTGTCGAACTCATGCTCAATGAATCCCTCTGATGCACAACACATCCCAAGCCGCGATCCTTCTCCTGAGCCTAGACCAATCGTTGGCCGCGCAGGTGCTTGGTCATTTGCCGCGCGAGCTGGCGGAACGGGCGTCGCTGGCGGTGGCTGAGATTGGCGAGGTCACGCAGGAACAGCAGCAGGCCGTGTTGATCGAGTTCAAGTCGCTGTTCCACTCCCGGCCGAGACTGCGACGCGGTGGTCCCGAATCGGCCAGGCAGCTTCTGGCTCAAACATTCGGTGTCGATGAGGCAGCTCCGATCCAAGCGCGACTCGAACAGACGCGCGATGCCGGGCCGTTCGCCTTTCTGACGACGCGACACGCCGATGACATCCGACCGCTGCTCATCGACGAATCGCCGCAGTTGATCGCCGTCGTGGCGGCTCAGTTGCCTCCCGCATTGTCGGCCGCCGTGTTGGCGGGGCTGCGAGTTGATGTTCAAGCTGACGTGCTGCAACGAGTCGCTCGGCTTGGCCCGACTGATCCGGAAGTCCTCGCCGATATTGCCGCGTCATTGAAGAGCCGCATCGGTCAGCCGCCGGTTCGCAAGGGGGGCGTTTCCCGTGCGGCCGCGTTGCTGCGCGAGTCACCTCGCACGACAAGTCGTTCGATGCTGGCGGCACTGGATGACCAAAGTGCGGACCTCGCCGACGAACTGCGTCAGACACTGTTCTCGTTTGACGACCTGCTCAAGTTGGACCCCGACACGCTGCAACTGATCCTGCAAGAAACGGACGATCGCCAGTGGGCGATGGCTCTCAAGGCCAGTCCCGAACCAGTGCGACGCAAGGTGCTGGGTTGCCTCTCGCCGCATGTGGCTCAAGCGATGAAAGAAGAAATGGCATCGCTCGGCCCGATCCGGCTGAGTGAGATGACCGCCGTCCGACAA
The DNA here is from genome assembly GCA_945862235.1 of Schlesneria paludicola DSM 18645. GTDB lineage: Bacteria > Planctomycetota > Planctomycetia > Planctomycetales > Planctomycetaceae > Schlesneria > Schlesneria paludicola_A. The sequence continues at coordinate 3,178 of CAMAYU010000278.1, forward strand.
CAGATCGCCGACAGCATCCGGCGGTTGGAAGATGCGGGAATGATTGAGTTACCTGTTTGAAAACTCTCAAGAACCAAGAAGCCAAGAACCAAATGAAGAGCAAGGCCAAGACTCGGTGAACGTTTCATTCGTACCGTCCACCCATCCCAGCCGTCACACTCAATTTGATTCTTGATTCTTGATTCTTGGTCCTTTGGATTGACGAAATGTCCCTCACACCTCGCATCGTGAAAGCCAGCGCCGCCCGTGACCTCGCTACGCGGGCCCCGTTTAACTTCGTCGATCTGCGCCACGAGGCGGAGTCTGTGATGGCGATGGCACGACGTGAGGCGGATGAACTGCTCGAGCGCGCGCGTGGCGAGGTCGAGGCTCTTCACGAACAGACGCGACTCGCCGCGCGCGCGGCTGGGCTACTCGAAGCACAAGCACAGGTCGAACAACTCGCGCAGGCCACCTCCGCACGCGAAGTCGATGTGCAGTTGGAGACGGCTCTCCCCGCTTTGCGGGCTGCGGCCGAGGCGCTTCAGGCCGAACGCGATCGCTGGCTGATTCGTTGGGAACAGACGGCGGTTCGTGTCGGAGTCGCCATCGCCGAGAAGCTGCTCAAGTCACAAATCGCCACGCGACCGGAACTCGCATCGGGCATGATCGCCGACGCGCTGAGACTCGCCGCCGGTCAGCCGCGCGTGTCGGTTCATCTCCATCCCGACGACCTCGCCGCGTGGGGCGATCGCGCGCCGAGGATCGTCGAATCGCTGACCGCCTGTGCCGACTCAACCCTCATCCCCGACCCACTCGTTGCCCGAGGCGGCTGCCGAATCCAAACGCTGCACGGTGAGATCGACGCCCGTGTGGAGACGATGCTCGAACGGCTGGCGGAAGAACTCATCGAAGGGTGAAACGAAAGAAAGTGCAAAGTGATCCGTGATCACTTTGCACTTTCTGATGATCTTTGAGACAGACGCACACGAACGACAAACGAACAAATCCCTCCTGCCAACAGCCCACGCTCCCATGCCCTCCACCCTCAACCATCGACCCTCAACTCTCCTCGACCACATCCAGCGTGCGATGCCGGTCGGGTTGCGCGGTCGGGTGTCGAAGATCGTCGGGCTGACGGTGGCCGTCGCGGGGTTCCCGGCTCCGCTCGGTGCGGTCGCGAAGTTGGAGACCGAACACGGCTCGAGCGTCGATGCGGAAGTGGTCGGGTTTTCGGGGGATGACACGCTGCTACTGCCGTATGGCGAACTGCACGGCATCCGTCGCGGAACGACGTGCGTGTTGAAGCAGTCGGTCCCCGGAGCGCGCGTCGGGGACGGGTTACTCGGACGGATCATTGATGGCCGAGGACGGTTTCTGGATGGACGCCCGCCTGCGGTGTTGCCGCATCGCGTCTCGTTGCATGGCCAGACAATCTCGCCGATGCAGCGGTCGCGGATTGACCAACCGCTCGCGACCGGCATCCGCGCGATTGATGGCTTGTTGACGTGTGGGCGAGGCCAGCGACTCGGCATCTTCGCGGGGAGCGGCGTCGGCAAGAGTACGTTGCTGGGACAGATGGCTCGTGCCACCGAGGCCGACGTGAACGTCGTCGTGTTGATTGGCGAGCGTGGTCGCGAAGTGCGCGAGTTCATCGAACGCGACCTCGGCCCGGAGGGACTGGCTCGCAGCGTGGTCGTCGTCGCGACGGGAGACGATCCCGCCGTGTTGCGATTGCGGGCCGCGTACCTCGGCACTTCGATCGCGGAATATTTTCGAGACACCGGTCGCGACGTGTTGCTCGTCATGGACAGCGTCACGCGGTTCGCGCTGGCTCAGCGTGAGATCGGTCTCGCCGCCGGTGAGCCTCCCGCGACGCGCGGTTATCCACCGAGCGTCTTCTCGCTCTTGCCACGTTTGCTCGAACGGAGTGGTCGGCTTTCCTGCGGCAGCATCACCGGTTTTTACACGGTCCTCGTCGAAGGGGACGACACGAACGAACCGATCTCCGACGCCGTGCGCGGCACGCTCGACGGCCATGTCGTGTTGACCCGCAAGCTGGCGGAACAGGGTCACTTCCCGGCCATCGACGTGCTGGCCAGCCTCTCGCGGTTGATGGTCGATGTGACCGAGACCGATCACCGCCAAGCCGCGACTTCACTGAGACAACTCCTCGCCGCACATCGACAAGCCGAAGACCTGATCTCGATCGGCGCGTATCAAACGGGCGCGAACGCCCTCGTTGACGCAGCCCTGCGTCTGCAAGAGCCGATCCAAAACTACTTGCAGCAAAACCGCAGCGAGTGCGCCACGCTCGCTCAAGCCATCGCGTCGCTTAACGATCTGAACCAACTCCGCCGTGTGCCGTGAGGACCGCCATCATGTCCGTGCCCTTCCGCTTCGACACCGTGTTGAAAATTCGCGAGACCGAACGCGATGTCTGTCTCCAGTCGTTCGCGGCGGAGCAGTCGCGCGAGGCAACGCTGCGAGCGGAACGAGACCGCATCGCCGAAGAACGACTCCGTGCGCTCGACGAACTCCGCACGCTGCAAGAGGGGACGAGTTGGTCCGCCGAGCAAGCGATCGCTCATCAACAACACCTCGAACAACTCGCCCAGCGACTCGCCACTGCCGAGCTGACGTGGAATGAGGCGACGACCCAAGTGACTCTGCGGCGACAAGAACTGCTAGAAGCCGACTTCGCCGTGAAGGCCCTCGACAAACTGGCCGAACGCCATCACATCGATCAGTCCCGGCTGACTCAAGCGAAGGAAGAACGCGACCGCGACGATATCCGCCGCCCCGGTCGAGCGGCTTGAAGGGCCGGCAACCAGCCGGAGGGAGCCTGCCACCTCGTAGCCAGAACTTCAGATTCAAAAATGCTGACCCTACCGGATTGCAGGTGCTGTTCTCAGACCACATCGGCCTCGTGCGGAGGCGAACGAGACGGCGAGCTAAAGGGCGTCCTCCGTGGAAAGGGCCACGCCCCCAACCAGCTTGTCTGGATGGTGAAGCAGATGATCCGGCCGCAAGGTCATTCGCGGCGTTCCATCTGCTTCACCATCCGCACGAGGCGGATGAGGTCGTCTTCCGAACAGCGTTGCCTCCCCATTTAGCTCGCCGTCTCGTTTCGTTCACCATCCAGACAAGCTGGATGGGGTCGAAACCCAACACCTGCAATCCGGTCAGGACAGCGAAAACAACACCAGCCCGGCAAACAAGTCTGTCTGCCGGGCTGGTTCGTTTGTGTTAGGCGACCGGCAAGAGAAAGTAGCCCCGACACTCCGTGGCGGGAGTGGTTCGTGTCACGGAGTGACACGTCTACTTTGGGTCAATCAAGTCTTGCCGTTTGCGTTACGTCACCTCGTGGTGACAGCGTGCTGTCGGTGTCGATCAGAACGTCGGCAGGTTGTTGGCGGGGACCATCACGGTCTGCGTGTAACCGCCACCGGGTGAAGCCATGATCGGGGCACCCATGACCGCCGAACTGGGGATCACTGCCATCTGGTTCACGCTCGAACCATATGCGGTTTGGCTGGCGTCGTAACCTTGATTGAAGGCTCCTTGTGCTGGCGGATAATAACCGCCACCACCTGTGGGACAGCCACCATTGCAGGGCGTTTGGCAGGGACTGCAACGGTTCATGCCGTAGCCTCCACCACCGAGGCAACAGCAGCCAACCGACGACATTGCGAGGGTCAGACCAGTCAATACAAATGCGATTTGCTTGGACATGAAGCTTCCTTCGTGTTCGAGAACCCGTGCGGACAGGAAATTGTGAGGGGGGGAGAGATCGTCGAGAGACTGGCCTGCAACCGGTGGGAGAACCGGCGTGCCTGATGGGGAGACCATCGAAGCGGCGGGGATATAGCCGAAGTTGCCGAAACGCGCGAAGACCAATTTCCAAGAAAATTGCCGCGATCCGGGAAATGGACTCAAGTCATTCGC
>CAMAYU010000279.1 GCA_945862235.1 Schlesneria paludicola DSM 18645
TGACCAAGCGGGCAAGCGATTCGCTGACCCTACGTCCTTCACAATGCCGCTAACGTGCGGCACCCGTCAATTGGCGGAAGCGACCTTCCATGCCCTGACCGCCCTGATCCAAATCCTCGACGCTGCCGTCGAGAACCACGCGGCCTTCATTGATGAGGATTACGCGGCTGCACACCGCTTTGACCTCTTGCAGGATGTGCGTGGAGAGCAGGATCGTTTTCGTCTTGGCCAAGCTCAAAATCAGTTCGCGCACATCGTGAGTTTGATTCGGATCGAGACCGCTGGTCGGCTCGTCGAGAATCAGGACTTGCGGATCGTGCAGCAGAGCTTGAGCCATGCCGACTCGCTGTCGAAAGCCTTTCGACAACTTGGCGATCGGCTTGCCCCAGACACCCTTGAGCGAACACTTTGTCGCGACGAACTCAAGGCGTTCCTTGAGTCGCTCAGACGACATACCGCGTGCCGCCCCCAAGAACTTGAGGATCTCGGAGGGAGTCATCTCCAAGTAGAGCGGCCCATTTTCTGGAAGGTATCCCAGAATTTCGGCCGCTTTCAGGCGATCGGTCGCCACATCAAAGCCGCCAATTTTCGCGCTGCCCGAAGTGGGTGCGAGAAAGCCGGTGAGCAGCTTCATCGTAGTGGACTTGCCTGCACCATTCGGTCCCAAGAACGCCGCCACTTGGCCGCGTGGAACGGAGAACGACACGTTTTGTGTCGCTGCGAATGGTCCGTAAAACTTACTGAGGCCCGTCGCCTCGATCATCGCCACAGAAGTGTCATTCATGGAGTCGCATTTCACCAAGTCAGGTCGGAAAAACCAGTCGGCCCATCGGCGTTGCACACTACGAAATCTATTACTGCGAGCGTTGAAGATTGTCCAGCAACTCAGCCCGAACTTGCTGGAGAGCATTTCAAAACTAGCCCGACGCGCAAGCGAGGACTTCACCATCATCGAATGCCCAGCCCTCGCTTGCGCGTCGGGCTAGTGTTTCGAGGCAAAACAGGTTTTGAAATCCCCTCCAGGCACACTTCTACAGACTCACTCGTCATCCGGGACCAGCGCCGCGTTCGATTCAAAATCGATCCCGAATCGTTGGCGGAAGCCAGCACGCCAACGGTTGTCCACCATGGCCTGAATTTCCGCTCCGATAAACTCGTAGGGCGTCGGCAGGAAATTAGAGAACTGTTCACGCAGGAATTGTTTCTGCAAATCGGCGAGCAAGGCGACTCCTTCGACATCCGAGGTCACGCCGTCTCGATCATGGACCCGCACCACGAAGAACGAGTTTCTTGAGGCGTTAGCAACAACCTTCACGTCTCCATCCTGCATGTCATCGAAGATGGCCTTCATGAACGCGAAGCCGGGTTGACCGATCCCGTCGATCGTCGATTCTGTCGGCTGCTGCAGGCCGAACTGAGGGAGGCTTTGGGGGAGCCGGAGCCACGAGAACTTGGCGGTCTCGCGGATCGACGCGGCGGGCGAATCGTTGGTGCCATTGATGGTCTGTCCGGAGAGTGCCGCCGCAATGTCGGCCTCGCCCTTCTTAATGAGTGCCACCAACTCGTTGGCCCGCTTCTCAGCCAGCGGCCGAGCTTTTTCAAGCTTCCACGCTTCAAGCACTTTTTTGTGAACAAGGGCATCCTTGAGCTCAGGGGGCTTGGCGGGAACTTCCAGCGTCTTCCAGTAGGTGTATCTGGCTCCACGAGGAATGTCCGCACGGCGTGGGGAGAACATTGATAGCCGATAGCCACCGCGTCCCGAGCCTTCCATTTCAAACACTTCCTCAGCCACCGACGTTTGGCGTCGTGAGGCACCCGTCGCCGAAACAGGATCGGTTGCGCTGCCGATTCGTTCGTCGAGTGAAGTCATCATTGCCAGTTGAGACATTTCCTCTGTCTCCTTGTATTCCAGCCCATGCTTTTCAGCGTATTCCTTTAACTGGGCGGAATACTTAACAGCCGCTTGGTCTCTCTCCTTCACTTCCACCGACATGTAGTCGAGGCTCAATTCCATCATCATTTCCAAAGCCTCGTCCGACACTTCGCTCATCGTGGCAAGCGCCTTGTCCGTACGAACCGTTTCCCGGATCTGCTCTTTGAGATCGTCGTCGAGTTCGCGATAGCGAGCGGCGGGAGCTGGCATTGGAAGAGCGTCCAGCGCGGGTGGCTTCTCTGGAGAATCCGTGGCAGTCGTCTTGTCGTCGGATGGAAGCGCGGGGGCGGGCGGCGACTTGTCCTCAGACGGCTTTTCACCATCCTCTTTCGCTTCCGGTTTGGCCGGAGCATCTGCGGGCTTGGCGTCATCGGCATCCGCGTCGGGTTTGGCTGCGTCAATCGACGCCGCTTTCGATTCAGGAGCGGCGTCATCGCATGGAACGCCGTCCTTGGAGTCTCCGTCTTTAGCGGGAGCTTTCTCCGCAGGCGTGTCTTTTCCCTTCTCCGAAGCATCGGGCGACTTAGGCTCGGAGGGCTTGTTCTCCGGCTTGGCATCACCCGCCGGCGGAGTGGCTTTGTCATCGGACGCGTTGTCTGTTTTCGTGGCGTCGGCGGGAGCGGAATCAGCCGGGCTATTCGAGGCCGCATTCGGATTCAAATCCGGCAGCTTCGAGGAGGGCTCGGGGATGTCGAACACGCGGTACGACTCTTTGTTGGCGAGGTAGTAGTCGGCCACATCCTGATCTGTGATCTCGGGGACCTGCTTTTCATGGGCTTCGAGATTGGCCGCGACGAGGTACGCGAGTCGAACCTTGGGCGGTTCGAGGAAGCCGGGCGTCCCGTTTCGTTCGTCGTAGAAGTTGTTCTTGTGCTTCTCGAAGAAGTCACGCAGTTCACCCTCGGGCGGATCCTGTACGAGTTTGGCGAATTCCTCGACGGGAACGGCGACAGTCGAGAGGGCCTGCCGCACATGGAGCTTCTGGAACGACCGCCACAATTGCTCGGGCGTCTGTTGAGCGATGCGACCGCTGTAAGCACCTCGCGTGAACTGGGCCATCGTCGGATGAGCTTCCGCGGGGGCCGAGATCAACTGGGCGACCATCTGCACTTCCAGCTCTTGCCGCACGCTGTCGAACAGTTCTCCTTCGGACAACCCGGCCTCACGCAGAGCCGCCCTGTAGTCCGCCGGACTCAGCTTTCCTTGAGTGGCTTTGGTGAGGAACTGATTGACCGAATCATCCTTGAGGGAGACACCCATGCGCCGAGCTTCTCGTTGCAGGAGAGCGAACGAGACCATCGAGCCGTCATCGACAGAGCCGAACCGTGGCACACCGCGTTCATTGGCCGTTGCCTTACCCACTGCTGTCAGAAAGTGGTCGACCTTGAGCCGTTTGGACCGGAACGCATTGAGGTCCGCTCTCGTGTAACTGCCGACATTGGTTTTGACGACGACCGGAGGTCCAGAGGCTCTCACGGAGATAAAGGCGACCAAGGCGCCGACCACTAATCCGGTCACGGCAAACTCGGTGGTCTGACCACGTCGATAACCGAGAATTGCCATTCCTCCCGCGCAGAGAGCAGCGAGAAAAATCACGTTTCCAGCCGCTCCCGCCTGCGTGGAGCGGGCAAGGTCGTCGAAGAGAAATGCGAATACGGCGAGAATGGTAATGACCACCATCCACTGCTTTTGATTGCGTCGGACGGAGTCTGAAAACTTGTTGATCATCCAGGCATCCTTTACCTACAACGTCGGTCACGAAGTGAGGTAAGGCGGTCGAGAATGACCGCCTTACGACAGAGAGCGTCGCTTGACAGACCGGCGCACAATCCCTTATTGGAAGCCCCCCCGTGCAAGCGGGCCGCATTGTAGCTAGGTCGATTGACCGCACAAGAGAAGCGGCGATTAAGAGTTGTGGCGGGCCACGTCTCACGAGTTGCCCGCTCCACGCCAACCCGCAGCGCCAGCAAGGGAGTCGAAGCCATTCGCTCTTTGCTCACGCTGCGGGTTGGTGTTGCTTGCGGCCAGCACGTTCGATCTTTTCGTTTTCCAGACTGACATTACCTGTCCAAATAATTGCCCTTCTGTTTGTCGTCTTTCGCTCCGCGAAGAGGCGTTCTTTCGCGTTGCGAAAGACGACGTTAATTCTTGGATGGGTTCTTTCATCTTCTCCCGAAATCGTCCTCTCAGAATATTGGAAATGTCCCAGTGGCAGGCAAACCAACCAAGCGACTGGTGATCGTCGAATCTCCCGCCAAAGCCAAAAAGATTGGCGGGTATCTCGGCAGTGACTACATCGTCATGGCCAGCATGGGCCACGTGCGTGATCTCCCCTCCAGCGCGAGTGAGATTCCGGCCGAGGTCAAAAAGGAAAGCTGGTCGAACCTCGGTGTGAACGTCACCAGCAGCTTCGAGCCGCTGTACATCGTTCCCAAAGAGAAAAAGAAGCTCGTCGGTGAACTGAAGGCCGCTCTCAAAGAGTCCTACGAACTCATTCTCGCAACGGACGAAGACCGCGAAGGAGAAAGCATCGGCTGGCACTTGGCCGAACTGCTTCAGCCCAAAGTTCCCGTCAAGCGGATGGTCTTCTCCGAAATCACCAAAGAGGCGATTTTAGAGGCGATCACGCAGACACGCGATCTCGATGTGAACCTCGTGTCGGCGCAAGAGACCCGGCGCGTGATTGACCGATTGTACGGCTACCGCCTGAGCCCGCTCCTCTGGAAGAAGGTCGCGCCCGGATTGTCGGCGGGTCGAGTCCAATCCGTCGCGGTACGCATCCTTGTCGAGCGTGAATACGAACGGTTGGCGTTCAAGTCGGGATCTTACTGGGATTTGAAGTCGGCTCTGGCGACGAAGTCCAACGCGACGTTTGAAGCGTGGCTGAACAGCGTCGGTGGCAAGCGAGTCGCCAGCGGCAAGGACTTCGATGAGCACACCGGCCAGCTCAAAGACGGCGTGGATGCGATGCTGCTCGATGAAACGACGGCCAAGGAACTGGAAGCCCGTCTCAAGACGCAGCCGTGGAAGATCGCGGCGGTCGAAACGCGGATGCAGACTCGCAAGCCGTCCGCTCCCTTTGAAACGAGTACGCTCCAGCAAGAGTCCAACCGCAAGCTCGGCATGTCCGCACGCGAGACGATGCAAACGGCCCAAAGGCTCTACGAAGAGGGCCTTATCACTTACATGCGAACCGACAGCGTGAACCTGTCGCAAGAAGCGCTCAACGCCGCGAGGTCGTGCGTGCTGAGCCGCTACGGCAACGAATATCTCAGCCCCGAGCCGCGTCAGTACACGACGAAAACGAAGAATGCGCAAGAGGCCCACGAGGCGATCCGTCCCGCAGGAACGGAGATGAAGACCGCCGAAGAGCACGGCCTGAGCGGGCGCGAGGCTGCACTCTACGCACTCATCTGGAAACGAACGGTCGCGTCGCAGATGTCCGAAGCCCAGCTTCGCTTTCAAACGGCGATCATCCATGTGGGCGAAGCGGAATTCCGTGCGACGGGGCGTCACGTTGAGTTCGCCGGTTTCTTCCGAGCCTACGTCGAAGGGGTCGATGATCCGGAAGCCGCGCTCGACGACACCGAATCGGCTCTGCCGCCGCTCACGCAGGGAGACACACTCGCCTGCCAGTCCGTCGATGCCGTCGGCCACGAAACCAAGCCGCCCGCGCGCTACACGGAAGCCACGCTGGTCGGGGCACTCAAAGCGGATGGCATCGGTCGCCCGAGTACTTACGCGTCGATCATCGGCACGATTCAAGACCGCAAGTACGTGACGAAGACCGGCAACCAGCTCATTCCCACGTTCACCGCATTCGCCGTCACGAAGCTGCTTCAGAATTACTTCTCGAAGCTCGTCGATCTCGGCTTCACCGCGAAGATGGAGCAGGACCTCGACGACATCGCCAACGGCGATGGCCATCGACTCGAATACCTCCAACTGTTCTACAACGGGACCGAGGGACTCGATGAACAGGTGAAGACTCAGGAAGCGAACATCGACGCGCGCACCGCATGTACGCTCGAATTTGCCGGACTGACTCCGCGCATTCGCGTCGGCAAGTACGGCCCGTACCTCGAAACCGAACGCGACGGTGTCGCTGTCACCGCGTCGCTCCCGCCCGACATGGCTCCGGGCGACGTGACCAACGAACTCGCCGAGAAGCTGATCGAACTCAAACAGCGCGGGCCTCAATCGCTGGGAACGCACGAGGAAACGGGCCTCCCGATTTTCCTGCTCATCGGTCCCTTCGGTCCCTATCTACAACTGGGCGAAGTCGCGGAAGACGGTACGAAACCGAAGCGAGTCTCAATTCCCAAGGGCCGCGATCCTTCCACGCTCAGCTTTGAAGATGCCTGTGCGTACCTCAGTCTGCCGCGTTTCTTGGGCAATCATCCCGAGACCGGGCACGTCGTGAACGCGGGCGTCGGAATGTACGGCCCCTACGTGAAGCACGAAAAAGTCTTCGCGTCACTGGGCAAGACCGATGACGTGCTGACGGTCGATCTCGCGAAGGCACTCGAACTGATCGCGGCCAAGAAAGTCAAAGGCCCGGTGCTGCCGCTCAAGGAGCTTGGCAAACATCCCGACGACGATGAACCGGTCGGCATCTACGAAGGGAAGTACGGTTCCTACGTGAAGCACGGCAAAGTGAACGCCACCATTCCGAAGGACCGCGACCCGTTGCAGTTCACCATGGAAGAGGCGATCCCACTGTTGGCCGATCGGGCCGCGAAAGGTCCGGCCAAGAAGGGTGGTCGCGGTCGCTTCGCCAAGAAGGCCGCTCCAGCCGCCGTTGCCAAGAAGGTCGTCAAGAAGAAAGCCACGAAGAAAGCCGCTGGCAAAAAGGCGACCAAGAAGACCGCGACTCAAGACGCCGAAGGTTGAGGCGAGTAGAAATTGAAAGCGGGCCCATCGAAGCGTGACTCGCAAGCGAAGGACGCTCGGTAACCGGTCCTTCGCTTGCGAGTCACGCTTCGATGTTCGGCACGACAAGTCCGGTCTTCGCCTGATCCGTGTCCTCAGTGAAATCCGTGTCCCCAGTGAAATCCGTGTCCTCAGTGAAATCCGTGTCCTCAGTGAAATCCGTGTCCTCAGTGAAATCCGTGTCCTCAGTGAAATCCGTGTCCTCAGTGAAATCCGTGTC
>CAMAYU010000280.1 GCA_945862235.1 Schlesneria paludicola DSM 18645
TGCACGGGCAGCGGCTTCTCGCACCAGAGCGTGCCGTCATTGTCAAAAACCGCGATGCGTTCGGAGACCGGCACGAAGTCCGGCGATCCTGCTTTGGTCACCTTCTCAACAAAGGCGACGATGGATTTCTTCGCCGGGCCGTCGTTCCACGACGGCAACGGGTCGGCGGCGCGGGCGATGGTGGTGAAGAAAGCCGCTGAGGTAATGCAGCCCAGGACGGCGAGCAACGCGAGCCTGGTTTTCATGGATGGTTCCTATTTCTTGGGATAGGCGATCTTCGTCGCGCCGATAGTGCCGTTGAACTTGAACGGGGCCTGGTCGAAGTAATCGAGCGAGACGGGGGAGTCCAGGTCCGCCCCGATGTCGAAGGTCGCGTTCGAGGTGAAGTGCAGAGACATGGCGGCCGGCACTCGGCCCTGTGCCACGTCTTTGCCATTCACCTTGAGCGTGACATCCATCGGCCCGCCGATTTTGGCGGCCAACTTAGATTCGACTTCAATCTTCACCTTGCCCGTCGGCAGCTTGTCCTTGGACTTGAACTTCGTGCGCTGGATCTCGAACAGGTTGAACTCGTAGCACAGGAAACCGTCTTTCACGTAGCAGGTAATGCCACCGGAAAACCCAGCCAGCGCATACAGCACGCCGTTTGCATTTTCGGGCACGTCCACCTCCATGCTCACCAGGCTGTCTTGCTTGCCGAGCTTGGGCGCAGCGGATTCCGGCATCCGAGTGATGGGTGCGTCGAAGGTCCATTCCGTGAGAGCGGAGGCGGGCGCATCTTCGGGATGGAACATGGCGGTGGACCACAAGCCGCCGCCGATGGGCAGGTTCTTGTTCTTTGTGGATTCGAGTAGGAAGAGCAGTTTCAGCTCTTCGAGTTTCTTCGGATTCGTGGCGGCGAGATCGTTCGCCTGGCTCCAGTCTTCATTGAGGTTGTAAAGCTCCCACTTGTCAGTCAGAGGCGACCATTCCTTGATGCCCTTCGGCAGCCCGCCCACCCACGGTTCACGCGGTCCCGGTGCGCTCGCGAACCAGCCGTCGTGGTAAATGCCGCGGCTGGCCATGATGTCGAAGAACTGAGTCTTCCGCGTTCCCGGTGCTTTGGCGTCGCCCAACGCATAGACCATGCTGACGCCGTCGATCGAATCCTGCTCGAACCCGTTGACGACTTTCGGTGGCGTGATCTTCGTCAGTTCGTAAATCGTCGGCACGATGTCGATGACGTGGTGGAACTGCGGTCGCGCCATCGGGTCAGCCTTGATGCGCTTCGGCCACGAAACGGCCATCGGCTGGCGAGTGCCGCCGAAGTGGGCGCCGACGAGCTTGGTCGATTTGTAAGGAGTGCTGCCCGCCCAGGCCCATCCGGCGTGATACATGTTGTCGGTCTTCGGACCACCGAGCGCATCGAGCCCGCCGAGTTCCTCAAGCGCGGCGATGTGCTGCGAGATCTTGGTCGGAATCCCGTTCTGCGCGAGCTGCTCGCTGATGGTGCCGTAAAGCCCTTCAGAGGAAGAACCGTTGTCGCCCCAGATGTAGAAAATCAGTGTGTTGCCGAGTTTCCCCTGCTTCTCGATCTCGTCGATGACTCGGCCCGCGTTGTAGTCGGCGTGTTCGGTGAAACCGGCGAAGACTTCCATCAGGCGACGCTGAAAGGGCTTCTCGTCGTCAGGAATGGAATCCCACGAAGCCATCGAAGCGGGGCGCGGCGTGAGTTGTGCGGTCTGTGGAATCCAACCCTTGGCCTTGGCCTTCGCGAAGACGCGTTCTCGATACTTGTCCCAGCCGTCGTCGAACTTGCCCTTGTACTTGTCAGACCATTCTTTCATCACCTGATGTGGACCGTGCGATGCGCCGGGGGCCCAATACAGGAAGAATGGCTTGTCCGGGGCGTAGGCCTTCTGCTCCCGCAGCCAGGTGATTGCATCCTTCGCGATGTCCTCCGTGAGGTGGTAGCCCTTGGGGAGATGCTCGGTGACCGGGGATGTGTTGCGAGTCAGTGTCGGTTCATACTGCGAAGCCTCGCCCGCGAGGAAGCCGTAGAAATACTCGAAGCCATAGCCGGTCGGCCAATAGTCGAACGGTCCTTTGGAGGTGATCTGCTCTTCCGGCGTGTTGTGCCACTTCCCCCAGGCGCCGGTGTTGTAGCCGTAGTTCTTGAGCACTTCGGCGACTGTGGCCGAGGACTTGGGGATCGTGCCGCTGAAACCGTCGAAGTCGTTGGCGATCGCCGCGATCTGGCCGTTGCCGACTCGCGTGTGATTGCGTCCGGTGAGCAGTGCCGCCCGCGTGGGCGAGCACATGGCCGTGGAGTGGAAGCGATTGAACGAAACACCCAACTTCGCCACGCGATCGAGCGTCGGTGTATTGATCTCGCCGCCATAGGTCGAGGGCGTCCCCGGTCCCAAATCGTCCATCAGGATGATGAGGATGTTTGGCGCACCTTCGGCCAGCCGCTTCGGTTCCAATCGTTTCTTGTAGGTGGAATCCTGAATCGTCAGTCTGGCCGTGGAACCGGACGGCGCAGGCGGAAAGGGGAGGATTTCCTGCGCACCTGCCAGCGACGCGAATAGCGCACCTACCACAAGGCTGAGCACGGACATGGGTATGTTTGGTTTCATGAGTTGTGCAGTCCTTCAATTTTCACTTGCCGTGTGCGGCTGTGATCCGCGTGAGTACCAAAGAGCGGGGCAAACGCGATCGCCTCGCCGTCACTTCAACTCGACCGTCATCTTCTCGATCTTTCCATTGAACCTAAACGGTGCGAGGTCGAAGTAATCGAGCGACACGGGAGAGCCGAGATCGACACCCACATCGAGTGTCTCGCTCGCGGTGAATGCGCCAGGCACGGTGCGCTTCACGGTGGTCCGGGCGATTTCCTTGCCGTCCACTTTCAGTACGACATCCGCTGGAGCGCCGGGCTTGGGGATGGTCTCATCGACCTCGATCTTGTGCTTTCCGGGTGCGAGCTTTCCTTCGCTCTTCGCGGTGGTCCGCTCGATGATCAGCATGTTGTACTCGTAGACGAGTTGGCCCTGATCCATGTAAAGGGCGACACCGCCGCTCGCGCCGCCGAGGGCATAGAGCACGCCGGAGGCGTCCTGACCAACTTCGACATCAATCGCGACGTGGTTGCTCCGCTTGCCGAGGCCCGGAGCGGAAAACTCCGGCATGCGAGTGGTCGTCTTGTCGAACCGCCAGGACTTGTACGGACTGGTGATGGTGTCTTCCGGATGGAACCGGGTCCAAAGTCCGCCACCGATGGGGAGCGCCTTGTTCGTCTTCGCTTCCGCGAGGAACAGCTCCTGCATTTTCGCAAGCCGTTTTGGTTCCTTTGCGGCGAGGTCTTTGGCTTGGGAAAAATCCTTCGTCAGGTCGTACAACTCCCACACATCCTTGCTCGCGTCCCAGCCCTTCAGTCGCGCGGCGGTACTCGGCGTATCCCACGGGACGAACGGGCCGAATGTGCAGGCGAACCAGCCGTCGTGGTAGATGCCTCGGCTGGCATTGTTCTCGAAGTACTGAGTCTTCTTTCGCCCCGGCGTGTTCGCGTCGGCGAATGTGGAGACCATGCTCACGCCGTCCATCGGGTCTTGCTGGAAGCCGCCCACTTCTGTCGGTGGCTTGATGCCGATCACTTCGTACAACGTCGGCACGATGTCGTTGACGTGATGGAACTGAGTTCGCGGCGTCTTGTCCGGCTTGATCCCCTTCGGCCACGAAACGACCAGCGGGTTGCGAGTACCGCCGAAGTGCGCTGCGACGAGTTTGGTGGATTTGAACGGCGTGCTGCCCGCCCACGCCCAACCGGCGTGATACATGTTGTCAGTCTTGGACGAGCCGAGCGCGGGAAGTCCTCCGAGTTGTTGGAGTGCCGCCATCTGTTGTTCAATCGTGTTCGAGATGTTGTTCTGGGCGAGCAGTTCGCTGACGCTCCCCTTCTGGCCTTCAGCACTCGAACCATTGTCGCCCCACACGTAGAGAATGATCGTGTTGTCGCGAACGCCGAGTTGCTCCAGTCCATCCACCAGCTTGCCGACCTGCGCGTCGGTGTGCTCGACGAACCCGGCGAAGACTTCCATCAGCCGGCGCTGAAACGGACGTTCCGATTCGGGAATGCTGTCCCACGACGCCATCGTCTCGTCGCGCGGCGTCAGTTTTGTGTCGGCCGGAATCCAGCCGAGTTGCTTCTGCCGCGCGAAGACGCGCTCGCGGTACTTGTCCCAGCCGTCATCGAACTTTCCTTTGTATTTGTCGGCCCACTCCGGAAAGATGTGGTGCGGGCCGTGAACGCCGCCCGGTGCCCAATACATCAGAAATGGTTTGTCGGGTGAGAAGGCTTGATGCCGCTTCACCCACGCCAGCCCCTTCTCGGCCATGTCCTCCGTGAGGTGATACTTCTCATCGTGCGGCGGCTCGATGGCGTTCTGGTTCTCGTACAGACGCGGTTCCCACTGGGACGTTTCGCCAGCCATGAAACCGTAGAAGTAGTCAAACCCGTGACCGGTCGGCCAGCGGTCGAACGGTCCCATCGCGGTGGTTTGGTTGGCGGGTGTATTGTGCCACTTGCCGAACGCCGCCGACTTGTAGCCGTAGTGGTGCAGCACCTCGGGCATGGTGGCAGATGACTTCGGGATGATCCCGGTGTAGCCGTCGAAGTCGGAGGCCCGCTCGGCAATCGTCCCGTTGCCGACGCGGTGATGATTCCGGCCCGTCAGTAGCGCCGCGCGAGTTGGCGAACAGATCGACGTGGTGTGGAACGCGTTGTAGCTGATGCCGGAGTTGCACAACTTGCTGAGCGTTGGCGTGTGGACCTCTCCACCGAACGTGTCCGGAACACTAAACCCAACATCATCGATCAATACGATCAGGACATTTGGCGCACCGGCTTTGAGCCGATCGGGTTCGACACGCCACTTCATCTTGGAGTCTTGCACCGTCGGGCCAGCGATACTCGCGGACGGAGTCTGCGGGAACGGCAAGACTGAGCCGTCCGCCTGCATTGGGGCGGACTTCTCCTGCGCAATCGCATCCGCAGACTGGCCACGGACAGGCAGCCAGCAGAAAGTCGGGGGCAACGAGAAAATCATGGCCATCAGCAAGAGTCGCGAACGCACGATGTAACTTTCCGTGAGGGTGTTGAATTGAAAAACGCCGGCCGGAAATGTTGTCCGGCCGGCGCGTCGATCCAAGTAACGCTTACTTCGACGGCGATTCCTTCAGCTTCTGCAAGACCTCATCGAGGTTGAAGCTGGCAGCCTTCTGACGTTGCGGGTACTCCTTGAACGTCATCAGGAATTTACCCACATAGTCCTGCGCTGGGACCAGCATGAAGGCGTGGTCCATCAACCAGTCGTAGTAGGTATTCGAGGTCACGTCGGCCCGTTCGTAAGGATCGAGTCGAAGGTTGAAGATCTTCGGGATGCGGAGCGTGGTGAACGGTTCGGACCAGACCCGTAGCGTCCCGGTGGCTCGCTGCTCCATGAACGCAATCTTCCAGTTGTCGTAGCGCAGACCGACGAGTTGCTGGTCGTCGTTGCAATAAAGGAACGAGTCTCGCGGACTCTTGTCGACTTGCCCCGTCAGGTATGGCACGAGGTTGAAGCCATCGAGATGAACCTTGTAGGTCATATCGCCGAGCTTGTAACCCTTGAGCAACTTCTGGGTGACTTCTTCATCCCCGGCGATGGCCAGCAACGTCGGCAGCCAGTCGTGGTGGCCGACGATCTGGTTCGACACGCTGCCCGGTTTGATCTTGCCCGGCCAGCGAACCATGCAGGGCACGCGGTAGGCGCCTTCCCAGTTTGAGTTCTTCTCGTTGCGGAACGGCGTCATGGCTCCGTCCGGCCAAGTATTCATGTGCGGGCCGTTGTCAGTCGAGTACATGACGAAGGTGTTGTCCGCGATCCCCGCGTCGTCGATCGCCTTGAGCACCGTGCCGACGTTCTTGTCGTGATCGATCATCGTGTCGATGTATTCGCTCATCCACTGGCCTGACTGCCCCTTGCTCTCGGGCTTGGTGTGAGTCCGGAAGTGCATGTGAGTGAAGTTAACCCACGCGAAGAATGGCTTACCTGCCTTCGATTGACGCTGGATGAACTCCGCCGAGCGTGCGGCGATGTCGTCATCGATCGTCTCCATCCGCTTTTTGGTCAGCGGGCCGGTGTCCTTGATGATCTGCTTGCCAATCTTTCCAGACCGAGGCTCCACCGTTTCGTCGTCTTTGTCCGATGCCTTGCAGTCCAACACGCCACGTGGGCCGTACTTGGCCCGGAAGGCGGGATCCTTAGGGTAGTCCGGCAACTCCGGTTCTTCTTCGGCGTTCAAGTGGTACAGGTTGCCGTAGAACTCATCGAACCCGTGGACCGTCGGCAGGAACTCGTTGCGGTCACCGAGATGATTCTTACCGATCTGAGCCGACACATAGCCGAGCGGCTTCAGCAGTTCTGCGATGGTCGGGTCTTCCTTTCGCAAGCCAAGTGTTGCACCCGGCAGGCCGACCTTCGTGAGTCCCGTGCGCAGTCCGTGCTGGCCGGTGATGAACGATGCCCGACCGGCCGTGCAACTTTGCTCGGCGTAGTAGTCGGTGAAGATCATCCCTTCCTTGGCCACTCGGTCGATGTTCGGCGTACGGTATCCCATCAGTCCCATCGAGTAGGCGCTGATGTTTGATTGGCCAACATCATCGCCCCAGATGATCACGATGTTCGGCTTCTTGCCGGTGGCCTGAGCCGTCGCGGCGACCGCCAGATTGTGAGCAGCAATCGCGGTACTGGCGTCGGCCAGCTCAACCGAATCAGCCAGCGCCGACGTGCGGTTGAGTTTCGCATCACAACACGGCACTTGGGTTGCCGACACCTTGGCCGTCGGCTCGGCGACGATGCCGCTCACGTTGCGAGCGGTATCGGCTCGCGCGGCGGTGCGTGGCTCGCTGGACGCGGCAAGGTAGCCAAACATGGCCCCCACCGTCAGCACGGCCACAGTTTGAAGTTGCCTCGGTAATCTCATAGAGCTTCTCC
>CAMAYU010000281.1 GCA_945862235.1 Schlesneria paludicola DSM 18645
CTTCAAGTTCTCGCGGCGGATCAAGTCGGAGTCCCGTTCGGCAGCAGGCAGCTCGGGAGTGAACAGAGCGAACAGCAGCAACATCGCGGCGCGTGTCATCCAATGGCGAACCATCAAGTCTCTCCAGCAGGGGTTGGGGGTTACCCCGCTCAGAGTTGTCTCGCGTTGTCCCGCGAGAGGTATATCGCCGGCAGACGCCGGACTGATTGAGGCACACCCTAATCATTTGGGCCGGGCTGTTGAACTCTCGCGACTCTCCGCGTTTTCCTTCTCGTGCGAGGCCGTGTGTCCTGCGACCTCCCTCCGGTTTCGATGCGATGTGTCAGTGATCGTGATTGGTTCGGTGTTTGAAGCCAGTCCGCTGGGCCCACGCAGTCCCTCGTCTGCGTCACCGATTCCTCTCGAATCGGCCGCAACCCTCTTCTAAGGAGAGCCAGCCATGTTGTCTCACCGAGTCTCAAATTTTGTGGATCGTCGTGGTGTGAGTTTGTTTCGTTCCGTGTCGTTGGCGGCGTTTGTGCTGTCGCTGTCGGCCTCTGTCGCAATGGCTCAGGGAGGGGGCATGTGCCAAGGTGGTGGCGGCGGCGGTGGTGGAGCGGGAGGTGCGAGCAGTGGCGGCCGACCGAGTGGTGCGGGAGGCGGGCAGTCCACAGGCGCACCGTCCGCTGCCGGAAGTCAGTCTGGTTCCAGCAGCCTCACCGCAGCAACGGAATCTGTGGCGGCACGAGCGGCTGCGGCTGGACAACAAATGCGGCAGGCTCAGCAGGCGCAGATCGATCAAATGGCGCGCGTCCGCCGCGACGTTCAGCAAGCCGCACAGCAGCGAGTCCAACAGCGAACGGTCGCCCTGCAAGCACGGCTCGCCCGCGAAGAAATGATTGCCGAGTCCACCGCCAAGCGAGTTGCTCGCAACACGGCCTCCAAGAAATCCAGCTCGCTCGCGGCGAACACGGTGGCTTCGACCGAATCGCCCACCGTGAAGTTCTCCTCGCGATGAACGACCGCCCCCACGTGCACCTCGCTCACGACACCCCGTGAGTCACTCGCGGCTGTGGCGAATTCCCCGCAGCCGCGAGTGGTGTAGGGTGCGTGGACTTCTTCGAGTTTAAAACTTGATTCGTTGAGTCAAGTTTTCGTTTTCGCCTTCAACGTAGCCTTCATCGCTCCGCGTGAAGACAGCCGTGCGCGAGTTCAACGCGGATTGTTCCATTCACATCTCCACTGACTCGGCTTCCTTGACGCGGAGCGATGAAGGCTACTTTTGGCCTGAGGCGAAGCCCTCGCTGGAGTCCTCGGAACTCACCGGCTTTGCAACGCGGTGCGTTCCGAGGACTTCACGCCCCCTACGCCTACACCTGTACTTTCAGTAGTCGCGCAGGATCGGAACGATTTCCGTTTGCAACTCGCCCGCTGTGACGTGAACGCGCGACTGTCGGTCCACGAAGACATCGACTTCGCTGCGGACGCCGAACTCGGGGAGATAGATCCCCGGCTCGACCGAGAAGCAGCAGCCGGGCAGCACGAGCCGCGTTTCGTGGGTTTCGAGGTTGTCCATGTTGGCTCCGTTGCCGTGGACTTCCTGGCCGATGCTGTGGCCGGTGCGATGACAGAAGTATTCGCCGTAGCCCGCCTGCTCGATCACCGCGCGGCAGGCGTCATCAACCTCCCAGCCTTGCAGCGGCTGGCCACTCGCGAAGCGATCCCGCACGAGTTTGATTGCTGCGTCGCGCGCTGCGGCCACGATGAGGAACACTTTCGTGTACTTCTCAGGGACCGTGTCGCCGACGAAGCCGGTACGAGTCAGATCGCTGTAGACGGCCCTCGGTTTGTCGAGCTTGGCCCACAGGTCCACCAGCACGAAATCGCCAGCCCGAATCGGCGCGTGGCCGGTCTCGTAGTGCGGGTCTCCGCCGTGAGCGTTCACTCCGACGATCGGTGGGTGGTACGTCGTCAGGCCGTGCTTCGCGAAGTGAGCCATGATGACATCGCTCACCGCCATCTCGGTCGTCTCACCGCGCGAGCGGACTTCGTCGGCGATGAACTTCCACACGACCGAGTACGCCGAGTCGGTGTGGACTCCCGCCGCCTGGTGCATCGCCCACTGCTCGTCGTCCCACACGGCCTCGAACAGTTGGATCAGGTCTCCCGAACAGACGACCTGCGCGCCGCACGCCGTCACCAGTTCGACGGTCCCCGCGTCCACACGCGACAGCGTCGGGATGCCGTTGCGCGGCGAGTACTCCATCGCCAGCGTCCGGCTGCCACGGACCAGTTCGGCGACGCCCGCCTCATAAGCCTGCCACTTCAGATAGACCGTCTTCTCACCCGGCAGATGGTCGAGCGCCCCGGACTCGATCCGATGCACGAGCTTCCTCGGCGCGCCGCTGGCCGGAATGAAGTACATCCACCGGCGAGACCCCATCGTCCCGTCGGCAAATTGCAGAATCCGCCGCGCCAGAATGTTGCTCCCCCGAAAATCGGCAAGCAACCACCCATCCAACCCCTGCGCCCGAATCGCCGCCTGAATCGCTGTCAAATCAAACATGAATGCTGTTCCTTGTTATCACGGTTCTTGTCATCAGTTCAGTTGTGAGGGACAGGCTGACGGTAAACTTCAGCCGTTGATTAGCCGCTTGCCAGATCGTCGTCGTAGATGGCCATCTCTCCTCCGCCGATGGCGATAAACTGCCTTTTCCCGCGGTACAGAGTCCATGCTTCATACCCGGAAGAATCGGGAATGATTTGGAGAACTTGCCCGGTGCTGAATCGAAGTTCCAAGTCGAGACTACCTTGTCGGAGTTCAACGGATTCGATGTCTGCGAGTGCGAGGCGGCGATTGACTTCTGCAGCTGCGTCCACAGGTGCGGGAAGACCAAACTGTTGGCCGTCATCCTGACTTGTGAATCGTATTCGACCGGCTTCGACAAGCCGCCACAGACAAGCGACGACGACGCTTACATCTTTGTCGAATACAAACAACCATTCGAACTCACGCCGGGTGAGTGATTGGAACTGATGTCCGACAAGCCACATGAGTTCACTCATGGTTCCGCCCGCATTTGCCAGCAATGCTTCTCGGGTCCGGCGCAGTTCGTCAAGAATCGGATTTGATGTCGTCATCAGACTCTCCTTGGAATTCCGCAGGCGGGACGATCAGGGGTCAGGTGGTTCAAGGTTCATTTTTCGCGGCGAAAAATGAACCTTGAACCACCTGACCCCGGCTTCCAAATCCCAAAAACATGGCAAAAGTCGAGCTTAGTCTGACATTGCTGTCGCGACATGATGCCGCTCGTGTCACTTCTTCATCTTGAGTTGCTCTTCAAACTTGGCGATCCAGCGGTCGGGTTCTTCTTCAAACGCGGCTTTGCAGCCGGAGCAGCAGACCCAGTAGGTCTTGCCCTTGTGGCTGACCGCAGTCGTGCCGAGTCCCTGTGAGACGATGCACGTTTTTTCGCCGTAGTCAGTGTCGCTCAGGGCGAATGAAGTCCCTTCGCGTTGGATGTTGATCGTATCGACGCGGTTGAACATTCCCGTGCCGCGCTTGCGATCGACCTCCAAAATGTAGCGGTTGTTTTCCTGTTGGTTGATGACCATCCGCCATTGCTCGCCATCGGCGTCGGCGACCGTTTCGGTCAGTTGCAGTTTGTAAGTCCGCTGCATTTTCTTGTCGTCGCCGGGGACATCCTGCACCGGTTCGCTGAAGTTGCCTCGAAAGACGTGCTGCTTGCTGTCGCCGTCGGTCGCGGTGAACTCGAACTCTTGCGAGGCGGGAAGGAACGTCAGTCGCCCATCGCGAATGTATTTTCCTTTGTCCGACTTCAGCCTGAGCGCGGGTTGCTTCCGGTCAGTCTTCAAATCCCACGCCCAGCCGGGTTGATCGAGGGCCGCGTTGCGTGATGTTCCATTCCAACTGCCGATCAGAATTTGCAGGGGCTTGAGCGCCGCACGGACGCTGGCAAACTTCTCGCCCGTGTCCGCCGATTCCGCGCTCGATGAGGCCGTTCCGCCACTCAGCTCGAATGCTTTTCGTTTCGGCTTGGGCGAGTCGCTCGGCGTGGTCGCGGTCGCTTCGTTGCTCGTCGGTGGTGAACCTTTCTCAGACGAGGAGGCGACCGCCGTGACGTTTGGCTTCGAGACGGGAGGTGGAGCTTGGTCGCAGCCGACCAACATCGACCCCAACCAGCAGACACACGCGAAACGCGAGAACGATCGAATCATTCGCCAAGCTCCTCAATAAACTGCGGGTTGATAAACTTAGGCTAAGCCTCTGGCTTGCCCGTTTTCCAACAGCAATGACGGGCACGCGAGACGCTTACCCTACGATTTGAACAGGCGGTTAAACGTACTCAAGCCGCCGCTTGAACTGCGGGCCGAGTATAGCACGGGGTTGGAATGGACCGCCAAGCGTACGATGTACTCTCAAAGAAGCGGTTGCAGTCGTTCCTTGGTGGTCCCTCAAGGAAAACCCTGCGTGGCAAACGCTTCCGGAAGGTCGCCCTGTCGCTCCGCGACAGGAGGCGGATCAACAAGAGGCATTGAACTGCCGATTCCTCTGGAATCAACGACAAACGCCACTCGGGTGTTCTCGCTTCCTGTCGCGGAGCGACAGGGCTACCACCGAGGAACAATTGCACTCCCGTTCCTCGATCAACTCGTTGCCCGTGAAAATCGCGAGTCGCCCGAGTAGCCTGATGCCTCAACTCAGAACGGCCACACTCCGAACCCCGTTTTCCTTTCACACCCCGAGGAACTTGCCATGCGTTTGATGATTGCCGTCGGCTTGATCTGGTTGATCAGTCTCCCCGCTCCGGCCGCTGATGAGCCGGGGTTCGTTTCGCTGTTCAACGGCAAGGACTTGTCGGGTTGGGTTCCGGTCAACGTCGCGCCCAAGACGTTCACGGCGCGAGAAGGAATGATCGTCAGCACCGGGCTACCGACGGGGACGCTGCGCACCGACCGCATGTACGAGAACTTCATCATCGAACTCGAATGGCGACACCTGAAGCCGGGCGGCAACGCGGGACTGTTCATTTGGGGCGACCCGATCACCGCCGTGAGCGGCCCGTTCTCGCGCGGGATCGAGGTCCAGATTCTCGATGGGCGTGAGACGGCAACCTACACCAGTCACGGCGACATTTTTTCGATCTGGGGGGCGAAGATGACTCCCGATCGGCCGCATCCCGGCGGGGCGGAACGTTGCCTGCCGAGTGAGAAACGCTGCAAGCCCTCGCCCGAATGGAACCATTACCGCGTCACCTGCAACGACGGCACGATCAAGCTGGAAGTGAACGGCAAGGAAGTCAGCGGCGGGACGAAGTGCAACCCGCGCAAAGGCTACATCTGTCTGGAGTCGGAAGGCTCGGAATGCCACTTCCGCAACATCAAGCTCAAGGAACTCCCGACGACGAACCCGAAGCTGGAAGAGATCGCCCTCGAAGCCTTGGGACATCGCTCGCTGTACAACGGTCTCGACCTGACCGGCTGGAAAGCGACCGAACAACATCAGGCTCACTGGAAGCCCTCCGACTGGAAGCTGGTCTACGACGGCAAGTGCGACGCTCCCGAACCGAACCTCTGGTCTGAAGAGGAATTCGGTGACTTCGAGCTGATCTGCGACTGGCGCTGGACCGGCAAGCCAACCAAGAAGATGTGGCCCAAGACGCTCCCGACGGGACTCGATGAGATCGGCACCGACGGCAAGCCGGTCGAGATCGAAGTGGACGACGCGGGCGACAGCGGCCTCTATCTACGAGGGAGCAGCAAGAGCCAAGTCAACATGTGGTGCCGCCCGTGCGGCAGCGGCGAGGTCTACGGCTATCGCACCGACGCCACCCAACCAGCCGAAGTCCGAGCGGGCGTCACCCCGAAGAAGGTCGCCGACAAACCGATCGGCCAGTGGAACCGGTTCCTGATCACGATGAAGGGAGACCGCCTGACCGTGCGCCTCAACGGCGAGCTGGTGATCGAGAACGCCCAACTCCCCGGCGTGGCGGCCCGCGGCCCGATCGCCCTCCAACACCACGGCGACCCCATCGAGTTCGCCAGCATTTTGATCCGCGAACTGCCGTAGCCTTGGTCTTCGTAGGGTGTGTGCAGCGCAGCGGAACACACCAGTTTGATAGCCACCCTCTAATTCTGGTGTGTTCCGCTGCGCTGCACACACCCTACGGTCAGTTGGCCTCGAAGAGGAACCTCTTCATGTCGGATTACCGGCGATGGTTTGTTGAGGGAGGAACCTACTTCTTCACGGTGGTGACTTGCCACCGGTATCCGTTCTTTCGAGACCCATCCGCTCGACGACTGCTTGGAGAGGCATTTCGCCAGACTCAGATTGATCGGCCGTTCGAGTTGTTTGCCATCGTGCTGCTATGGGATCACCTGCATTGCATCTGGAATCTTCCGCCGGGTGACACCGACTACCCCTCGCGATGGAAGGCGATCAAGGACCGGTTCACAGCGGACTGGCTCGACACGGGAGGACACGAAGAGCCGGTGACAGACTCACAAAAGCGTCGAGGCAATCGCGGCATCTGGCAGCGCCGTTACCGCGAGCACGTCGTCCGCGACGAGGATGACTTGGAGAAGCATTTCGACTACACGCACTTCAACCCAGTGAAGCATGAATATGCGAGTCGCGTCGTGGATTGGCCGTGGTCATCATTTCATCGGTATGTGAAGTCGGGCCATTACCCCGCCGACTGGGGATCATCCGCCCAACCGCATCTCGACGGATTAGATTTTGAATAACCACAAACGTAGGGTGTGTGCAGCAACGCGGAACACACCAAGATTGTCGAGCGAGCGTGGTGTGTTCCGAAGACTCCACACACCCTAAGAGACTTGTGAAAACAACAACTAAAGGGTTACAGACCGAAATCTGTAACCCTTCGTTATTGCCGGTGTGGGTGGGCGTCGAACCCACATGAGAAGCATATGTCCTTACGGGGCTGGCTCGGTAACCGCGTTCATCTGAAGAGTGA
>CAMAYU010000282.1 GCA_945862235.1 Schlesneria paludicola DSM 18645
TGAAGCGGCTGGGGTGGCGCGTGGTGCGGGTTTGGGAACAGGCGCTGAGCGGAGAGGCGAGTCGCGTGGCGGCTCGTGTGATGGCGGCGTTGGCCTCAATCGGGTAATTCGCTTCGTCGCGTCCGGACCAAGGGGTCCGGACTACGGCCAGAAGTTGTCGAATACGATTGGGAAATGTTCATGCCGCGACCGTTGTTGTTGCTCAATGTGGTGGGACTGACGCACGAGATGCTCGGAGCGCAGACGCCGCATTTGAAGAGGCTGGCCGAGGAGGGATTTGCTCGGCCGATGGGGACCGTGCTGCCGGCGGTCACGTGTTCCGCGCAGGCGACGTTGCTGACCGGGACGCTGCCGCGCGAGCATGGGGTCGTGGCGAACGGTTGGTATTTTCGAGACCTCGCCGAAGTGCTGTTCTGGCGGCAATCGAACCGACTCGTGCGCGGCGACCGCATCTATGACGAGGGGCTGCGGCGCGATGCGGCCTACACCACAGCCAAGATGTTCTGGTGGTACAACATGTACGCCAACGTCAATTGGTCGATGACGCCGCGCCCGAGTTATCCCGCCGACGGTCGCAAGGTGTTCGATTCGTATAGCCAGCCGTTTGGCCTGCGCGACGAGTTGCAGGCGAAGCTGGGCGTCTTTCCGTTGCATCGGTTTTGGGGACCGGGAGCCGACATCCGCAGCTCGCGCTGGATCGCGGAGGCTTCTGTCGAAGTGATGCGGCGACACCAGCCGAGCCTCACGCTGGTCTATCTCCCGCACCTCGACTACGGACTGCAACGACTCGGGCCGAACGATCCGCGCATCGCCGAGGACATTCGTCTCGTGGATACCGAAGCGGGGAAGTGCATCGACGCAGCACGCGAGATCGGTGCGGAGGTGATCGTCGTCTCCGAGTACGCGATCACACCGGTCTCGCGCCCGGTCCACATCAATCGCGTGTTGAGGCGACACGGCTACGTGCAGGCGCGGCGCGAGCCACTCGGGTGGGAGACGCTCGATTGCGGTGCGTCGCGCGCGTTCGCGGTCGCCGATCATCAGGTGGCTCACGTCTACATTCAGCGGCCCGATGACATCAAAGCGATCAAGCTCCTGCTGAAGAAGACCGATGGCGTGGACCTGATCTTGGATCGCAGTGAACAGCGCCAGTTCGGTCTCGATCACGAACGCTCGGGCGAACTGGTCGTCATCGCCGCGCCGGATTCGTGGTTCACGTACTACTTCTGGGAAGACGATGCTCTCGCGCCGGACTACGCGCGCACGATCGACATCCATCGCAAGCCGGGCTACGACCCGATGGAACTGTTCGTCGATCCCAAGTTGTCATTGCCACAGGTCCGCATCGCGCGGCGATTGGCTCAGAAGTTCTTGGGCTTCCGTTACTACATGGACATCATCGGTCTCGACGCATCGCCGGTGCGCGGTAGCCACGGTCGTCTGCCGACGCCGGGGCAAGAGGCCCGCGAAGCACCGATCTTCATCAGTTCCAACCGCTCGATTGAAACGGATGAGATCCCGATGACGGGCGTGAAAGAGCTGGCGTTGAGGTTGCAGTTTGATGGCCTCGCTTAGGCCACGCGCGATGCCTTTCTGAGCGGGGCGGCGTCAGCCCCCTGGTTCTTTGCAAACGGGCTGACGCCCAAGAACCAAGGGGCTGACGCCCAATGGCACTCACGTTGAGCGGCACGGCGCTAGCCGCCGGTGGATGAAGTTGTGTTTCCAAGCAAAGAACCGGCGGCTAGCGCCGTGCCGCTCAAAGTGAGTGAATGACAAAGTGAGTGCCATTGCACTGACGCCGCCCCGCTCAGATGTCTCATCTGCGACCGCCCGGCTCACCATGAATCTCTCATCTGCGCCCACGCGAGGTATCAACACCACGGCCCTCGGTCGCGGGGCGAATGAGGGCCGTGGTGTTTTGGAGGAAGTGTCCGAGGCGTCGATCGAAATCATTCGGCCGTGGCTGCGGGGAGCAACAGGACTTCCACGTCGAACGTGATCTCGAACGAGAACGTCTTGCCGAAGAATTCGGAGGGCTTGCCGAGCTTCACGGTGCCGCGTGCCCGGCCGTCTTCGACGATCACGTCGCCGATCAGATCGGAGTTGCTGTTGAGCGAAGCGCCGTCACACCACAGGTTCATCATGGCGGGGCGGTCGTCTTTGTCGATTTCAACTTTCACCTGCGATTGGGTCTCGAACAGGCCGCTGTCCTTGCCGTCTTTCTTCAGCGAGGCTTTGAGTTTGTCCATGTTGATCGGCTTCTCGGTGAAGAAGATCGCCGTCCGCTTTTCGTCGAAAGTTTTCACTTCGTAGGCTACGACGCTGGCCAGTTTGATGGGCTTGTCATTGACCAGCAGCTTGCCCGAGTTTTCCAGCTTCGCAGCACCGGCCAGTTGCTTGGCGGGCTGATCGTGTCGCGTGAGCACCGGGACATCGAAGCTGATTTCCGCGTCGTACGTCTTCTTGAAGAACTCACCCGGCATTGCGAGCTTGAACGTGCCGCGAGCTCGACCACTCTCGACGATTGCCTCCCCTTTCATATCGCTGCTGCCGACTCCGCCGGGAGTGTTGTTCGCACGCAGTTGCATCGAATTCGGTTTGTCCTGCTCGTCGAGTTCGACTCGCACGAACGGCTCTTGCAGGTTGAAGCCCTCGTCGTGGCCCGTTTTCAGAAGCTGTGCCAAGAGCGACGCCTGCTTGATGGGCTTGTCCGTCGCAATGATTTTCGTCACCCAGCGATCCTGTTGAATGACTTCGTAAGCGATGACATGCTTCAGCTCGGTCGGCTTGTCGTCGATCGTCACCTTGGCTGCGTTCGAGAGCTTCGGCAGCTTGGCGATGTCTCGGTTCGGCTTCTCGATTCGTTTGGGTTCGACGACGGCTTTGAGATCATTGTCGCTGCCGGGCTTCGACTTCTTCTTGGCCGTCTTCTTCGCGGGCATGGGTTCATCGTCCGGATCAGCCTTCGGTTTCGACTTCGGCTTGGAACCAGCGACCGGAACCTTCACGTTCGGATCGACCTTGCCCTGTTCGAGCTTGGCGGCAAAACCGATCAGCATGAGGCTCACGTCGGTGAATCCGGTATCGACGTAGCTCATCGACAGCTTCTGGCGTCCCTTGCTGAGCGACAGGTTGCCCGACTTCGCCGTGAGCTTGTCGTCGTCGTCCAATTCCCATTCGGCAGCGAGGAGTTGATCGCGAATGAGTTCCGCAGCGGCTTGGCCCTTGCCTGCGGGGAGTTTGATTTGCAGCACGTTGTCTCGGGTCTGATCGACCTTCTTGGCGTTGTCCGGAATCGGAATGCTCACCACGTCTTTCGCGGCAGCGTTGGCCCCCTTCTTCGCTTTGTCCGAGCCGATGCCAGCGTCTTTCAGGGCATCACCGACCGCGTCCTTAATCAGGGCATCGACATCCGGGAAACCCACGTCGGATTTCGCGCCCGCTTTCATGGCAGGCTTTTTTGCGGCGGGTTTTGTCTGAGCCGCCTCTTCCCGAGCTTTGTTTTCTGCGACAAACTTTTCCGCTGCGGCTTTCTCACGCTGCTCCACAGCGACGACTTCTGCCGCGGTGAGGTGTGACATCCGGCCGTGCGTTTTGTCATTGATGCGCTCCAAGTTGAGCGTCATGAGATCTTTCGCCGCGTTGCGAAAAACGAGTACGCCGGTCGGTCGCTGGAAATCATCTTTCGCCGTGACGAGATCGCCGGTCGTCGATTTCCAGCCCTGCTTCGCGAGTCGCTGTTGATAGAACTTCGCGACAGCTTCGTACTCGTCGGGCGATTCAAACCGGAGCGTCTTCGTGGTGTCGTCCAACCCGACCATCTCGGCATTCGGCGGAGCGGGAATGTCCGCCGCCATCACGCTCACGCTGTACGAGATCATCACCTTGCCTTGCTGGGCCGGAGCGGCACCGGCAAAGACGGTCAATCGAATCGCATTGCGTTTGAACGTCATCACGACCGAGTCGGGCGGAACGCTTTGCGATCCATACGGCTCCCATCCGGAATCCAGCAGCAGTTTGCGCGTCGCGTCGCCGGCCTCAGCCGTCTTGAGCTCGGTCGTATATCCCGCAGCCGCGACGGTGGAGTGCGTCGATTTGGCTCCCTTCACAACCGGAAGCTTGCTCAGGTTCACGTTGCCAATGCTGTTGATGAAGACCTGCGAAGACTTCTTGTCGGGCGTGCTGCCGGCATAGCTCATCACCGTCACCGTAAAGTTGGACTTCTGAAAGCTCGCGGAACAATACGCGGGCTCAGTCATGCTGCCAGACAGCTCTTTCCAACCCAGCGTGACAAGCTGCTTCCTTTGAAATTCGAGGGCGGGCTTTAGGTCTCCGCTGATTTCGTAATTCAAGCTGCTCAAGTGTCGCTCGCCCGTCACCACGGCCCCTTCGGGTATTGGCAGCGTCTTGAGATCGATGATCTTGGCAATTTCCTCAACCGTCGCCGCATCCTTCACGAGATCTTCCGCCGCGACGACGACCGCGTCATGGCCGAGCATGTCGCCGTTCAGCCCCGTCATTACAGAAAAACTCAGCACCGCGCCAACCGCTCGAAGACTCTTCTGCCACGTGCTGCGTTTCATGTTTGATTCCTTTCAAGTCTGCCGGTCAAGGTTTTCAGTCTGTGCAGATCGAGGTGGGCACCCGAAGTGAAGGTGCCGCTTCTCGTCATGCCACGAGTTGATGAGGCGGGCGGATTGTAACAAGCCCTGAATGGCGGAAACCCCTACGCCCAGCTTTTCCACGGGGTGGAGGACCACGCTTCGTTTTGAGACGAGCGGCGGGAAATAGCGTCTCCCAGAGTGGACGAGTCACTCCGTGACTCGAAGATTCCAGTCACGGAATGACCGGTCGACGTTCTTCTGCCAGTCGGCTCAGTGGTCGCCCACAGAATGGGCGTTGTGCCGTTACTGGGGGCGTCGCCAGACGACGAGTTGTTCGCGCGACGCTTCATCGTCGGTCGCGCGGTGGACGTGCAGGACGACGGAATCGCGCGAGGCGGTTTCTTGGAGAGCCTGCTCCAGTTCGTCGAGGCTGGCGACGGGAGTGCGGCCGACAGCTTCGAGGACATCGTTCGGTTCCAGTCGTTGGCCGAGCGAGCTGTCGGCGTCAATCTTCAGGATCAGCAAGCCGCGTGTTTCGGGCTTGTAGCCCAGCTCTTCGGCAAGGTCTTCGTCGAGCGGCATGACCGTCAGACCCATCGTGCGGACGGGCGTGCCGAACTCGGGTTGGCCGGGTGCGTCACTGGTCGGCGGCATCTCACTGCGATCGGCCAGAATGATCGTCAGCATCGTCTTGCGACCTCCGCGCCAGACGACAACTTGAATCCGCTTGGCGATCGGCGACAGGCTGACGAGATTGATGAGGTGATCGTGATCTTGCACATCGACGCCATCGAAGCTCAGCACGACATCGTCGAATTGCAGTCCGGCCCGTGCGGCGGGCGAGTTCGGAAAGACCTCGTTGACGCGCGTGCCCTGCGCCTTGCTCAGCTTCAGTTTCGCGGCGACCTTGGAATCGAATCGCTCGTCCAACTTCACGCCAATCCACGCGCGATGCACGACGCCGAACTCGAGCAACTGGTCCATCACGCGCTGGGCGAGATGACTCGGGATGCTGAAGCCGATCCCTTCATTGCCGCCACTCGACGATGCGATCGCCGTATTGATCCCGATCACGCGCCCTTGCAAGTCGATCAGCGGGCCGCCGCTGTTACCGGGATTGATCGCCGCGTCCGTTTGCAGGAAGTCTTGGTTGAGGACATCCGACTGCCCGAGTTTCAACTGGCGGCGACCTTTTGCGCTGATGATGCCGAGCGTCACCGAACGACTCAGTCCGAACGGGCTACCCATTGCCAGCACCATGTGACCGATGCCCAGCTTTTGGCTGTCCCCCCACTTGGCGGAGAGCAGATCGGGAACGTTGATCTTCAGCACGGCGACATCGGTTTGAGGATCGGCCCAGACACGTTCGGGCTGAATGACGCGGCCGTCGTGCAAATGGATCGAGATTGATTCGAGAGCCGTCTTGTCGATGACGTGCCCGTTGGTGACGACGTAAAAACCGCTCGCCTTCGAGCTGGTCATGATCACGCCCGAACCGGTTTCTTCTTCTTTCCCTTTGCCGGGGATGCGGCGCTCACTTTGAATGTGGACCACGGCGGGAGCGGTCACGGCGGCGATCTTCGCCAGCAACGTGCTTCCCTCTTGCAGGGCCGTCCCTTCCTGACCGAGTTCCCGGTAAAGCCGCTCCGACGTGGAGGTCTCGGCCTGATCGGCATGAACCGTTCGCGAGAGTGACGGGGTACCGAAGTTCGCGCCCAAGATCAGGCCGACGACCAGCGTGCTTCCGCACAGCAGAATAATTGACGACTGTCGCATGACTTCGCCTCAAAGAGGAGCGGCGGTTCACCGCCGAGTTGACCCCACCGCTAAGGGCTGTTGAAAAACGTAGGGTAAGCGTCTCGCTTGCCCTCTCTCCAACGGCATAAGGGCAAGCGAGACGCTTACCCTACGGCCCCTCAGCCTGAACTGCGGCACATCCTCTGTGCTGACGGGACTGCCGGTCGCTCTCAACGAGCCACCCGCGAATCCCTTCCTCCTCCGTGTCGATCCCGTCTGACTTCGGCAGAACTTGCCAGCGGGAAGAATTTTTTCCGAAGAGGCCATGCAGGCCGCACTTTTCGAGCGTCAGCTCATTCCGATGACTTTCGGAGCGGGGGACGTGAGTCCGCTGGTTCCACGTTGGCCGACACCGTGGCAGATCTCAAGAACCAGCGGGGCGATACCTCACGCGACCCTTGATGAGGGCCATCGCCTTTTTGAATTTGGGAGATGGTGTGCCACGGTCACGGAGCTTCGACGTGGCCGTGGGAATTAGAAACAGCCTTCACTGACAGGCACGGCCACGTC
>CAMAYU010000283.1 GCA_945862235.1 Schlesneria paludicola DSM 18645
GTTGCTGCGAGGGCTGGATCGTTTCGCACGTCAGGCGGATGCGACTCGTGCGATGGACGGGATCGACAGCTTCACGCAATCGGCGTTCGACATGTTGACGAGCGGTGCCGCCCGCCGAGCATTCGATCTCAATGAAGAATCGCCGGCCACGCGCGACCGCTATGGGCGACATCGCTGGGGACAGATGGGGCTGCTAGCTCGGCGGTTGGTGGAGTCGGGCGTGACCTTTGTCACGCTCAACACCGCGCCGGATTCGCTTTGCTGGGACTGGCACCGCAACATCGTGAATGACAACCGGCCGACCGACGGTTCCGACGGCCCGACCCGCGGCATGGACATCTCCGGACCGCCGCTCGATCAAATGCTCGCGACCTTGATCGCTGATCTCTACGAACGGGGCCTCGATCGCAAAGTCCTGCTGGTGGTCTGGGGAGAATTCGGCCGAACTCCGCGCGTGAACGCAACCGGCGGTCGCGATCACTGGGGCTCGCTGATGAGCATTCTGATGTCCGGCGGCGGAATGAAGGTCGGCCAGGTGATCGGCACCTCCAGCCCCAACGGCGAGGTTCCTTCCAATCGACCGGTCTCGCCGACGGACGTGCTGGCGACGATCTATCGCCATCTGGGAATCGACTTGACCCGGCACACCGTGACCAACGCCGGCCGACCGATTCCCCTCCTTCCCGACGGAGCACCAATCGGGGAATTGCTATGACCTCTCGACTGCGCGATGGACATTCACAACTTGGAAGAGTTCGACAATCAGAGCCGTGTGCGGCCCGAACTCATGTCGGTAATCCGAGTGGAATCTGATTTCTCAGGAGCACAACGTGCGAACGATGTTCAGCATTTTCATCTTTCTTACGATATCCGTACCTGTCGATATCGTCGCCGCCGAACCGATTGACATCGGCTCGCGGCGGGAACTGTTCGTCGAACAGACGTTGATCGAGCGGCTCGATGGGCGAGCCGAATTGCGACTGCATCATCCGACACCGCGCGAAGTCGCGATCACGTTTGAGAAGCCGTGGGAAGGGAATGCCGTAACCGTTCACACCCCGGCATTACCCGAAACCCAAGAATTGGCCAATATCAAAAACAAGCTGGAAAAGTGAAAGTTGTCTGATTCGTCGACTGCCGTTGGCTCTCACTATGTGTGAGATGTCACATGATCGGATGTCGCACCGCTCGGAAACCCCTGCTTTTCATGTGTCTCCGGGGTGTGAACGATTACGTAAAGGGACCGTTTATCGCCAATTCCCCAGCAAGGAAGACTTGTTCCTGGCCGCGGTTGATCAAGGAATGCAACAACTCAAAACCGTCATCGATCTGGCCGCTGGGCAAGCGGGGACGGCCATCGAACGAGTGGAATTAGGGGTCAAGGCGTATCTCGAATACTTCGACCAACACCCCGATGTCATCGAACTCGATGATTCAAGAGCGGTCGAACTTTCGTGATCGCGCGCGTTCGACCTACTTCGTGCATCGAGACGCCAACATTGTGCCGTGGAAGGATCTGTTCCAGAAGATGATGGACGATGGGCTGGTTCGCAACGTGCCTGTCGAACGGATCACCGAGGTCATTTCGGATTTGCTCTACGGCACGATTTTCACGAACCATTTCGCCGGGCGAAAGAAGTCGCTGGCCAGCCAGTGCGAGGACGTGCTCGACATTCTGTTTTACGGGCTGCTGATCAACGGGAAGCGAGAGGCACATGGATAGTCTTTGTCGGTCAGTCGAAAATCGCTCGTCGCTTCGCATCGCCGCTGTTTGGCTCACACTGTTGGCAGGCTTTGCCGGTTGCCATTCCAAAAAACCCGAGCCAACAAAGGTTGAGTCCGTCGCGGCAACCCCTGCCTCGGTGCCCGTCAGCGTCGCGTCCGTCGAAGTCCGGGCTGTGCAAAGGCGTGTGTCCTTCGTCGGCACTCTGCACGGTTTTGAACGGATCACGGTGACCCCGAAGGTCGAGGGCCGGGTTCGGGCGATCAAGTTCGATGTCGGCGACCGTGTGTCACCGAACACCACCTTGTTGGAACTCGATCCCATCGACTTTCAGTTGGCGGTTGAAGAGTCGCAGCGAGCTTTAGAACAGGAATTGTCGCGTCTCGATCTCACGAAGCCGCCCAAGGGCGAATTGGATGTGGAGCAACTTCCCGCCGTCGAACGCGCGCGACTCCTGTTGGAGAATGCGAAGCGGCAGTTCGAGCGCCAAAAGACGCTTGTGGCCACGAACGCGGCGGCGAAACAAAACTACGAGCAGGCCGAAACGGACCTGAAAGTCGCGGATGCAACCCTCCGGCAAGCACGGATCGACGCCCGCACCACCTTGGCTTCCGTCAGACAACGTGAAGCCATGCTCTCGCTCGCCCGGCAGAAACTCAGTGAAACGCACGTGAACAGCCCGGCTCTGGCGGCCGTTCCCGATTCCAGCGCACCTGCACGATTCGTCGTTTCCAAGCGAATGGCCTCCGTCGGTGAAGTGGTCCGCGCGTTTCCGTCAACGCCCGTGTTTGAGCTGGTCATGGATGATGTCCTCAAGCTCCACGTCATGATTCCGGAACGGTACATGTCGCAAGTGCAGTTGGAATTGGATGTCGAGGTTCACGTCGAGGCTTATCCCAACGA
This sequence comes from Schlesneria paludicola DSM 18645, assembly GCA_945862235.1. Classification (GTDB taxonomy): domain Bacteria; phylum Planctomycetota; class Planctomycetia; order Planctomycetales; family Planctomycetaceae; genus Schlesneria; species Schlesneria paludicola_A. The sequence continues at coordinate 2,627 of CAMAYU010000283.1, forward strand.
AATGTTTCCCGGCAAGGTTGCGCGGATCAATCCGACCGTCGATTCGCAAAGCCGCTCGTTCGATGTCGAAGCGCACATTCCCAACCCCGACCATCGTCTCAAACACGGTGGCTTCGCCAAGGCTGAGGTGATCGTCGGAAAAGCGGCTGAGGCGCTTACCGTACCGCTTGAAGCGGTGACGCGATTCGCGGGCGTTTCCAAAGTGTTCACAATCCGTGACGAGAAGGCTCAGGAAGTCGAAATCGTCATCGGCACGCAGGGACCAGGTTGGGTTGAAGCGCTCGGTGGACTGCAAGCTGGTGATGTGGTTGTCACCAGCGGGCAATCGCGACTGGCGAACGGGACGCGCGTCACGGTGCGCGAAAACGTCACCACGACCGCACGTCGCGACTGACTGCCCGCGTGGGCGACAAGCTACCTCTTGGTCTCGGAGTCAGGGTGATGAGCATTTGGGAAATCTGTATTCGGCGACCGATCTTCACCCTGATGCTGGTCAGCGCCCCGGTTGTGCTGGGACTGGCAGCGTATCCTCGGCTGGGCGTGGATCTGTTCCCCAACGTCGATCTTCCGGTCGTCGTCGTCACGATGACGCTCAAGGGGGCGAGCGTGGAGGAGATGGAAACCTCCATCACGAAGGAAGTGGAAGACGCCGTCAATACGATTTCGGGTATCGACGAATTGCGATCGACCACGAAAGAGGGCTTCTCTCAGGTCGTCATCAATTTTCACCTCAACAAAGACGGAGACATTGCGGCCCAAGAGGTGCGCGCCAAGATCTCCACGATTCTCAGCCGGTTGCCCGTCGGCACCGATCCGCCGCTCGTCGATAAGTACGACATTGATGCGGCCCCCGTGGCGACCATCGCGGTTTCCGGTGGCCGCAATTTTCGCGAGGTCACTGAGATCGCCCGCAAGTCGATCAAGGAAGATTTGGAAACGGTGCAGGGAGTGGGGGCGGTCACGCTGGTTGGCGGCCAGCGGCGCGCGGTCAACGTCTATGTCGATACTGACAAGCTGGTGGCTTACATGCTGTCCGCCGACGATGTGCGTCAAGCGCTGATTCGACAGAACCTGGAACTCCCCGGCGGGCGTGTCGATCAAGGGACGCAGGAGCTTGTGCTCCGGACAATGGGACGACTGGAAAAGTCGTCGGATTTCCTCGACCTGATTGTGGCGAATCGCAAGGATCAACCAATTCGCATTCGCGATATTGGTCGCGTGGATGATGGGGTAGAAGAACCACGCGGCCTGAGTCGGTTGGACGGCGAAAACGCCGTGAGTCTCATTATTCAGAAGCAGTCCGGGACGAACACCGTTGAAGTCGTCCATGCGGTCAAAGCACGGTTGAACAAGATTACGCCGCTCCTACCGCCCGACATCAAGACCGTGATCATTCGCGATCAGTCGCGATTCATCGAAGCCTCCATTGAAGAGGTGAAATTCCATCTGGTCCTGGCCGCGATTCTCGTAAGTCTCACGATCCTGGTCTTCATCCGGGATTGGCGCACGACGATCATCGCCACGCTGGCGATTCCCACGTCGATGGTCCCGACGTTTGCCTTCATGGCGTTCATGGGCTTTTCCCTGAACAACATCACCCTGCTGGGCTTGATCCTGGCCATCGGCATTGTGATTGACGATGCGGTGGTCGTGCATGAGAACATCTTCCGACACATGGAAGAATTTGGCCGTTCAGCGATGGAAGCGGCCCGCTCCGCGACATCGGAAATCGCATCCGCCGTTGTCGCAACAACGGTCTCGTTGCTGGTGATTTTCATTCCGGTGGCGTTCATGCAGGGACGGATCGGCCGGTTCTTCAACTCGTTCGGCTTTACCGTCGGTTTCGCGATTCTGATGAGCATGTTCGTCTCGTTCACGATGACGCCCATGCTGTGCTCTCGTTTTCTCAAGTTGGAAAAGGGGCACAAGACCAGCAAGTCGGGCTTCTTTACGCGACTGCTGGATGGGTCTTACCTTTGGATTCTTAGGCTGTCTCTTCGTCACCGCTGGGCCATTGTGCTCTTGTCGATTGGCACGCTCGTCTCAACGCCAGTCGTATTCGGCTGGATCGGCAAGGATTTAATACCCAAGGACGACCAGAGTGATTTTGAAGTCGTGATGACGCTGCCGGAAGGTTACACGCTCGACCGAGGCAATAAGCTCCTCATTGAGATCGAAGAGCGTCTCAAGCAGTTACGCGGCGTCACGCATGTCTTCACGATTATCGGCGATACGACGGGGCGCGTCGCCAAGGGACAAGGCGATGTCACCGAAGCTCGCGTCTACTGCCAGCTCGTCGATCTTGCCGAACGGGATTATTCGCAATTCGACGTGATGCTGGATGCCCGCAAGGTTATGAGCGAATACGTTGATCTGCGCGTGGCCGTGCAGATAGTGGCGGCATTCCAGTCAGCAGGTTTCCGACAGGTCGATGTGGATTTGAATCTTGTCGGCCCTGATCTAAACAAATTGCAGGAGTACGCCGCCAAGATTGTGGCTTGGATGGAAACGCGAGGTCATTACGTGGACGTTGACACCAGCCTGTCCTTGAGCAAGCCGGAATTGCGTGTACGGATCGACCGCGAGCGAGCATCGGATTTGGGCGTATCGGTGCAGACCGTCGCATCGACATTGGGCATCCTCGTCGGCGGTGCACCGGTCAGCAAATACAAGGAAGATGACGAGCAATACGATGTCTGGCTGCGTGCGGAACAGTCATTCCGGGACAACCCGGCGGCGGTCGATTCACTGACGATCCCGACCACGAAGGCGGGACTGGTTCGGCTGTCGAATGTGGCGCGGCTGGAACCGGCGATGGGACCGACGGCCATCAATCGCTTTGGCAGACAGCGGCAGATTATCGTGATTGCCAATCTCAAGGGCATCGCGCTGGGTGAAGCCATCAAGGATGTTGGTGACTATGTGCGGACGCTGGATTTGCCGCCGGGCTACCGACACGAATTCATCGGCGCCGCGAAGTTGCTGTCCGAGTCCAACACGAACTTTGTGATCGCGTTCCTGCTGAGCTTCCTGTTCATGTACATGGTGCTGGCGGCGCAGTTCGAGAGCCTGGTCCACCCAATCACGATTCTGCTGGCACTGCCGCTGACGCTTCCGTTCGCATTCTTGTCGTTGTTTTTCCTGCGGACCAACTTCGACATCTACGCGGTCTTCGGCCTGTTCATGCTGTTCGGCATCGTAAAAAAGAACGGCATTTTGCAGATCGACTACACGAACGTCCTGCGTTCGCGCGGCATGGAACTCAATGCGGCAATACTGGAAGCGAACAAGACCCGCTTGCGTCCAATCCTCATGACGACCTTGATGCTCATCGCCGCAATGGTCCCGATCGCACTTGGACGCGGCCCCGGTTCCGGCGCTCGCGCGAGCATGGCCAAAGTCATCATCGGCGGACAGGGGCTTTCGCTGCTCTTGACGCTTTTGGTGACTCCCGTTGCCTACTCGCTGTGGGAAGATTTTACTGCGGTCTGGAATCGAATCACCCGCAGGTTTTCCAAGAAGGACGCTGAAACGCCCGTGCACCCCGAGCCGCCGGTTGTTGAGACCGTTGCGAGTTAGTTGATGGAAGCTCCGACGAAAGTTGGGCAATCGCGGGGGGGAGCGGAAGTCAGGGGCCGGAATCGCGCAGTGCGTACTCGCATTCCTTTTGACCGTGTCTGCTTGGCAGAATATTGCTCTCTAACCAAATCCCATCAGTCGTAGAGCAGCAAATCGTTCAGGATTTTCGCGACGCCTTTGCGTCGGAATCGGCAGAGAAGCCCGCCACCTTCGGCTTTTGAAAAACAACGGCTCAGACGCCACCTGTGACCCCGGGCATTCTTTGCAGGATGAATCCAGAGACTTAGGCTGCAACCTCTTTTGCAATTGCAACTAACGACTTCGGCCAGTTTCTAAAGGGTCGAAAAAAAGTTCAATAGACGTCCTGTTGTCCCGACTTGGCAGGACAAGAGGCCCTTTCGCAATCGGCCAATCCGCTGGACGACTTCCAGTTAGCGCCTGCCGCCCGTTGCCCGTGTCGGTCCGTCAAACCGGAGCAGCGAAGTGTTCGCTGGAGGCAATTCAACGAATTCCGTTTCTGCCATCCCGCAGGCGTTCATGAACACGAGTTGCCGGGTGTGTGCGAGCCAGCGCCGTGAGAGTCTTGTTCGGGTAAGAGGTGTGACGATCCACCCTGACCCTGCGAGGAACACGACGATGGCGAAGACAAAACAGCAACCGGTCCATGAAGTCCGTCTCGGGGCGAGAG
>CAMAYU010000284.1 GCA_945862235.1 Schlesneria paludicola DSM 18645
CATTGGACGCACTGTTCTCCTCCCACTACACTCCAACTAATCCATAGTCATATGTGGAGTACGATCATTGATCGCGGGCGATTAGCTCAGCTGGTTAGAGCGCCATTCTTACACAGTGGATGTCGTGGGTTCGAATCCCTCATCGCCCAATTGACGATTTCGACTGCCAGCGTAAGAGGCAGCAAGCCCCTGTAAATCAGGGGCTTTTTTGTTGTCTGCCCGTTCCGTGTGCTGCGCCTTGCCTACTGTTCCATCGCCGTTCTGCATACAGGGACGCATACAATCTGCACTCACGGCCTTGTCGAAATGGGTGTCGAGAACCTGCAAGTAGTGTTTCTCGGCGATCCGTTCGCTGTTGCCGAGCCAAGCCGTGACGACGTGACTCGGGAACAGCTCCGTCAGTTCGGTTTGGCAAGAGCTTCGCAGGTTGTGCCACGCACGGGGCCATGCGACCAGTCCCGCTCGTTTGATGATTTTGCCGAACATCGTTCCGAGATTGACCGACTTCCAATCCCCTGTCACCGCTCCCGGCTTCCGCAGTGACGGCAACACGAACTCCGCCCCCACTGCGGCCAATTCGTGAGCGTCTTCGAGTTACGGTCGCAGTTCCGGGAAGATCGGCACCATCCGCGTCGCCTTGCCCGCGTGGTGTTCGGTCTTGGGCGAGTGAATCAGCATTCGACCGGCCGGAAGGTCGATGTCCTGCCAGCGGAGCAACAGCGGTTCGGACGGAACGCGCAGCCCGGCGAACCGAGACAACGCCACCAGCAACCGCCACTCGGCATTCGGGCAGGCGTCAATCACTTTCGCGATGGTGGCTTGGTCGATGAACCGTTGCCGATCGGGGTTCGCGGTCGATCCCCTGCCCACTCCGTCGAACGGGTTCGAGTCGATCAGCTTTCGACGAACGGCATCCTTGATGAATGTTCTGGCCAGCGCACAACGACGAACGACAGTCGCCGCCGACAGTTTCTCAGTCTTCTGCAAGTGCCGTCGAAAATCGTCTGCATCAACGGGAGTGACTTCGGCCAGTGTCTTGGCGTCGCCAAAGAACGTGGTCAGATTGCGAACCGTGTGACCGTAGAAGTCGCTGGTCCCACCCTTCACGTCATCGGTGCGTCTCTCAGGATAATCATTGAGGAACGCGACCAGAGTCACCGCCATCCTAAATCGTCAGCCGCGACAGCCAGGCTTCCAGACACCGCTCGAACTCCTTCGTGACCTGCCGCTGGACGTCGGCGAACGTCGGCTGATGCCAAGTCTTGCTCCCGCACGACCGGCACTTCACGCGCGGAGTCTTCATCGTCACGAAGACCGGTGTCAGCCCCAGCGGTGCCGCCTTTACACACCGGTTCCGGTACTCATGCAAATGCACCCACCGACACCGACACCGCAACGACTCACGCGGTACCGGCACCAGGACGAACAGCGCCCCGTTCTTCCCCTCCCAAGTGTCCTCGCCTTCAGATTCCTTCAAACCCATCGACCGACACAATGCCGTTGCGGACATGTTGCGATCCCCGCTGGAATGCCGTGCCGTCTAAACACAACGCCAGTGGTGAACAGCATGTCCGCTCTTTTCAACTCAGCCCCCAAAACCTTGGATGAACCTGATTTCGTCGATCAAAGATGTCGCCGCGTCCGAGTTGAGTGATGGGCTGGCGTTCGAGTGGACCGAACTGACGTACCTGCAATTGATCGAAGGGAGCGCGGCGATCTTCGCGTTCATCGGGGCCGTGTTGCTCGTGTATCTGGTGCTGGCGGCTCAGTACGAGAGCTGGTCGATGCCGATGGCGGTGCTCAGGGTGGTGCCGATGTGCCTGCTCATCGCTCTGGCTGGGATGTGGATGTGGATGTGGATGTGGATATCAACATCTTCGTGCAGCAGGTCGGCTTCATCGTCTTCGTGGGCCTGGCCGCGAAGAACGCGATCCTGATCGTCGAGACCGCACGAGCGCGGCGGGCCGAGGGCATGTCGGCTCTCGACGCGGCAGTCTCGGCCTCGAAAAACCGCCTCCGTCCAATCATCATGACCTCGTTCGCGATCATTCTGGGAGTGGCCCCGCTGGTGATCTCGCACGGAGCCGGAGCCGAGATGCGCCGGACGCTCGGTGTTCAGCGGAATGCTCGGCATGACGCTCTTCGGTATCTTCCTGACGCCCGTCTTCTATTTGGTCCTCGAAAAAATCGGTGGCCGAAAGCCCGCCGAAGGACAACAATCTGCGGCGACGAACACAACTGAAGGGACTCAGTATTAGCCCGACATTCGCGATTTTGGAGCGCGGCGATTCATCGCATCATTCCTTTCTTTGAACCTCGGGCAGTTTTTGAAAGCCACTCACGCCAAACCTTCACAAAACCACCGTATCAATCGAAACGAAAGCGGCAATCAATTTCCGCAATCCAAAATAAGACATCCCGCTCATTGAAAGGAGCAACCATGAAGAGACTGTTTGTGACATTGGGAACCGTGGCGTGCGGCCTCACCATCGCCGCCGTCTGTATGGCTCAGAAGGATGTGCCAGCAGGTGCAACAAAAACGAGGGCCGCTCCCGCGCAGCCGGCCAAGGCGAAGCCCGTCGCCGCCGCGCCCGAGGTTTCAGCGGACGAAAAAGCGATCCACCAACTGATCGACGAAGTCGAGAAGGCATACAACGCGGCGGATGCTAAGGGTGTCGCGGACCTCTTCACCGAAGATGCCGAACTGGTCGATGAGGACGGCAATGTGACTCACGGTCGCGCGGCGATCGAAGAGTTGTTCGCGGCGGCCTTCGAGGCGAAGCCCGGTGCGAAAATGACGATCGAGGTCGATTCGATCCGTTCGATCGGGCCGGGCCTGCTCGTGGAAGACGGCACGACGGTTGTCACAGTCACGCCAGGTGAACTTCCCGAACGGAGCCGCTACACCGTCGTTCACGTCAAGCAGGACGGGAAGTGGCGGATGGCGAGTGCCCGCGACATCAGCCCGATCGCGCCGAGCAACGTCGAACGGCTGCAACAACTCGAATGGCTGATCGGCGAATGGGTGGACGAGAGTCCTGAGGCGGTGGTGCATTCCAATTACCGCTGGTCCGAAGATGGCAACTTCATCATCAACGAGTTCTCTGCCAAGTTCGCGGGTCGTCCGCTGATGGCGGGGACGCAGCGATTTGGCTGGGATCCGTTGGCCAATCAGATTCGCTCGTGGGTCTTCGATTCAACGGGCGGCTACGGCGAGGGCCTCTGGACACGCGACGGCGAACGCTGGGTCATCAAACTGCGCAACGTGACCATTGACGGCCAGGTCGGTTCGGCTACGAACATTCTCACGCGGATCGACCAAGATCGATGGGGCTGGGAGTCCTACGACCGCATGGTCGGCGGCCAACTGACCTCCGAAATCGAACGGGTTATCGTGGTCAGAAAGCCTCCCAAGCCCGAGACCGCCGCCGCAGTCGGGCGGTAGTCAATCAGTTTCAGTTGCTCATCTGTGTTGACAGTGTTCTTCCAATCAATTCACTCCTGATGGAGTTCGACAAATGAAAACGTCCGTTCGATTTCGAGTTGCTTGTGCGTCTCTGTTAGTGATCGTGTGTGTCTCTCCACTCTGGGGCTTCGGCCGTGGTGGCGGCGGAGGAGGTGGCGGCGGAGGAGGAGGTGGCGGCGGAGGAGGTGGTGGAGGCGGAGGAGGTGGTGGAGGCGGAGGAGCCTCCCGACCAAGTGGCGGTGCTGGCGGCTTTGGGGGCGGAGGAGTTGGTGCCTCCCGACCAGGTGGCGGCGTCAGTGCCGCGTCCAGACCTAGCACTTCTAGTCCCTCGGCCTCGCGTCCAGGTAGCGGCTCGCTTGGTGGTAATGGCGGTACTGGTGGTTTTGGGGGCGGAGGAGTAGGTGCCTCCCGACCAGGTGGCGGCGTCAGTGCCGCGTCCAAGCCTGGCATTTCCAGTCCCTCGGCCTCGCGTCCAAGTAGCGGCTCGCTTGGTGGTAATGGCGGTACTGGTAATCTCGGGATGGGTGATCGGCCCGGCATGAGACCGGGATCGGGAACGGGGCTCAATCCGAGTCAGCCCGGTTTGTGGAACAAGCCGGGCAACACCGGCAACATCAACAATCGCCCCGGTGGAGCTGGGAACAACTCCGGTAACAACGCCAATATCAATAATCGTCCCGGCGGAATCGGCAACAACTCCGGCAACAACGTCAATATCAACAACGTTCACAACAACAACAATTGGAACGGCGGTGGCGGCAACTACTGGAATAATGGCGGCGGGTACGGTCACTATCACGGTGATTGGTATCACGGCAGTTGCAACGGCAACTGGGTCAACCATCCCGCCGCATGGTGGGGAGCTGGCTTCGTCAGCGGAGCCGTCGTTAGTTCGGTCATGCCGCACTCGTGGGGATATTCGTCGTACTCGAACCCGTACTACGCCGAGCCGTATCCGGTGGGTAACACGGTCATCAACTACTCGCAGCCGATCGTGATGTCGGCCCCTGCCGACGCCCCCGCCGACCCTCAGGCGAACGCGGATCCATCGACACCGGCAGCTCCCACGGCGGAAGAGCAGGCGTCGAAGTTTCTGGGTGATGCGCGGACCTCCTTCTATGGGGAGGACTATGTCGGTGCGCTCGCGCAGGTCGGTCAGGCCATTCAGAAATCGCCGAGCGATCCAGTGCTGCACGAGTTCCGCGGACTGGTGCTCTTCGCCACGAAGAAGTACGACCAGGCCGCTCCGACGATCTACGCCGTGCTTTCCAACGGCCCCGGCTGGGACTGGACGACTCTGGTCAGTCTGTATGCGGATATGGACACGTATACCCAGCAGTTGCGGTCACTGGAGAAGTATCGCCGGGAGAACCCTCAATCGGCACAAGCACGTTTCCTGTTGGCGTATCACTATCTCACTGGGGGCCACAGCGCTGCGGCACTCACCGAATTCAAAGAGGTCGTTAAGCTTCAGCCCACCGATCAGTTGTCGGCTCAGATGGTGAAGACGTTGACGCCGCCAACGGCAGAAGGTGAACCTGTACCAGCACCCGCCGATACCGCTGTGGCGACGACGCCGGTTGAGGGTGACAAGCTCGTCGGGGCGTGGAAGGCCACACAGCCGGATGGTTCAATCGTGGAACTCACGGTCACGGAGGACAAGATGTTCTCGTGGAAGTTCACTCAGAACAAGAAGCCTCAGAAGTTCACGGGGACATCTACACTGGCCGACAACCTGTTAATCCTGCGTCCCGCCGAAGGCCCACCGCTCGTCGGACAGGTCGCCATGCTGGCCGACAACAAGCTCAATTTCCGGCTCGATGCGAACAACCCCGGAGATCCGGGGCTGACGTTCGTGAAGTAGCGTGCGGTCAGCAGTGTCGCTCACACCAAAGAGCCTCGGATGCCGGCGGCATCCGAGGCTCTTGTATTGCAGGTGACAAGTTCAAGTGTCTTCGAGTTGCTGCTTGAGTTCGTCTCGTTCCTGACGGGTGACTTCGAGATCGAACATCAGGTACTTGATGTCGAGGCGAAGTTGGGACAACGCCTCCTGCACAAGTGTCAGGATGCGGCGGCGGCGACGCACCGAATCGAGGACACGTTGGTATGCCATCTCTAACTCCGCCCGAGTCGGATCGGACGATTCAGCGATACGTTTGCCGAGTTCTGCGAGTTCTCGCGGAACCTCGTCTTCATCGGTACTTGGAAATCGAGCCTGTGTACTCATGGTCTTCGCTCCTCTCGGCGGGCAGTTCACACCGCGATGATTCTGCGCAGACAAAGGACTGGACACAATACTTGGCCGTAAGTCATTGATTCACAATGAGTGTCGGCATTTCGCCCAATTGCACCGGCGTTGAGGGGCGGTGGCCAGATCGCCACGATTCGGCTAGGAGTCTGTCTTGGTAATCGGCGACCGAGGTTGCTATGGGGCCGCTCGAATTTTCGGTGTCTCTGGAGCGGTTGTTGATGTTAGAGCGGTTGTTGATGGTTTGCAGGGAAGTTGGTTGTGAGCGAGAAGACTTATCGGGCGTGGCGGCCGGATCAGGCATGGTGCTGCCCTCTTCGCCGCAGGACTGGTTGCCGGAGGGCATCTGGTTTACTTCTTGATGGATGCCGTGCGGGAGCTCGACATCAGTGCCATCACGTCGCACTACGAGCGGGAACGGCGAGGCTTTCCGCCGTTTCATCCACGGATGATGTTGACGCTTTTGATCTTCAACTACGCGACGGGGACTCGTTCGTCGCGGAAGATCATGCAGCGGTGTGAGCAGGACGTGGCGTGTCGCGTGATCGTCGGGGAAGACACGCCGGCCTGTCTTCGTAGAAAAAACACCGGCACGCGATCAGTGAATTTCGTCGTCGTCACGTCGCCGCGTTTGAGAAGCTGTTCGTCGAAGTGTTGCGACTGGCGTCGGCGTCGGGGCTGCTCAAGGTGGGACGGCTGGCGTTGGACGGGACGAAGATCAAAGCGACTGCGTCGCGACACAAGGCCATGAGTTACGACCGCATGCAGACCGAGGAGGTCCGGTTGCAGCAGGAGATTTGTGAACTGCGGGCTTAGGCGGAGGCCGAAGATCAGGCCGAAGACGCTCAACAGGGATCGAACCGTCGCGGCGATGAACTGCCCGACGAACTGCAACGACGCGAGTCTCGCCTCGCGAAGCCAAGGCGGCGTTGCATGCAGAGGCGCGCGAAGGCCGCTGCTGAGAACGCGGCGAAGAACGCCGTTCGTGAAGCCGAGAGGAAGGAACCTCAGTCGATCAACCTCGACGACGTGCAGTCCGAGGCGAAGGCTCAACGCAACTTCACCGACCCCGACTCGAAGATCATGAAGGCCTCGAATAAAGGGTGGGACCAGTGTGGCAATGCTCCAGCGTTGGTCGATGAATT
>CAMAYU010000285.1 GCA_945862235.1 Schlesneria paludicola DSM 18645
GGCGTCAGCCCCCCGGTTCTTCCCAAGAGGGCTTACGCCCAAGAATCGGGGGGCTGACGCCGCCCCGCTCAGAGGTCTCATCACTGACTGCGGGAGGTTTAGAAGCCAACGAAAAACGAAAATGCCCCGCGTGATGTCACCGGGGCAGAAGCCGTTGCGTTCAAATTGTGTTGCTCGGCCGGTGTCTCACCACGCGAAGTTCGTGTCGCGGTTGTAAACGGCTCGGCCGGGGAAGTACCACGGCGCACGATAGTTGTAGTACGGGAAACGATAGTGCCCATGCAGCGAGCTGCGATGGAAGCCCGGCCCATAATGGTCTTGGTACGGGTCGCCACTCACTTGATACTGGCCTCCCTCGGGATCGTGATAGTGGACCGGCGATCCGACGCGCGCCTCGTATCCGCCCGGCGCCCAGTGAGGGCCAGCGGCCGAACTCGTACCGTAGGCCGATCCCGTATAGCCGCCAGGCGACATCATCGGGTAACTCTGATGACTCGGTGATGCTTCCGAAAATTGGACCTGACCCATCATGGGGGCGGGTGCCGGTGGGACACCACAATTGCAGCCTGCCCACGCGGCGTTCGCTGACAGGACCGTGACGATGCCAGTCAGCACCGGACAACAGATTTTGAAGAGATTCATGAGAGACAGCACTCCTTCCCGACTTGATTCGACAGCAGATCCGCTTGGGCGAGGCCACCGCCGCGATGTTCTCTGGGCCGTTGTCAGAGCCTAGCCCACGCGGGAACTCACCGCTTGAACATTCTTGGGGACTTGGCGACGAATTTCGTAATGACCCACGCTGTTCTCACGAGTGGAACGACAGCTCAGCCGATTCCGGTCCCGTAACCCCTGACACTCCGGTCAGAACTCACGAAGAATCCGACCGTTGAGGCCGATGTCCAACGAGAGTCGTGGTGCAGTGAAGCGAATCCGTTTCGGTCGAGATTGCCTCACCAGCCATTCCACAAAAGTCACACGTCTCCCCCCGCGAGACAACGATCCTCAGCCCGCCTAGTCCTCAAGGCGGCTTCACGCTGCGACACGAAAGGAGAACTGTCATGCCGAACGGTCTGTTGAATCTGGCTCTGGGGTTGGCGATCCAAGTAGGCTCACCCGGCCCGTCCGAAACACCCAACTCTCCCGCGCCGGCCAATGCTTACGGCCGTTACGGTTTTGAAGGCTCCTCCGAACAGCGTCATCCGTTCGACACTCAGCAAAACTGGGTTCACGGTTACTTCCAAGAAATCCCCGCGTACGGCGGACATCACACGTTCCGTCCTTACAACTATAAGGACGTACTGTCGCAGTCGCAGACTGCGGCCGGCTGGGGCGAACGGCCCACGATGCCGTACTCGCAACAGTTCGCTCACAAGTATCACGATCAGGCGACCATGCTGAAGACGACGCAGGCCGCGCCGATCTGGACGCCTCAAATGACCAGTCGGTACGCGCCCGCTCAAGGCAGTTGGACGCAGTCCGCGTGGACGCCTGTGTCGGCTGGCTCGCAGATCGTGGTCCCCTCGAACGGCATCTCCGGGCACTCGCTCTCCACGCAGGGAATACCGGTCCAGTACCTCGATCAGCCGCAAGGCCCCGCGCTACAACAAGCGGTCGAGATCATTAACCCGATCTCGTACCAACAGCCTGCGCCGCGCGGTGGCAATCGCCTGCGCTGACAAACGAGGACTGGCGCTCTGCCGCGACAGCAAGCTCGTGTATTAAAGCCGACCTGTAGGATGGGTACGCTTGCCCGTGACCGACAAAAGTAGCCTTCATCGCTCCGCGTGAAGTCAGCCGAGTTACCAGCGATCCGGATATGCAATAAACAGGGTCAAATCACCGTTCGGCTATCTTCACGCGGAGCGATGAAGGCTACTTTTGGCGGGCGCATCACTACTGTCCGTCCTGCTTTCGCTCTGAAGAGCGGCCGGGCAAGAGTGCCCATCTTACAGAGACGTTCTTACCGCCGTTCGTCCCAGGACGCTCGCATGCGATGTCTGCGTCCGTTTCCTTATCTCTGGGCGTCGCCTGGTTCGCTGATCGGGCTGCTGCTGACGCTGGTCGCGTTGATGACCGGCGGTCGCGCTCGCGTGGTGAGCGGCGTGCTGGAGGCTCACGGCGGTTGGGTGACGCTGTTGCTCCACCGAGGCAACCGTTGGACGGGTTCGATCGCCGCGATCACGCTCGGCCACGTTGTACTCGGCTGCGATGAAGCGACTCTGACTCGGACCCGCCGTCACGAACGAGTCCATGTTCGCCAGTATGAACGTTGGGGGCCACTCTTCATCCCCGCGTACCTGCTCGCCAGTACTTGGCTGGGTCTGCGCGGCTTCAACGCCTACCTCGACAACCCGTTTGAGGTCGAGGCTTACGCGATCGACGACCCCCGCGCTGGTGATCCCATGTAATGGCTCCTGCGGAACAGAGAAGCCAAACTGAGAGAAGAGGTGGACGGGGTCTCCACGCCATTCTGCCCACCGTTCCACCCTCACGAGTGTCCCCACGGGAACAGAATAACTACTTTTGGAAGCTCAAAACGAACGAATAGAGAGTCGCCATGCTGGACCCCGACAATCTGGTCACCGAGCATTTTGAAGTCACTCGTCGCCACTTCCTGAGGCTGAGTGCCGTCGGCGCGGCGGGGCTGAGTCTTGTGCCAGGGTTGGCTCATGCCGACGAAGGTGCCTCGACAGATGCCTTGGCTCGCGCGGTTGAGGCGCTCGAATACTTCACGCCGCCCGACAAGTTTGGGACGGTCGAGCGCGGGACGCCGCTGCCGTACACACATCCGGTCGAGAAGCTGCGCGAGGTCGGGATGACGCGCGCGACGTGGAAGCTCGAAGTGGTGGCCGATCCCGACAAACCGGCCACGCTGGAGAACCCGCTCTCAAAGGAAGCGGGCAACGCACTCGACTGGGACCGCTTGATGAAGCTCGCCGAGACGAAGGCCGTGCGGTTCCTCAAGATCATGACATGCAACAACGGCGGCTCACCGCTCGGCATGGGGCTATGGGAGGGCGTGCCGTTGCGTGAAATCGTGTGGCTGACGAAGCCCAAAGAAAACCTGCGGCGTCTGTTTTACTTCGGCTACCACAACGACGACCACAAGCAAATCTTTCGCAGTTCGCTCCCCATCGGTCGCGTGCTGGAAGACCCGCCGGGCGAGCATCCGGTGATCCTCTGCTACAAGCTCAACGGGGAATTCCTGTCGGGCAAGCGCGGCGGGCCGGTGAGGATGCTCGTGCCGGATGCCTATGGCTTCAAGTCGGTGAAGTGGTTGCAGAAGGTTGTGCTGACGAACGCTCCGTTCGCGAACGACACGTACGCCGATGGCAACAACGATGTGGACAGTGCGATGAAGACGTTCGCGCGGTTCATGTCTCATCCCACGAAGGCGAAGGTGAGCGAACCATTGCCGATCTCGGGGCTGGCTCAAGTCGGCATGTCGGGCTTGAGCAAGGTCCAATACTGGCTGAGTCCCAAGGGAACCGACTGGCCAAAGGATGATCCCCATTTCACAACGGCCCCGTGGCGCGATGCCGATCTGTTGCCCGCTCCGACGGTGTGGAAGACGCTGCCCGACGGAAAGCTGCCATCGCCGGTTCTCGGTTTCGATCCGAACACGAACCGCCCGACATCGTGGCCCATGCGGAACACGCTCGCCCATTGGGCCGTCTTGCTGACCGATGTCGCGGTTGGTGACTACGACCTGCGCTGTCGCACGATCGACGCGAACGGCATCGCTCAACCACTGCCGCGTCCGTTTCAGAAGTCGGGCCAAAACAAAATTCAGAACGTGTCGCTCAGCGTGTTACTCTCGTGACACACACCAACCCGAAGCGTGAGCAAGGACGGTTCAAAGCTCGGCATCTCGATGCCCTCGCAGGTGCAGTTTGAGATTGCGTTCTTAGGGGAATTTCTTGGATCAAGAGCCATTGTGAGTTTCCCGCCCCCGCCGAGCTTGTCTCGGTGGAGGTCAGGGCGAACGCACTAAAACGAGTCCACAAGGCATTGCGTAAAAGGGGTTTCTGAAATACGGGTCTGTCGAGAGCGGCCGTCTCAGGGATGAAACGACGGATCTCGAAAGACTTCGCACTGAAGTCGGAGTGGGCGGGGCTGAACACGATGGTCGTCGTCATCCGTCACTGGAAGCACGTCGGTGACGAGGACTTCCAAGAACACTGGGAGCAGCGGACCTTTATCAGCAACCATCCGTTCCATTCCCAGGCCCTGCGCCGTGCCCCGCGCAGCCACTGGTCCATCGAGAACCGCCTGCACTGGGTCTTGGACGTTCAACTCCGCGAAGACGACCACCAGCTCCGAGACCGCAACGGAGCCGCCAATCTCGCGTTCCTCCGCCGCCTCACCGTCAGCCTCCTCCAACAAGACACCCAAACCGAAGTCGGCAAGGGAATCAAAAACAAAAGACTCCGAGCAGCAGCCAATCCCAACTACGTCCGCAAACTACTCCCCAACGCCAAGTGTTAGTGCGTTCGCCCTGCGGGGACCCTGGAAACTTGGCCCGCTTGTCCTTTAGGTAGCGGCATAGAGCGGTGACCCTACTCACGATCTGCCTGCGGTTTTCAGGTGTGCAATAACTGTCGTCTTGCCGCAGGATGTGATCGACAGCGTCGGGAGTCAGGCCGTTGAACTCGGCAACGAACAGCTTTTCAAACACGCACCACAACGGAGTCGAGTCGGACAAGTCCATGTCACCAACGTGCCCCGGTCGAGTGACGATTTTCGACGAGTAGTCCACGTTCAGGTTCAGATGTCCGATCACGACCCTAGTGGTTCGCTGCTGTTTGACCCATTCAATTAGAGTGAACTCTTCCGTGTTCAGGGCGGTGGAAGTGTTGTAGTTCACTGACGGCAGTGCCAAAAACTCGTCCACGATATCGTTGACTTCATCACTCTCCGCCAAATCCAGACGAACCATTTCATCGACCATGTCGGTCACGAGTTTCCTCACGGTGCGTACAACAGATATTGTGTTGCGCGTCGCAGCCACTCCATCAACGACAGCGAAGTTGATGCCTCTTGTATTTGGGCCGTTGACACACCTTTGAACGAAAACTCTCAGAATGCTGAACTGTGACGCAAGGGATGCCCTCAAACCTTTGGCCTCATTTTCAGTCGGCTCGCGTCGTGGTTTGCTGTCGTCTTCTGTTTGATTCCTAACGAAGTTCAAGCAGATGCCTCGCATCATTGGCTGAATGAAAAGCACCTCATTGAGCAATGAGCGTGTTTCGCCAAAGTAGGCGTCAACGTCGTCTTCGGTCATGCTGATCGACTCCTGATGGTCGATGCCTGATTGAAGAGAACGCGGGAAAGCCGTTCAGGTGTCGGCCTTGTCGGGAGCTAACCTATCCCGCGTTCGTGTAATGATACCGCCATCGCGGCGATACGCAGCCGCACGATCAGCCGCACGCTTTCGCCGCTTCACTGGCGAGCTTGTCCATGCGGCTCGAATAACGAGCCGTCATCGACGGTTGCGCGTGGCCTAAACACGCCTGAGCCGATTCAATGCTCATCGTGTCCCTCAACTCCGTGGCCTTCGTGTGCCGCAGTTGATACGGCACGAACGGCGTTACCTTCGCCGCGATGCAGGCCCTCTTCACGGCGGCGGAGAATGTCCGAATCTTGAACGTGAACAGCGGACCAGTGGCAGGAAGTCGGCGAAGAATCAACTGGCTCTTCGGACCAAAAAACAGCTTGCGAGACAGACCTCGGTGTGCGTTCTTGTGGTCTTCGAGATCGGCTACCCATGTCTCGCCGCTGACGTTGATGTCAGTCATCGACAGGCACAGCAATTCGGATGGTCTCGCTCCCGTTGATCGCAGCAAATCGAACAGGTCTCGGTGCTGCTGTGAGAGTCGTTGACGAACGGCTTCGATATGCTCGTCAGACACGGCTTCCCGCCGCTGGTGATCGAGTGCGTCGCATTTCCCCGCCTTGAGCGGAGAGACGGCTTGCAGGCCCTGCAACGTCGTGACGGAGGCCATTCCATTCTCTACGGCCCATCGGAACAGATGCCTGATGCGGTTCACACTCTTGTTGATGAACGACCGGCACATTTTCTTTTTCGGTCGGTCGATCATCGCCTGCCGAACGGCCTTCAATGCCAACGGGGCGAACTGGTCAACTGCGATGAGTCCGTACAGTTCGACCAGCGGTTTGACGGCGGACTTGAAGCAATGCACCTCGGCGGATGGCTTGCCGTCCTTGACGTAGTACGCTCCGGCGTGCCGCATGAACGCCAGAACGAGTTCGTTGATCGTCAGCCCGGCAGAATCCGTAGGTAGTGGGCTACCTACTTTTTTCGGGAAAAACGGGTCAATCGGTTGGCCGCTGACCTCCTTCGCCACGATCTCGCCGTAGCGGATGCGACTGGCTTCGGACCCGTACTCGCCAAGGTAGTGACTCTTCCCGCCGATGTAGACGCGGGCTTGGCCAGTGGGTTTGTGATGACCGTAGGTTGGAACCTTTGGACGTTTCATCAGTGCGATTCCTCAAAAAGTAGGTAGTGACTACCTACAGACTTGAAGGATTTCTTCGGCACTGACGAACGTCGTCAGGTAACGTAACTCGTTTCGGCGACAGACATTGCCCAAGACAGGAATCGAACCTGCACGGTATTGCTACCACTACGCCCTCAAACTCCAATCGAATCGAGCCGCACTGCTCTAAATATCCATTAACTTAGGGGCTGTGCATTTACTACTTCCGAGAGTTCATGGGGGTGATGGAGTAGTTCCACTGGGGGCAAATGTTGTGTCGTTGGAGCTGGATGCTTTTGAATTCGGCGTTGGGGACTTTGACTTTCTTGGGGTAGTCGCGGGGGTCGAGA
>CAMAYU010000286.1 GCA_945862235.1 Schlesneria paludicola DSM 18645
TGAGAGAAGTCCGGCTTTTCGTAAAGCCGGACTTCTCTCCAGTGATCACATGCTCAGTCCCAAGTTCATTCACCAGCCGAGCGACATGTTGGTCTCAACGGCCCGTTGGGCTTCGTGGAGGTCGGAACCGGTGTCCTGCATGTAGAGCCGGATCGCGTGGACTTTGTCCCCCTTCGCGCGGCTGAGGCAATCGCGGGCCTTGTCGCACGGTTCGAGCGACCCGTCGATTCCGAGCATTCTCTTCGAGATCACCCACACGTCGCGCGGTCGTTTGGCGACGCGCTTCAACTGGTCTTCCGGGTAGTTCTCTCGCGCGACTGCTTCGGCCGCCGCCTGATCGTTCGCCCAAGCAATCATGATGTGTGCATTCGTCTCGATCTCGTACAGAGCCATGATGTCACCTCTATTTCCAAACAGGGAAGAACGGAACTCGGACCTGAGACACTCCCGCGCGGAGTATAAGCGTGCGATTCGAGCGGCGTCCACAATTCCGTTTGCGGCATGGGAGGCTCAACGTCGGCGACGCACACCAACCTGAAGCGTGAGCGAGGACGTGGCATGTCGCGTGAGCGAGGGCAATCCGTGAATGCAGATCGGATTGGATTTGCGTCCGCTGGCGCGTGACTTCCTCGTTTACGCTTCGGATTGGTGTTGGAAGTCGCCCGCGCATGATCAACGGCAGCAGTCCTCTCCAACGTGCAGCCATGCAGACGGTGTGGTCGATAACTCCGTTGGCCTTCGCGGACACGGTTCATTCGCCGCGCGAAGAGGTCGCAGTCGGGGGAAGTCTGCGTGCAGGTTCAGTACGGCTCAAGTCGTACTGAAGGGAAATGGATCGCAGAGCGGTAGGTTCCGCCGATTCGATCAAGTGTGAATTGCAGAGTCGTCGGCCAGTCGTGCCGAAAGGGTGCCAGTCATGAGGATCGTGGTTGTCAGTTCCGAAGCGGTGCCATTCTCTAAAACCGGTGGTCTCGGTGACGTGGCCGCCGCGCTGCCGAAGGGACTCGCGCAGGCCGGGCACGAAGTCACTTTGATCCTGCCGCACTATCCGCAGCAGTTCGCGAAGTTGACGGACGCACCGGCACTCACGCCGGTCTCGCTCGCGCTGCGTGTTCCCGTGGGACACAAGCTGGTCGATGGCCGCGTGCTGAAAGGTCAGCTTCCCGGATCGAACGTCACGGTCTATCTGATCGACCAGCCGATCTACTTCGACCGCAAAGGGGTCTATGTCGAGAACGAGCAGGATTACCGCGACAACTGCGAACGGTTCGTCTACTTCAGTCGCGCGGCCGTCGAAGTCGTGCGGCATCTAAACCTCAAGCCCGACGTGATTCATGCCAACGATTGGCAGACGGGTCTCGTCCCAGCACTCGTCGCCGCCGAGCTGCGTCGTCAGCCGGGACTCGATCGCGTCGCGTCGGTCTTCACCGTTCACAACATGGCGTTTCAAGGTCGCTTCTGGCATTGGGACATGCACCTGACGGGCCTCGACTGGAAGTATTTCAACTGGAAACAGATGGAGTTCTTCGGGCATCTCAATCTGCTGAAGACCGGCATTTCTTTCGCCGACATGGTGACGACCGTCAGCCCGACCTATGCCCGTGAGATTCAAACGCCCGAGTACGGCTGCGGTCTGCACGGCGCACTCAGCTCGCGCAGCAGCGATCTCGTCGGGATCTTGAATGGGGTCGATACTGAGATTTGGAACCCGACGACCGACCCGTACATTGCTCAGCAGTACAGCGTGGAGACCGTGGAGTCTGGCAAAGCGGCGTGCAAAGCGGCGTTGCAAAAGCGACTCGGTCTACCCGTGCGAGCCGATGTTCCGCTGTTCGGCAGCGTCTCACGCATGACGGGCCAAAAGGGATTTGCGTTGATCGGCCAATGTGCCGACGTGCTACTCGATCAGGACGTACAACTGGTCTTTCTCGGCAGCGGCGATCCACATTACGAAGGACTGCTCAAGCAACTCGCGGTCACGCATCCGACCAAGGTCTCGACGACGATCGGCTACAACGAGGAACTGTCGCATCAAGTCGAAGCAGGCTGCGATGTCTTCCTGATGCCGAGTGAGTTCGAGCCGTGCGGCCTCAACCAAATGTACAGCCTGATCTACGGTACCGTTCCCATTGTGAGAGCCGTCGGTGGACTGGCCGATTCCGTCGTCGATGCCAACGATCACAATCTTGCGGCGGGAGCGGCCAACGGCTTCAGCTTCCACGAGTTTCGCGGTGAGGTGCTCTTCTGGAACATCTGTCGCGCGAGAAACCTTTTCGCCGACAAGCCGAAATGGCGCAAGCTCCAGCAGACCGGCATGAAGCGCGACTGGTCTTGGAAGCACAGTGCCGCCGAATACGTCCGCATCTACGAACGCGCGATTGGTAAACGACGAGTGGGGTCCGAGTGTGAGGGTGAAGAAGAGTGAAGCGCGAAGCACACTCACTTCGTAACGACACCGCCCCCTTCGACAGACTGAGTGATCCGGGGGCTGACGCCCAATGGCTCTGACTTTGACCAAGTCACCCGCAGCGTGAGCGAGGGAAACAAGGGAAACCTCTCTTGTTTCCCTCGCATACACTTCGGGTTAGTAAAGTCAGTGCCATTGGGCGTCAGGCCCCCGGACCATTTTTGGGTTTCGTTTCGTAGCTGTTGTCTTGCTGCGATTAGAAACGGCACTGATCCTTACCGCACGAACAAGAACGCCTTCGAGTTGATCAGCGCCCAGAGGAGGTCCTCGTAGCATTCGCGGGGGTTCGGGTAGTCCTTCAGCAAGGTTTCGCTGGCGGCGAGTTCTTGGGCTGATGGTGCTCGGCAGAGGGTGGCGTAGTACAGGTCGGTCATGATGTCGGCGTGAGGCTTCTTTTCGTTGGGCTTTGTTTCCGCGAGCAGCTTTTCGACGCGACCGGTCTTGGTGGCGATCTTGGTTGTAAGGATGTCGCCGTTCAGCGTGTGCAGGGCTTGGGCGAGGTTGGCGTCGGGGGAGCGTTCGCACTCGCAGACGCTGGTTCGGCGTGGCTTGGCGAAGGTGTTCAGGAAGTAGTCGGGGTACTCGGCGTCGGGGATCTCGATCGCGCGCGTGCCCAATGGCAGATCCTTGAATTTGGTTTGGGTTCCGGCGGCGTGGTCGATCGCGTCGAGCAGTGGTTCGGCGGCGAGTCGTTTCACTTCAAAGTGGCTGTAGAACCGGCGGTCTGCCAAGTTCTGGGCGGTCGGTTGCGAATCGAGTTGGTACAGGCGCGAGACCATGATCGTGCGAATGAGCTGCTTCGGGTTGAAGCCGCTCTTCACGAACTCATCCGAGAGAGCTTGCAGCATCGCGGGGTTGGTGGGTGGATTGGTCGGGCGCAGGTCATCGACGGGATCGACGAGGCCGCGGCCGAGCAGATAGCTGACATACCGGTTGACCGTCGCGCGGGCGAAGGCTCCGTTGGTGGGGGCTGTCATCCACTGAGCCAGCGCGATGCGACGGTCGAGTGGGTGATTGACCGGTTCACCGTCGAGCGGCTTCGGCGGCATGATTTTTCCCGTGCGAGGCTGACTCACTTCACCGCCCGTCTTGATGACGACGACTCGCTCGCCGCCGAACAGACCGAACTCTTGGCTGGTCTTCAAGCCGGTCCGTGCGAAGAACGCGGCGAAGCTGTAGTAGTCGTCCTGGCTGTACTTCTCGAACGGATGATGGTGGCACTGAGCACATGTGAGCCTCGTCCCGAGAAACAGTTGCGAGGTCGATTCGGCCAGCTCGCTCGGCGTGTTGTTGACGATGAAGTAGTTGGCCGGACCGTTCGAGAAGCTCGACCCTTTTCCTTGGACGAGCTGCGAGACGAACTTGTCGAACGAAAGGTTCTCGCGGAAGGCCCCCTTGATCCAGTTGTGCAACGCCCACATGCCGGTGTCTTGCAGATCGCGGCTGTTGTTGCGGATGAGGTCCGACCACTTGAGCGTCCAGTACGCGGCGTACCGTTCGTTGTAGAGACCCTTCTTCGGCGAGTCGGTCAGGCCGAGCAGGCGGTCGATCCACAGAGCTCGCTTGTTCGCCTCGGTCGAGGCGAGGAACTCGTCGATCTCGTCGCGCGTCGGCAGCGTGCCGGTCGCGTCGAGGAAGATGCGTCTCAAGAATGTCGCGTCATCGCAGAGGGGCGAAGGCTCGATGCCAAGCTCCTTGAACTTTGTCGCGGCCAGTTCGTCGATGACGTTGTTGTTCGTCCAGCCGACCAACTGAGCGGGCGGGCCGTAGGGGATGACGAACATGCAGATGTCGGCCTGGCCCTCGAAGCGAACCATGACGGGAGCCTGCCCGCGTCCGGCGACGGTACACAGTCCTTCGCGTGTCACCGCGACGAGGCCCTCGTCCATCGAGTCGAATTTGGCCCACGCGGTCACGTCGCGCGTCTCACCGTCGGCGTAGACCGCATCGACCCGAAGCTGCTGCTTGAGACCGACGTCCCCGATCCGCTGGGCGGGTGTGACGATCAACTTCGAGATCGCCCGCTCTATCGCCGGTGCCGGTGCGCCGTTGCGAATCCACGCGGCGAGCAGCTCGTAGTCGCGCGAGCCGACTTCCAACCGACGGCCTCCCCCGTGTGGGGCCTGCATCGTCGGCTTCTGCAAGATGAGGCTGTGAGTCGGATCGAGCAGGTTGATGCGCCGCGATTGGCTGTCTCGCGCCATCGCATTGCGGTCGGCCGCTGGGTCGAATCCGAAGACCGACAACTTGAAACCACCCTGCCCGTACTGAGCTGCATGACAGGCTCCCATGTTGCAGCCCGCCCTCCAGAGGACGGGGCGAACCTGATCGAGATAGTCGATGGCTGGTTCCGCGACGACTCCCGCCACCGTCACGGCGACCTTTTTCGAGTCGCCTCCCACCGCAACCGTGATCTCTGCCGAGCCGTCTCCGCGCGGCACGAGTCTGCCGGTGGGCGAGACCGTGACGACGGCTTCGTTCGACGAGGCAAACGTCGCGCGTGACGAAAAATCTTCGGCGTAACCCGCCGGTCGATCCGAAACGGCAGCCGTCGCGAGTAACTGTGTCTGAGCGAAGTTCCCCTTCAGCGAGACCTCAGTCGGCGCCACGGTGAACGGCTCGGCCGTAGCCAGCGACGGGGACAGGCTCAGTAACCCGACGAGAACTGCGGCAGATCGGGAAGTGGAGATGATCATGGGCGGGGCCTCAGTCGGCGGGCGGGGCGGGAGGACGGGCCGGTTGGATCAGCCTCGTCGATGGCGGTCATGATGTCTCATCGACCGGGCCGATGCAATTATCACAACAGACTGTCTTGATCGGTCTCAGTTGACCGCCTTAGAATCCCAATCGATCGTCCCGCCGGCCTCACGGCCCACCCCGCCTGCCTGATACGAACTTGCCAGAGACCGATTTTGTAGGATGGGCACTCCTGCCCGTCCGGCTTTGCAAGGATGAGAACTCGCCCCGATTGGATGCCGGCTTGTGATGAACAAGTCCGGACGGCCAAGAGTACCCATCCTACAGCCGCCCACCTTGAGGAACCCGCCATGTTGAACCTCTTCCCCGGTACTGCCCGCACGTGTGAAGGTGTTTCTCGACGCAGCTTCTTGCAGGTCGGAGCCTTGGCCGGGCTGGGTGTGAGCCTGCCGATGGCACTCGCTCAGCGGGCGCAGGCCAAGACGAAGGGGCACGGCCACAGGGCGAAGGGCGGTTCCGATGTGAACTGCATTTTAATTTGGACGCAAGGCGGGACGAGCCACCACGACACATTCGATCCCAAGCCGAATGCCCCGATCAGCGTGAAGGGGGAGTACGGCGTCATCGACACCGCCGTCTCGGGCGTTCAGTTCACTGAGATTCTGCCGAGAATGGCTCAGGAAATCGGGCGTTATGGCTTGCTCAGAAGCTGGAACCCGATGAACGGCAGTCACGGGACAGCCGATCAGCATGTGATGTCGGGTCGCAAGTTCAACCCCGCGATGCCATACCCGACCATCGGATCGGTCGTCAGCTACGAGCAAGGCTTTAAGACGGCGATGCCCCCGTTCATTCAATTGGGCAACGCGGTCGATCACCGGTTCGGCGGCGGAACGTCCGGGATTCTCGGTCTCGAACACAACCCGTTCGAGATCATGGCCGATCCGAACGCCGAGAACTTCGTCGTGCGAGACATCACGCCCCCGGCGGGCATCTCCAACGAACGAGTTGATCGCCGCCGCAAGGTGCTGAGTCTCGTCGATTCCCTGCAACGGCCATCCAGTTTGCAGCCCGCCGAGTTCCAGTCGCTCGACGAAAACTACGCGACGGCTCTCGACATGATCACGGCGAACGACACGCGCCGCGCATTCCAACTAGACAAGGAAGATCCGAAGCTGCGCGAGCAATACGGTCGCAACCCGTTCGGTCAGAAGTGCCTGCTCGCGAGGCGACTGATCGAGGCGGGAGTCCGCTTCGTCACGATCACTGATGGCGGCTGGGACACTCACCAAAACAACTTCAAAGCCTTGAAGGACAACCTGATTCCGAAGATTGATCGTGGGTTGCCTCAGTTGCTGATCGACCTCGAACAACGCGGCCTCTTGGAAAAAACGCTGGTCATCTGGCTGACCGACTTCGGTCGGACACCGAAGATCAACTCGGCCAGCGGTCGCGACCATTGGGCATCCGCAGGCTTTGCCATCATGGCCGGAGCAGGCGTCCCCGGCGGCAGCGTGATCGGAGCGACCGACGACGAAGGTGGCCAACCGATCCGCAACCA
>CAMAYU010000287.1 GCA_945862235.1 Schlesneria paludicola DSM 18645
ACCGTTGGTCGGCGGTGGCCTGTTAGTCGGAGGTCGCGGCTTGCCGGACAAGCTCGACGCGGTGCAGATCAAAGAAGGTCAGGCGGCCGCTCGAAAGATGCAGGGGCCGGTCGATGGGCTGTTGGCCGAACTCGAAAAGTCAGGCGAAGCCAAAGTGGAGGCGGTTCAGGCCGCAGTCGTCGAGGCGGTGCAATTGGATCGTCCCGAGGAACTGATCGCTCAAGTGGACCGCTTGAAAAAGCTGGCCGTTGATCCGCGAGTCGAAGTGCGGCGAACGGCGATGTGGGCGCTTGGGCGCACGGGCAATATCAGCGTCGCACCACTGCTGATTGCCGGGTTGCGTGACGCCGACGAAGCGGTTGCCCGCGAGGCCAGCATCGGACTCAGCATCCTCAGCCGTAGACCGGAAGGGTGTGGCCTGCCGCTTGAACCGACTGAGGGCTTGATTGAAGACGCGACGGACGAGGCTCGAAAAGAACACCTCGACAAGTGGCGCAAGGATTCCGCCGATCTCTGGCAGAAGTGGTATCTGCGCGTCCGTCCCTACGACGAACGAGACGATCGCACGGTTCTCAAACGGAAGCTATGAGACGTGCGACACCAACCCGAAGCGTCAGCGAGGACGTGAGCGAGCACATTGAAGTCGGCCTCTTAACCGCCACCATGATCTCTCAACCTTCGCTCCCACTAATTCACTGCGACTGAGAACAGCAACATGAACGAAATTTGTATCGTCGCGGCGAAGCGGACTCCGATCGGTCGGTTCTTGGGGGCGCTCAAGGATCAGTCGGCAGTGGATCTGGCATGTGTTGCGGGAGCCGCCGCTCTCCATGGACTCGACTCGGCCCTGATCGATCAGGTGATCGTGGGCAACGTGGTCGGATCGGGGTTGGGGATGAATGTCGCGCGGCAGGTGGGCGTTCGACTGAGCTTGCCGCTCTCGGTTCCCGCGTACTCGGTCAACATGATGTGCGCGTCGGGGATGCAGGCCGTGTTGCTGGCAGCTCAAGCGATCAAGGCGGGTGACGCGCGCGTCGTCTTGTGTGGCGGGACCGAGTCGATGTCGAACGCGCCGTATCTGTTGCCTCGCGCGCGGAGCGGCCTGAAGTTTGGAGACGCTTCATTGGTGGATGCGTTGTTGAAGGACGGCCTCGTTGATGCGTTCGATCACAGACACATGGCCTTCACGGCTGAGAGTCTCGCCGTGAAGTACGGCATCACGCGAGCCGAACAGGATGAGTTCTCGTTGCGCAGTCAGCAGCGGTACGAGGCGGCTCGCGTGGCGGGGCGGTTTGTGGAGGAGTTGGTTGCGTTCGATAAGCTCGACCGAGATGAACACGCTCGCGCAGAGACGACACTCGCAGGGCTGGCCGGCTTGAAGCCCGCATTCGATCCCCAAGGATCGGTCACGGCGGGCAACGCGAGCGGCATCAACGACGGAGCCGCGATGCTGGTCGTTGCCGAGCGTGACGTTGCTCGGCAAAACGGCTGGCCGGTCCTCGCCGTTCTCGAAGGCGGCGCGACGTGCGGTTGCGATCCAAAGCTGATGGGTCTCGGCCCGGTTCATGCGATTCGCAAACTTGTCGAGCGCGACGGGCTCGACTTGGGTTCGCTCGACACGATCGAGATCAACGAGGCGTTCGCGGCTCAAACTTTGGCCTGCGTTCGCGAGCTGTCTCTGGACGAGTCGCGTCTCAATCCTGACGGCGGAGCGATCGCGATGGGACACCCGATCGGAGCCAGTGGCGCGCGATTGATCGTCCACCTCGCCCACAAACTCAGCCGAGGCGACGGCGCACGCGCGCTGGCATCACTGTGCGTCGGCGGTGGTCAGGGAGCGACCGTTCTGTTGAGCGCGGCCCGATAGCGCGAGCAGCCGAGAATTCGCCCCATCAAAGGCTGATGCGCAAGCGAAGGCGCAGGACCACGAAACCTTTGCTCGCGCGTCCGTCTTTGATGACTACGACCGCAGGCCCTTCGCGTCTTCAAGCGGCTTCCGCGTCGTAGTCCTCTCCGATGCGGGCGATGCGATTGCGGGGAACGAAGGGAAGAATCTGTTCGTCGTCGGGGTAGAGCTGATACCGCATCACGTAGGCGTCTTCTTCCGTGTCTTCGTAGTGACCGCGCAGCACGCCGTCGGCATGCAGACCTTGGCTACGGAAGAAGAGTTGTGCCGCAAGATTGGTCTCACGCACCTCAAGACTGATTTCTTGACGCCGCTGTTGCGAGAGCTTGTTGACGAGCTTCTCGACCATTTGGCTGGCCACACCCTGTCGTCGCGACCACGGGGCAACGGCAAAGTTGAGAACGTGAAGCTGCGACTTGAGCAGTTCGTAGATCATGAAGCCGACGATTCGCTCCTGACGTTCGGCCACCATGCCGATGCAGTTGCGTTGGCGAAGGCAACAGAGGAAGTCTTCCTCGGACCACGCGAACTCGAAGCACTGACGCTCGATGTCCAGAACCTCAGACATATCGCGGCGGATCATCCAGCGAATCTGCACATCGCATCGGGTTTTGGATACCGAGCGCGGCGAACTGTTACCGTAGCTCATGACGGCCTCCCTGCCATCTCAAGCGTGATGTCGAACCGGAATCGTCCACGCGCGGTGAAGTCGCTCACCACGCGGGCGAAGGAAAGTAGCGGAAGTCTTTTTTTGTGCCTAGAGCGCATTCCGCAAAGTTGCGCGGAGATGAAGAAGGGAGAGAAGAGCTGCCCGTACGGTTTCACTTGTCAGCGATCAGGCCGCTTGCCCTGGCGACGGATCGTCTTGTGAAATCTGATTGTGATCACCCGGCTCAGACATGGAGTCCAACTGCCGTGATGCGGCTGATTCCAACTTCGCGATCTCGGCGCGGAGGTCGGCGAGCTCTCGCTCCTTCTGTATCAAAGCGGCTCGTAATGTGACGAGCCGCCGTTCGGGAGGTCCGTTGATGAGGCGACTCACCGCATCAATGAGGAGCAACGCCCGCCACGCTCGCAACGCGACACCACGCAGCCGGTAGAGCTTCCCGGATGTGCGAGCCAATTGTTGCAGCCGCAACACGCGCCCCAGTCGCAACGCTTGGAGAAACGAGAACAGTGGCAAGAGTACGATCGCGAGATCAACGATGTGCCCCTTGATGTAGGCCCATTTACTGTCCGCGATCGACAGCCGCAGGATGAACTCCCCCGCAAACGCGAACCAGATCAGGCCATTCGCACCGTTCAACAAGCCGGACAATAAGGGGTCAGAAGCCAGGCGATTCGCCCAGAAGTAGTCGGCGACGGTCAGCGGCAAAACCATCAACGCGAACACGATCATCGGCAAGCTCGACGCTCGCTCCAACCGTTGTTCCAACGCATGTCCGACCTGCTGCCAACCGAGACCCGGCAACCACACGTTGAGGCCGGTCGCATGATCGCGTGCCCCCAACCTCAGTGGCGGCAGCGCGCAGTACAACCAGCGTGCACGTCCCTGTCGGCTACCGAGTCGGCCTCCCCAGCAGGCGTCGATCCAGCAGATCGGATAGACCGCCAACAAACTCAGTCCACACCCGATGAAGATCGGCTGGAATTCCGGCTTGTCGTGCAGATGCAGCAGCCCCGCGAGACTCAGCAGTGAAAAGACGGACAGCCAAAACATCTCGGGAGCAACACGTTGGTCCCAAGCATGAAGAGCGGTTTCGTTGTCTTCACGGGGAGGGGAAGAGGTTTTCACTGAGCATTCCTTGCGATCGAACTCTGATTCCATACCTCACGCGGCACAAAGTGAGAAGTTTCCGAGCGGGGTGGCATAAGCCCCCAGTTCTTGCCAAGAGGGCTTACGCCCAAGAACCGAGGGGCTTACGCCGCCCCGCGCAGAGGTCTCATCAAAGACCGCACGAGGTCCAACTCGCATTAGCAGCGCTCTTGATGCGAGCCACATCCGTCCGTTTTTTCAGATCGCATTGACACTGGTCTCGGGCATTTCCGTTTCAACGGCGGCGTTTGGTTATCGTGATCTGATTGCCCGCTTCGTTGAAACTCACCTCGTCCATGAACGTGCGTATCAGGAAGAGGCCGCGGCCGCTCGATTTTCCCAGATTGGCCGGATCCGTTGGGTCTGGCAATTTGGACGTGTTGAAGCCACCCCGTCGTCTTGCACCACAAACACCGCCTCATTGCGGGAGAAACGTGCGGTCACAAGCACACGCCGCGCTTGATACGGTGGCAGGTGGCGACGTGTTTCTACAAGGCCCCTGTAAGCTTCGATGTCTTCGCTCTCGCGCAATTCCGACGAGAGTTCAAGGTTTCCGTGTTCCATGGCGTTGATGAGGCTTTCGTGCAACGCAGTGCCCACGCGGATCAGCCCCCCTTTGTCCACCAAGCTCATCATGGTCATGTGATCTTGAAGATGGCTGATGAGTGGCTGGACGTGATGCGGGTCGTTGGACAAGACAAAACGCAATTCGGTTTCGACCAGGCAATCCAGAACCTGTTGTTGGTTCCAACTGACGCGGGCCATACCGAGTACTTTTTCGGTCGTGGGGACCAAGTCGCGAGCGAGGTCTCGCTTGGGGACGTAACTGGCCGCCCCGAGTTTGAGTGCGGCAACGGCGATGTCTTCACTGCCGTGCGCGGTCATCAGGATGACCGGCACATGTGCGTAGTCGCGGCGAATGGCCTCGACCAATTCCAAGCCATTCATTTCCGGCATTTGCAGGTCGGTGAGCACCAGATCGGGAACTTTCAGCTTGATGAGGGACAGGGCCTCTCGACCATCGTCGGCGTAGACGGCGGACCATCCGGAATGCTCTTCCAGCAAGGTGCCAGCCAAGTGCCGGTCCAACGCGACATCATCCACCACCAATATCGTTGCCATCTGTTCAGTCCTGTTTTTTTCCAGACACCGATGAGTGTGGAGTGTCTTGCAGGTATGTCGTCAACGCCTGCCTGAGTCGTTCGATTTCGAGTTCGAGTAATGAATAGGCATCCTCAGCGCCGGTCAAGTCGCCGTCACGTCCCATGAACTCCAAACGCACGGCTGCTGACACGGCTGGGGGAGCCGCAAAGCACGACGCGGACCCTTTGATCGAGTGGGCGTTGCGTTGCACTTTGACCATGTCCTGTTGAGCGATCGCGGTGTGCAGTGCGGGTAACAGCTTGTCCGTTTCCTTAAAGAAGAGGCCCACCATCTGTTTGAGCAAGTCCACACGCCCTCCGACTCGGTCCACGGCCGCTTTCCAATCCATGATGGATTCCGTGGGCGAATCGTTCGAGCTGGATTCGGCGTGCGGATCGTGATCTTCTCGTGCGGTGGCGGCAACCCCTTCGACCATTTCGTAAAGCAACTGAGACTGGATCGGCTTGGACAAATAGCCGTCCATCCCCGGCTTCAGGCGATCGCTCGCGATCGCCCTTCATCGCATGTGCCGTCATGGCGACAATGTGGATGTGGCTTCCGGTGTGCTGTTCCAGTTGGCGGATGGTCGCGGTCGCCTCGAAGCCGTCCATTTCCGGCATCTGTACATCCATCAGCACGAGGTCAAACGACTCGCGTTCGATGGCCTCGACTGCTTCACGACCGTTGCTGACCACCACCACGCGATGCCCGCGCGACTCCAGCAACTCACGCGCGACTTGCTGGTTGACCAACCCGTCCTCCGCGAGCAGGATGCGGCGCGGTCGCCGTGTATGGGCGAGTTCGGCGGGCGTCGGTTCGGTGACGCGGATCGGTATTTCTTGCGAGCCAAGGACTCGCAAGATTGCCTCACGCAGATCGGATTGCTTGACCGGTTTGATGAGGTATCGCGCAATGCCCAACTCCTCGCATCGAACCGAATTCTCCGTCTGTCCGGCCGAGGAAAGCATGATCATGGTGCAGCCTGTCAGACGTGGGTTTTCCCGAACGCGTTCCGCAACAGCGAACCCGTTCATGTCCGGCATCATCACGTCGAGGAGTGCCAAGCGGAAGGGGACGTCGCGATGGGCGGCGTCTTCCATTTGAGCCAGCGCTTCAGGCCCGCCGGCTGCCAGATGCGGCTCCATTCCCCAATTGGTCAGCACATCTTCAAGGATGCGCCGATTGGTCCGATTGTCATCGACGACCAACACCGGCAGGCCCGCCAAGCCTTCGAGTTTTAGCCACGAATGCGTTGGCGCATCTTTGGCGAGGCCGAAGCGAACCGTGAAATGGAATGTGCTCCCTTTGCCTTCCTCACTCTCGACCCAGAGCAGTCCGCCCATGAGTTTGACCAACTGCATCGAGATGGTCAGGCCCAAGCCAGTTCCACCAAAGCGGCGCGTGGTCGATGAGTCGGCCTGACGGAAGGCTTCAAAAATCAGCTGCTGCTTTTCGGCGGGAATCCCGATGCCGGTGTCACTGACAATGAAGTGCAACTCGACTTGTGTCTCATCGAGCGTCTCGATGGTGACCGCGACGACGATCTCACCACGGTTTGTGAATTTGAGCGCGTTCCCTACCAAGTTGGTGATGATCTGACGGAGTCGTCCGGGATCGCCGATGAGCGTGTCGGGCACATCCGGTGGAACGAGGTAGGTGAGTTCCACCCCTTTCTCGGCGGCCCGCAGTCCAAAGGCGTGCATCGCGTCGCCCATGCTGTCGCGCAACGGAAAGGCGATCGTCTCCAGTTCGAGCTTTCCGGCTTCCACTTTCGAGAAGTCGAGGATGTCATTGAG
>CAMAYU010000288.1 GCA_945862235.1 Schlesneria paludicola DSM 18645
GGTGGCACTACCGCAGTCGGCGCGAACCGCTCATCGCGTTCTCGAATCATCACTTCTATGACGACGATCTCGTGACATTTCCCAGCCCCGATGATCTCGACGGTTCCACGGCGGTTCGGTTCGTGCATGTCCCTGAGGGTCGCTGGCGGTCCAAAGCGGGATTCAATCCCATCGAAGCGAAACGGACTGCGGAACTCGTACTCGAACACATTCAGCGACACGGGGGTCGTTCGCTAGGAGTCATTACGTTCAACCAGAAACAACAGCTCGCCGTGTTGGACGAACTGATGGAACTGCGAAAGAACCGCCCCGACCTTGAGCCGTTCTTCCGCGAGGATCGTCCCGAGCCATTCTTCGTCAAGAATTTGGAAAACGTCCAAGGTGATGAACGCGATCGAATCATTCTCAGCGTGGCCTACGGACTGAATGAGGAGACCGATCGGGACAGTATGAGCTTCGGCCCACTCAACAGAGTGGGCGGCGAACGACGACTCAATGTCGCAGTCACTCGCGCCCGCGAGGCCATCACGCTGGTGAGTTCCATTCGATCAGATTACATCGACCTCAACCGGACCAAAGCCCGAGGCGCACGGCTGCTGCGCGCCTATCTCGACTACGCCGAACACGGACCGACGGGGCTGGCCTCTAAATCGGTTGAGACTGGCGGTCAGTTCGAGTCCCCGTTTGAAGAGGCCGTCGCAAACGCGCTGAAAGAAATCGGATTGGACGTGCGCTCACAAATCGGCTGCGGCGGATTTCGGATCGACCTTGCAGTCGTTCACCCAGAGCATCCCGGTCGTTATGTGCTGGGGATTGAGTGTGACGGCGCGACGTACCACCGCACGGCGACGGCCCGCGACCGTGACCGTATTCGCCAAGAAGTGCTGGAGGAGCTTGGTTGGAGGGGCAGGCTCATTCGCATCTGGTCCACGGACTGGATTCGCAATCCCGCCCATCAAATCGAACGAATTGCCAACGCCTTTCGCGAGGCATTGCTGCTGCCCGTAACTTCGCCGACGCCGGTGATTTCGCTGACGGGCGGCCCCGAAGTCTCGCCACCATCGCGCGAAGCAGAGCCGACCCTGCGGATCAGGGACTTCCGCGACGCCACACCAGCACCACGTTTCGCGGATATCGAAGACGTTCCCGATGGCGAAATCGCCCGAATCCTCCTGCGCCTCGCCGTCACGTTCGGCGTGACACCGAGAGAAGACCTCATCACGAGCACGGCCCGCGAACTGGGATTTGGACGAACCGGAAAACGCATCTCCGCTCGAATCGAGTCGGTCATCCAAAGCCTCGTCCAGCAGGGAAGACTGCGAGATGCGGGCGACAAGAGGCTTGGGCCCTCATCGTAGCTTCACCCAATGCAGACCACTCGTCGTGAATTCAAAAACGAGCGCTCTCTCTGGAATGGCGAGAGGGAGCCGCACAATTTGACCCCGCTCATGGAGTCAGGCTTCGATGGGTCAATCATTTTCCGGGTGTTGCCTCAGCGTGAATCGACTCGGCGCGTTAGCGCCAGAGGTCGGCCATCAGCCAAACAGCGCTGATCGTTGCCAAGCCCAGCACGATGGACTGAAAGGTACTTTGAGGCACTCGTTCGAGCAGCCACTTTCCAGACCACAGTCCCGCGAGGACGGCTGGAACCAAGCAGACATTCAGAGTCAGGGAACCCACGTTGATGAGGCCGAGATGAACGCTGAACGGCACCTTTGAGATATTCACTAAGAGAAACAGCCACGCCATCGTGTGAACGAACTGATGCTTGGGTAGCGACAGGATGATGAGGTACGCCGATGCGATCGGGCCAGCGGCATTCGCAACCATCGTGGCGATCCCCGTGAACAAGCCCGTGAACCAAGCGAAGATCGTCGAGTGAGGCAGCAGGGCGTCGAAGCGAGGGAACTGCTGTCGCGTCACTTGCAGCACGAGCATTCCCAGCACCATGCCACCAATGACGGGACGAAAGGCCGCGTCGGGGATGATCATCAACAACAGCCAGCCGACGACAATCCCCACACCGACGGGCCATGCCAGCCGCCGAATCTGACTCCATTGAACATGCTCGCGAAACGTGGAGGCGGCGATCACGTCGGCGAAGATCAGCAGCGGCAACACGATCCCGCTGGAAGCTCGTCCGGGAACAGCCGCCGCCATGAAGGTCACGCCGAGCAGTCCCATCCCCGCCAAGCCCGCCTTCGACACACCCGAACAGAAGGCTGCGATCAGTACGAGAGTCCATTGCAGTGCGGTGAAGTCGGGCATGGATAGGCTTCAATCTCAAAACGGAACGGAAAGTCGCACAGCAGAGTTTCGACGGGCGGGGGACTCTAAAAAGCCTGCACCTGCGAGTCGCTCACTTCCCCAACTCGATGACCACTTTTCCGCTGGAGTCGATCGAGGCGCGAGCCATTCCTGACGTGTTGAATCGCATCGAGATGTTTCCCATTCCATCGACGGCGATCACGCCGCCAATGTCGTTCGGCAGCACCTTCTGAATCACATGTTGGGTGGCGTCATCGAGCGACAGTCCCTTGTAAGCCATCAGGGCAGAGACGTGAAACGCGATGCTGTTGCGGATGTAGTACTCGCCCGTACCGGTGCAACTCACCGCACACGTCGCGTTGTTGGCGTAGGTTCCCGCGCCGAGAATTGGTGAGTCTCCGACCCGTCCCATCATCTTGTTGGTCAGTCCGCCGGTAGATGTTCCCGCCGCCAGATTGCCGTGCTGGTCACAGACCACGCAACCGACGGTCCCTCGGTGAGACTTCGCGGCTTGAGCCTTCTTCTCTTTCTCCCATTCCAGCCGACGCAGCTCCGTGCTGAAGTAGGTGTTCGGCACTCGTTCGATTTGCTTTCGGTCCCGCATTGCATCGGCGAACTTCTCGGCCCCGGCTCCCGTCAGCAACACATGCGGAGTCTCGGTCATCACCAGTCTGGCTAGCGAGATCGGGTTCTTCACCGTGGTGACTCCCGCCACTGCCCCGCCCTGTCCGGTGCTGCCATCCATGACACTCGCGTCCAACTCGTGAGTCCCGGCCGCATTGAAGACCGCACCCCGCCCGGCATTGAAGAGTGGATCATCTTCGAGAACCCGGATCGTCTGTTCGACGGCATCCATCGCCTTGCCCCCCTCGGCAACGATCTTTCGTCCCACTTCCAACGCCGCCGCCAACGACTTGCGATGAACCTTCCGTTCCTCTTCGGTGATGTTGTCCAACTCATCTCCGGCCCCGCCGTGAATGGCGATCGCGAACCGGCCGCTCACCGGTGGCTGTTGAGCCTCCGCCGTCCCCAGCGTGCGGCCCATCACGAGACACACGACACACCACCAGCCGAGCAGACGAGACCCCGCGCGGGGGAGGGTGAGCGGTTTCTGAGCGGGGCGGCGTAAGCCCCCGGTCTCTTCGAAAATGGGCTGACGCCCCAAAGCCAGGGGGCAGACGCCGCCCCGCTCAGAGGTCTCATCACTGACCGAGCGAGGGATAGAACCTCGTATGCCCTTTGACGCAGGACAATGTCGAGCCGAGAAAATGGAATTCAAAGGACGGTCCTTTCAGAAAGTAACTGGTCTACGCTCCTCAGCGTGTCCACACATCTCCGGCGATCCGAAGTGTCGCTGGAGGAAGTATGCCCATGCCGCGATCCCCAACAGAAACGGAACGAGGATTGTCATCAGCCAGAACAGCGGCAATTTCGGCGGTTGTTGTTGATTGCTCAACACGATCATCCAGTGCAAGCCGGTGATAAACGCCTGCATCAGGCAACCAAACCAAATGGAATGCCCTGTGAGGTACGCGGCGGTCTCTGTCCGTCGCTCGTCCGCCAGCCAGTAGTCGCGATGCGGAATGTTGACCATGCTGGTCGGCAAGAACCGCGTACACCAAAAGATGCCCATCATAAAGGTCGGGAATAGCAGTCCGAACGCCCCCATCCAGAGCAGATGTGTCGAGCGACTCATCCAACCATCAGCCTGCCCTGCACCGTTGAAGTGCGTCGCCACTCGATCAGGAAGCATCGACGCCGAGCAGAACAAGCTCAGGACAAAGCAGACGTAGAGTCCCGCGATCAGGGCGAGGCGGAGGGGACGAGTATTCATGAGGACGTTCCGGGATG
The DNA here is from genome assembly GCA_945862235.1 of Schlesneria paludicola DSM 18645. GTDB lineage: Bacteria > Planctomycetota > Planctomycetia > Planctomycetales > Planctomycetaceae > Schlesneria > Schlesneria paludicola_A. Next base: position 4,120 of record CAMAYU010000288.1, read on the forward strand.
TTTGCGAACGGAAAGTAAGACGTAGCGTAAAAGGCGATGAGTTCTCAAACCAGAAACCCCCACCGGGCTTGCCCCGCAGGATTCAGGTCATAGCACTACTTTGCGTTCATCCGAATCAGAGATTGCGTTCATCCGAATCAGGAAATCGAGTAGTGCAGAAACCGGCGAGCCACCGGGACAAGCGCGGTGGGGTCGCTTCTTTCAGGATTAGTCAGATGACCTCACGACGGGGCAACGCAGGACGAGCTTCGTGAGTTCGGGAGGACAGTTGTAGCGAATCGGTTCGCGACCGCTGATGCCACGCGAGACGTAGAGCAACGTCGGATCGAGCCAGAAGACACCCGCCGAGTAACGGCACCCCGAGCGGCTGGGCGAGTAAACCGGCCCGACGAGGGGGAGTCGGATCTGTCCGCCATGTGTGTGTCCCGAGAGCATCAGATCGAACGGGTGCTGTCGCGCCCACGCGATGTTGTCGGGCGTGTGACTGAGCAGGATGCGGAATGCCTCCGCCCCGCCGTTGTCGGACGGGCACTCTTGCCCGTCTGGTGTTGGCGTTGAATCGCGAGTTGGCATTGAAGAACGGACGGGCAGGAGTGCCCGTCCTACAGATGGCTCGACATGCACCGCTCGACTCACGTCCGGATGCACTCCCATCCAGGGTGTTTCATCGCCACACAGGACGATGGGTGGCGCTGCCGGTTGAGTGAGCGAGACACAGCGTCCCGCGAGATCGGTCCAACCGAGCCGCTCCAACTCGCGACGAATGATGGGCGCGTCGAGATACCAATCGTGGTTGCCGAGAATGAAGAACTGCCCGTGCGGCGCGGACAACTTGCCGAGCGTCGTCGGTAGCCAGTCGAGCAACGTCATGTCGTCGAGCAGGTCGCCGGTGAAGACGAACAGATCGGGCTTCAGCGCGGCCGCCTCTTCGCACACGGCTTCGAAGTACGCGCGAGACACCGCGCCGCGGAAGTGCATGTCGCTCAGTTGAACCAGCGACAGACCGTCCCATTCGGCGGGAAGTCTCGGCAGCGAATACGTCTTCGTACTGACCTCGATCGTGAACTGTTCGTTGCCGGGGAGCAGCGCGATCCGCCGCATCGGGCCGGGACCGACCAGTGTGTCGCGCCACGACGCTCCGCAGCGTTGCCTCAGATCGACGCGAGTCGCCTCGCACCCGATTTGGCACGCGGGCGGTGCGTAGAGTTGAAACTCGAACGTGGCTGCGATCAGCAAACAACAACCGACCGCTCCCGCCGCCAGCAATAGCCAACACGGAAAGGGGATTGAGTTGCCGTGGCCTTCAAACCACAGAAGGCAGTCACTCGAACCTAGCCCGAAAATGAGGAGCAGCGGGTAACTGAGAATGAGGCCAAAGTTGGCGGTGTGGGACGCCACGAGAATTCGCTTCGTCATGCGACGGGCGAACCACCAATTCAGCGTCGACACCGACAACTTGGCGAAGCCGATCGAACAGACGAGTACGACACTAGTGAACAACCAACTCACGAGCAGTCCTTCTCAAAACAGAAGTCCGGCTTTCGGAACAGCCGGACTTTGAGCGGATTCACTGCGCCAATTGCCACGACCTACTTTGCGGCTTTGGCCAACTCGGCTTCGATCGCTTGGACGACTTCGGGCGCATCGGGCTTCGTCTTGGTGGGGAAGCGAGCGACGATCTCACCGTTGCGGCCAATCAGGAACTTCTCGAAGTTCCACTTCACATCGCCTGCAGGCTTCGATTCGCTCGTGAGCTTCTTGAACAGCGGCGAAGCGTTGTCGCCGTTGACTTCGACCTTGGCGAACATGTCGAACGAAACGTCGTACTTGCTCTTACAGAACTTGGCGATCTCCTCTTCCGTCCCCGGCTCTTGTCCACCGAACTGATTGCAGGGGAAGCCGAGAACCGCGAGGCCCTTGTCCTTGTACTTGTCGCTCAGTCCTTCGAGTTGCTCGTACTGCGGAGTGGCGCCGCAGCGAGTCGCCACGTTGACGACCAGCAGCACCTTCCCTTGGTACTTGGACAGATCGACTTCGTCACCTTTGATCGACTTCACTTTTTGATTCAGCACGGGAGCAACTTTCTCAACGGCGGAGAGGATATCGGTCGTCAGCGCGAACACAATTCCAGCAAACAGGCAAGTGGCGAGAACTCTCATGGCGGGACTCCAGACAGGAGGAACTGGCGGGTCGAGTCACATCGTCCCCAGTGGACGCGCGACTCGAAGTTGCCGCGAAGTGTACCGGCCGGCAGCGAGATGGCCAGCGTTCTGAGGCATACCCACCCGCAACGTGAGCAAGGACGGGTACGCGAAGTAGCCCCGTTCAGGAATCTCAGTAGGTGAGCCGGGTGGCGTCAGCCCCCCGGACTCTTCATTCACAAAGTCCGGGGGCTGACGCCCAATGGCACTCACTTTGAGCGGCACGGCGCTCGCCGCCGGTGGATGGATTTGTGTTTCCAAGCAAAGAACCGGCGGCGAGCGCCGTGCCGCTCACGGAGTGAATGAGAAAGTGAGTGCCATTGGCCTGACG
>CAMAYU010000289.1 GCA_945862235.1 Schlesneria paludicola DSM 18645
GCGAGGAAGTGAAGGCTGTTTCTCATTCTCACGGCCACGTCGAAGCTCCGTGACCGTGGCACCCCAAATTCAAAAAGACGATGGCCCTGGATTGCGAGTCCCATCACAACAGGCCCTCGTACTGTTTACTTTGAGCTATCGCGCGATGACGTTAGCTTCCGTTGAAGAACCACCCCCACACTGGGCTGCGGGGCGAGTGGCATGAGTCGCCTGATCCATTGGTAGGATGAACGCCTCGTTCGTCCATCCCAAACCGAGGTGATTCGGACGGACGAGGCGTCCATCTTACGGGGCGATCTTTTCCTGCCGTCTGCTCAGTTCTTGCGGCTCGTTGGTTTCGTTCCGTGCCCGTGACATAATCGCGCGGCGTCATCACTCACCCTTTGAGGAGTTCCTCCATGCGAGTCTTCGAGTCACCGCGCGTTCTCTGTTCGGTTCTGATGTTGCTGTCGTCGGTTACGGCGTTGAGTTCGACTTGGGTGACAGCCGCCGACACGTTGAAGGGTACAGACCTCTTCAAGCTGGGAGGCTCCTCCAATAAGACCGATGCGTCGAAGCCGAAGGAGCTGGAACCGCTCGCGCGATTGACCGCCTTCAGCAGTGGTGTGACAAGTGTCGCGTTCAGTCCTGACGGAAAACTGTTGGCAGCGGGGACGAAGGACGCCGTGCAACTGATCGATGTCGAGACGAAGGCCATTGTCCGTGAGGTGCCGACGAAATCGGGACAGGTCCGAGCCGTCGTGTTTTCGCTCGATGGGATGACATTGGTGACGGGGAGCTATCAAAATCTCTCCGTCTGGAATGCGGCGACGAGTGAGTTGGTGAAGTCGTTCAAAGGACATCGCGGTTATGTGACCGGAGTCGCGTTCTCGCCGGAGGGGTCTCGGTTGGCGACGGCATGTGAGGACGAAGTGGCTCGCGTCTGGAAGCTCGACGGGGACGAAACGCCGTTGCTGTTCAAGGCTCACAAACTGCCCGTGACCGGCGTGGCGTGGTCTCGCGATGGCAAGTGGCTCGCCACGTCTGCGGGCGATGAGACACGGCCGACGAAAGCGGGCGAGGTCAAAGTGTGGGATGCCTCGACCGGCGAAGTGCAGCAGTCGTTCGAGCTGCACACGAAGGGAGCGACCGGCGTCGCGTTCTCGGCGGACGGGAAACATCTCGCGTCGAGCGGCATCGACGAACACGTCAACATCTACGACTTGGCCGCAAAGAAACCGCTCGGCTTCTACGCGGGGCACAGCCGTCCGACGAACGCCGTTCTGTTTCATCCCGACGAAGAAACCGCGATTAGTGTGAGTGGAGGCCGTGCTGTGGGGAAGAACGAGCTGAAGGTTTGGGAGTTCGCCACGGGCGACGAAGTGGCGACGGCGGAAGCTCACGTAGGCCGCATCGCGGCAGTTGCACTCTCGAAAGACGGACGGACACTGGCGACGGCCGGTAACGACAAGAGCGTCGCGCTGTGGAACGTCGGGTTCCTCGCAGTCGGTCTCCCCGAGGTCGCAGCGGCAAGCACACCTCCGAGCGGGGGACGTAAGTCACCCGGTTCTTCGGACGTGGGTGTAACCGCAGACGCAACATCACAAACGGCCGGGGGACTTACGTCCCCCGCTCAGAAGGACGCTGCCGCCGCCGAACCCAAACCGCTGCGTGCCGGAATCATCGGTCTCGATACCTCGCACTGCGGGGCCTTCGCCAAGACGCTCAACGCCAATCCGCAGAAGCCCGAGGTCGCGGGTGTCCGCATGGTCGCCGCCTATCCGAAGGGCAGCCCCGACATCGCGTCGAGCGTGGCGCGCGTTCCCGAGTACATCGAGCAAATGAAAAAGCTCGACGTGGAGATCATCGACACTATCGACGGCCTGCTCACGAAGGTCGATCTGATCTTCCTCGAAACGAACGACGGCCGCCCGCACTTGGAGCAGTACCTCCCCGTGGCCAAAGCGGGCAAACCGTGCTTCATCGACAAACCGATCGCCGGATCACTCGCCGACGCGATCGCGATCTTTGAAGTCGCGAAGAAGCACAACGTCCCGGTCTTCTCGTCGTCGTCACTGCGGTTCGGCAAGAACAGTCTCGCGGTCCGAGGCGGTTCGATTGGCAAGGTCATGACGTGCGAGACGACCAGCCCGGCGAGTCTCGAAGCGACTCACCCCGACCTCTTCTGGTACGGCATTCACGGCGTGGAAGCCCTCTTCACCGTGATGGGGACCGGCTGCGAATCGGTCACGCGCGGCAAGACAGCCGACGGGCAGATCGAAGTCACCGGCGAGTGGTCTGGCGGTCGCACCGGCATCTTCCGCGAAGGGAAAGGCTACGTCGGCAAAGCGGTCGGTGAGAAAGGCGAATCGCCCGTCGGCTCCTACGACGGCTACGACCCGCTCCTCTTCGCGATCATCGAGTTCGCTCGCACCGGCAAGCCCCCCGTCACCGAAGCCGAGACCCTGGAAATCTACGCCTTCATGGAAGCAGCCGACGAAAGCAAACGCCAAAACGGCGCGAGCGTGACGCTCGAAAGCGTCATGACCAAAGCCAAAGCCGAAGCGGCCAAGAAGCTGGCGGAGTTGAAGTGAGTTCGCTCAACGTTCACTCGCTTCATCACGAAGCCTGGCCGCCGTTTCAGCCGCCGTGGTGGTTGAAGAGTGCTCACGCGCAGACGTTGGCGGCGGCGTTTTGGCCCGCGCGGTTGGATGCGCATCGCGCGATCGCGCGGCGGGTGGAGATGAGTGAGGGCGATGCGGTCGTCGTTCACGATGACTGTCCCGACGGGTGGTCGAATGGTGGACGGGTTGCATTGCTCGCGCATGGGCTTGGTGGTTGTCACCGCAGCCCGTTGTTGGTGCGACTCGTCGCGAAGCTCAACGCGCACGGAGTGCGCGTCTTTCGTTGGGACATGCGCGGTTGTGGAGCGGGCATGGGGATGGCCGGTCGGCCCTATCACGCCGGGTGTTCCGATGACTTGCGGCGGGTGATCGAGTCGGTGTTGGGCTGGTGTTCGTCGAGCGACTCAGTCCCGAAGTGTCGGCTCGCGCTGTTCGGCGTGTCGCTCAGCGGGAATATTTTGCTGAAGTATTTGGGCGAGTCCCCCGAGTCGGTTCCGGCGCAGGTCGTGCAGGCGATTGCCGTCAATCCGCCGATTGATTTGGCGGCCAGCGTGAAGACGCTCAGCGGGCGGATCAACCGGATGTATGACCGGCATTTCGTGGGATCGCTCACGCGGCATCTGTCCGATCGGCAGCGTCTGCGGCCCGACGCGCCGATGCCCGACCTGACCAAGTTGCCTCGCACGTTGTTCGAGTTCGACGATTGGTACACCGCGCCGATGAGCGGCTTCCCCGACGCACCGACTTACTATGCGAAGTGCAGCGCGGCGCAGTTCATTCCGCAGATCAAAACGCCGACGACGATCATCACCTCACACAACGATCCGATGGTGCCGGTCGAGATGTTTTCATCGGAGCAAGTCGTCTATCCCGAGTCTGTTCGCCTGCACATCGTGAACGGCGGAGGACACGTCGGCTACATCTCACGACCGGGACTCGACCCCGATGTCCATTGGCTCGACTGGCGCGTGGTCGATCTCATCACGGCGGACGAAGCGCGATGAGTGAAAGCGACCTTGTAAGTCGGGCGCTTTCGCCCGTCTGGCTTTGAAGAAAAACACGGACGGGCAAGAGTGCCCGTCCTACAGACTCGACTCGAAGAGGCATGTCGTGACGCAGGTTCTTGACGCTCAACTCCTCACCGACCATGCCGCACCGGGACGCGCGTGCGGAAGCTGCACCGCCTGCTGTTCCGCGTTGGCGATCATTGAATTGAACAAGCCAGCCCGGCGCGCGTGCGATCATCTGTGCCGAACCGGTTGCGGAATCTATGAGGCTCGACCGGCAAGTTGCCGCGAGTTTCATTGCCTTTGGCTGCGCGGTGCGATCGACGGGGATCAGGCTCTGCGACCGGATGCGCTTGGCGTGATGTTCGATTATTTTCGGATGGCCTCGACCGGTGAGACGCATCTCATCGCGCACGAACTCTGGCCGGGGGCGTTCGACTCGGAGTCGGCTCAGTCACTGCTCGATGAACTGGTGCAACGCGGAGACGTGCAACTGTCGTATCGCGATGGCCGGTGGAGTACCCTCGGTCAAGACCCCATGTAGGCCGGACCGTTAGGTCCGGCTGTCTCTGACGACCGGACCTAGGAGTCCGGCCTACGAAGCCCTCGCGAGACGACCCCGCCACCGTGACCGATTCCCACCAAGCCAGTTTGTTTTCTGAAGCCGATCTGCCGCCGGACTTGCTGCCGTGGGAGATCGCGGCAGGGGAAGATCGCTTGCTGGCCGAGGTCGTGTTCAACCGGCCGCTCACGACGATCTTCCAGTATTTCGTCCCGAACGAACTGCGCGAGATGATCGGTCCCGGGCAGCGCGTGCAGGTGCCGTTCGGTCGTGGCGACAAGTTGACGATCGGCTTTTGTGTCGGTCTCACAACGACGTTCCCACCGGGTCGCAGGATCAAGACGATCGCGGCGCTCATCGACCGAGAAGCATTGCTCGACGCGCGGATGCTTGAGCTGACGCGCTGGATCGCGGATCGGTATCTGTGCGGCTGGGGCCAAGTTTTGGAAAGCATCATCCCGCGCGGCGTGAAGTCGAAAGCGGGATCGCGCGAAGTGACGTTCTTCGCGCTCGCATCATGGCGCGCGGAAACTGCTCACCCAGAAGCCACCAGTGAGCTGGACCTCAAGCTCCCCGCGAAGCAACGGGCGGTGATCGAGGCACTCGTCGCGGTGGGGCGGCCGATGCGAGTCGATGAGTTGGCCGAAGCGGCTCAGTGCGGAACCGCGCCGATTCATGGACTGCGCGACAAGGGGCTGATCGTCGCGCTGCGGGAACGTGTGATGTCCGCCCTCGTCATGCCGACGCCCGAGGCGCATCGTGAGATTCGGCTCAACCCCGATCAGCAGCGCGCGGTGGACACGATCCTGAGTGTCGTGCGCGCGTCCGAGCATCGCACCTTGCTGCTGCACGGTGTCACCGGGAGTGGCAAGACTGAGGTCTACATTCGCGCGATCGAAGAGGTCGTCAGTTACGGGCGTCAGGCGATCGTGCTGGTTCCCGAGATCAGTCTCACGCCGCAAACGATCCGGCGGTTCGCGAGTCGCTTCTCGTCGATCGCGGTGTTGCACAGTCATCTCACCGACGCCGAGCGGCATGGTCACTGGCAGCAGATCGCCAGCGGAGCCGTGCAAGTCGTCGTCGGTGCCCGCAGCGCGATCTTCGCCCCGACGCCGCATCTCGGGCTGATCGTGATCGACGAGGAACACGAGACGAGTTTCAAGCAGGACAGCACGCCGCGCTATCACGCGCGCGAGGTCGCGCGGCGACGAGCAGAACTCGAAAAGGTGCCGCTGATTCTCGGCTCAGCCACGCCAACGCTCGAATCGTTTTTGAAGGTGCTGCGCAAGGAAGACCTCCACCTTTCGATGCCGAGCCGCGTCGAACGACTGCCGCTGCCGCCGGTCTTGATCGTGGACATTCGCAACGACCCCGCCATCGCCAAAGGCTCGGCCATCGGGCGGGCACTCTTCACGTCGATGATGGACGCACTGAAGGCCAAGGGGCAGATCATTCTGTTTCTCAACGTACGCGGGTTCTCGCCGGTGTTGTGGTGTCGTGGCTGTGGCGAGGGGGTGAAATGCCCCGACTGCGACATCACGCTGACCTATCACAAGGAACGCGCCGTCGCCCTCTGTCACAGTTGCGACCGGTCGGCTCCGCTGCCCAAGGTCTGCCCGAAATGCGGCAAGCCGGGACTGCTCAATCTGGGGATTGGGACCGAGCGGTTGGAGGCCGAAGTGAAGGCTCGCTTCCCCAATGTGGCGTGCCTTCGCATGGACAGCGACACCATGAGCCAGCGCGGCAGTCACGATGTGGCTCTCGAAAAGTTTCGACACGGTGAAGTTCAGATTCTGCTCGGGACACAGATGATCGCGAAGGGACTCGACTTCCCGAACGTCACGCTGGTCGGAGTGATCGACGCCGACACGCTGCTCCATCAGCCCGACATTCGTTCGATGGAGCGGACGTTTCAGTTGATCGCTCAGGTGGCGGGCCGCACCGGGCGCAGTGCGAAGGGAGGGCGAGTCCTGGTCCAAACGTCGTCGCCCGAACAGCCACCGATCGTGCGCGCGGCGGCTCACGATTTCCTCGGCTTCGCGACGGATGAGCTTCGTCACCGACAGGCGTTGAAAGTCCCGCCGTTCTCGCAAATGTGCCGCGTCATCGTCCGCGGACCTGACGAGAAAGAGGTCCATGCGTACTCGGACAAAGTCGGCGAACTGCTGCGAGCGGCGGCGAAGGAGCTGGCGCTCGATGTCCGCATCCTCGGCCCGGCCCCGTGCCCCGTGACGCGACTCAAGGCGAATTTTCGCTATCACCTGCAACTCACGTCGATCGAGCTGTCACCGCTGCAAAAGATTTGGCTCCACGCCGCCCCGAAGTTTCCAAGTCACCCCGAAGTCGAGTTCGTGGTGGATGTCGATCCGCTCAATCTGCGGTAGCGAT
>CAMAYU010000290.1 GCA_945862235.1 Schlesneria paludicola DSM 18645
CTGCAAAACCAAGAGCTTGCCGAACAGAAGGGCGACGCGAAGGACGGAGGCAAACCATCCGAGGAGAAGCCGTCCGATAGCAAGCCCGTCGCAGGCAAGGCCGCCGCGAAGGGGAGCAATCTGGAGCAGCGTCAAAACCTGAGATTCAACAACGACGCCAACCTCGGCGACTTGAACACGGTCATCACCAACAACGGCTTCGCCCGCCAGCAGGGCCAAGGGCAGCAGGGTCAACAGGGAGGACAGCAGGGCGTTCAGTACCAGCAAGCTGTCGGAGATCGAGGTCGCGCGAGCGGTCAACAAGGCCAGCAGGGTGGTTTCGGCGGTGGACTGCAAGGGCGAGGTCAACAGGGCCAGTTCGGTCAACAAGGGAACGGCGGTCTCTGGATGGCCAACCCCGTCAACACGCCTCAGGGCGGCTCGGCCTTCATCACGGGAACGGCTGGCAACGGCGTGATCACCAACAACACTGTCAGTGGCGGCGTCCAGTCTTTCACTTCGGGAACGCTGTTCGATTCCAACGCCAACTTAGGTGTCAACGGCGGGGCCGACGGCACCGTGAGATTCGCCAACCCCGGCCCGATGGTGAACGGCCCCGGCTCGGGAGCCATGCAAGGAGACGCCAACGCCCCACAAGGACAAGTCCAGAGTTTCGACTTCGCCTTTTCAGACATGCCGGTCGCGAATGGCGGAATCGACAACTTGTTTGGCGCAAACGTGAATGGGCAGATGGCTCAACAGGCGAACGGCAATCTCGGCGGAGTCGGCATGGGCCAGATGCCAAATGGAGGAGGCAGCGGTTCCTCGGCGTGGACTCAAGCGGGCGGCCTGTCGCTCGGGTTCGAGTTGCCGCTGACGGGCCAGAAGCTCGTCTTCACGAAGGCCGGTGGCGATCCCAAGTTGGCTCTCGGCCTCCGTCCACAAGAGTCCGTTCGTTTCGGACTGAACCTCGCCTGGACACTCGTCTGGCTCGCTGTGGGACTCGGCGTTGCGCTCGCGGTGAGCAGCGGAGCGGCGATTACTGGACTGGCCCGTCGCGTTCCGCTCGTCGTCGCGGTGATCGGGGTGCTGGGCTTCGTCCTGTTGCCGGGACCGCTCAGCCTCCTGTCATTCCTCGCGTTCGTGGGAGCTTCCGTGGCAGTGGCATGGATCAACCGGAACTCTAAGAATGCCGGTCTTTAAGGCGAGCGGCAGGAAATAGTTTACCCGTAGGATGGACGCCTTCGTCCGTCCGCTTCCAGCGAGAAAAGACTCGGACGAGGGCGTCCAAGTTACGTTTTTCTGCAAGCTGCTACGCCACTCTGCGGCTCACACAATCGCCGTTCTCGGACACAAAAAGACTGCCCCTTAACGTCGATCACCACCTCGGCCTCCACTCGAGGCTTCGCGAGCCTTGCGATAGAGGGTCGTGAAGGAGGCGGCATCAACTGGCAAAGACACGTTGATGCTGGCTTGCTCAAACATGCCTCGTGTGCGCTGGCTCTTGGCCCATTCGTCTTCGGTGAGCGATCCGTCTCGATTGCCGTCCAAGCGGGAGAAGTTGTCGCGGGCTTCGCGCTCGAGTGGGTCTTGGTCGTCACCGCCGGGCTGCGGACCTCCCGCTTTCGGAACGATCTTCGGCCCCAGTTCGGCGGGAGTGAGGAAGCCGTCGCCGTTCTTGTCGAGCTTGGCGAATTCCGTGTATTTCGCGCGGTCCCACTCGTAGAGGCCGATCTGCCCGTCTCCATTTTTGTCCCGCGCTTGGTATTCCACAGGCAGGCTTCGCACGAACTTCGACTTGGCCGAAGAAATGCGACGACCTCCGCTGGTGGGACTTCCCGGCTGCGAGTTCTCGTCGGAAGGGGCTTCCAGTTCGTCGGAACGAACGGCATTTCTCATTTCCTTCCGCGACTGCCGGTCTTCAGGCTTCTCCTTGTCCTTCCTCTCATCGGCTTCGCGTTCGGCAACGCCAGCCGTGATGAACTCATGGCGTGCCAAGGGGAATCCCTGCTTGAGTCGGTTCTCCCGCATTCGGCCGAGCCGTTTTTGTGAGAACTCACGCGACTCCTCCTCAGACAACTGGCCGTCCCCGTCTTTATCGAGTTCATCAAACTGGCTTTCCAGTTTGGCTTGATGCGACTCAACGGCCCCATTGTCTTGCGCGAGCAATGTGCCAGTGAAGCTCAACAGCGCGAGAGAGACGAATGGAAAACAACGGTTCATGAGAGACTCCTGTGCGGTGCAGCGCGCCGAGAATTTCAAAGGGATCGCTGGAGCACCCCCTCGGGACCAGCCACGCAGCTTGAGATTACTTCGGACGTTTGAACAAGAAAATCGGAGTTTCTCGGTACGGACGTTTCAATCGCTATCATCCCGAACGTGCCGTGTGGCGAGAGTAATCAGTCGGGCAAGCCTTGCTGGCTGTCCGGAAGACCCCGATGTTTCTAACTGATTCGACCGTATTAGTTGAGAGGCGGGACAGGCTGAGATTCCCTTTGACCTGAAATGGGAGGGGACTTGCGGACACCAACCCACAGCGTGAGCAACGACTTCGAACGGCTCGTTCTTGCTCACGCTGCGGGTTGGTATCGCTGGGCGTCCCACAACACTCGCCAGAGTTGATTGTCGGCGACGCTCATCACAAACGCTATGCGTTCAGCTTTGTATGACCTGAAATCTTGCGGACACCGCCTACACGCGGTGCTGAAACGGACGACATACTAAACGGCGACTGTTCCAACGCGGCGAGACTTCTCGCAGCCGTTCCCTCGGAGGCCATCATGCGGTGCTTCAAACTTGCGTCACTGTTCTCAACTCTCGTCCGTCAGTCGAAGTTCTTTCGACCGGCAAGCTCGGCGTTGGTCAGTCTGCTGTGGCTTGATACCGGAGTGGCCTTCTCGCAACCGGGCGGGCCTCCGCTGGAGCGGCCTCAAGAGGGTGGCTTTCGACGCGGACGATCGGGGTTCGGCGACACACCCACTTTGGGGCTGGCTTTGCGCGACGAGAAGTTCGCCGAGAAGCTGGCTCTGTCGGAGGACCAGCGCAAGAAACTCGACCAATTGCGGATGGACATGTTCATGGCCATGCGCAACTTGGCGTCGCGCGATGAGATGCCGAATGTCTTGAAAGAGTTTGAGCAGAAGTCCATCGAAATTCTCTCGGCCGATCAGAAGAAGATTTGGGAAGTTCGCAAAGAGGAAATGAAGGTCGAGTTCGCTGCTCGCGAGGCAGAACGTAACAGCGGTGGCGAGGCGGGGTTTCCGGGTGGTCCCGCTGGCTCTCGTGTGCCGGGCGGCAGTCCTGCCGTCGCACCCGCTCCCGTTCGTCGCACAGAGTTTGTCGAAGAGAAGCCTCCCGAGGGAGCCAATGTCTCGGCCTCATTTGGAACGCGTGTCGCCACTGCTTCGACGGCCGATGGTCAGGTTCCCTCGGTGTCCGACGAGAAGGCAGACGGCCCCAAGCTGGCCTTCAATTTCCGGTACGCACCGTGGTCCGATGTGTTGAAGCTCTTCGCGGAAGCGGCGAGTCTGACACTCGATCTGAACGATGTCCCGCCGGGCACCTTCAACTACTACGATGAGAAGTCGTACACCGTCACCGAGGCGTTAGATGTCCTCAACGGCTATCTGCTGCCGAAGGGCTACGTGCTGATTCGCCGCGACCGATTCCTCGTGTCGCTTAACTTCGACAATGGCATCCCGCCGAACTACATCCCCGATATCACGATTGAAGAGCTATCGAAACGGGGTGCCAACGAACTGCTCAGCCTGATCCTCCCACTCGAGGGACTCGAAGCCGACAAGATTGTGGGCGAGGTCAAGGAGCTCCTCGGGCCGTGGGGCAAGGTCTCGGCACTGAAGAACACGAACTCGCTGGTCTTAATGGACACGGGCAGCAATCTCATTCGGATTCAACGGTTGCTGAAGGCGGGATCGTCGATCGATAACAAAGAGACCGCGTTCCGAGCACTGCCACTTAAGCACATCTCTGCGGCCGAGGCCGAGCGGACGGTTCGTCGGTTGTTTGGACTGACCACGACCATGTCTTCGACCACGATGAGCTTTCCTCAAGGAGGCATCTCACCATTTGGGGGGAGTCCCTTTGGTGGCGGGTTCGGCGGACCGTTCGGCCAACCAGGATTCTCTGGCAGTTCGCGCGACGGTCGTTCGGACGACTCGCGGGGTCGCGACAGTGGGAGCAGTTCGCGGACGCCGACTTCTTCCGGAGGCACGGCCACTCCGTCACAGTACGCGGGCAAGATTCAGGTCACGGCGGACACGCGCACCAACCACTTGCTCGTCACCGCCAGTTCAGCCCTCGTCAAAGTGGTCGAAGAGGCGGTGAAGGCGATCGACGTGGATAAAGATTCCAGTGGCAAGACCGTTCAAGTCAACGACAGCCCCGCATACCTCAAGGCTTACTTGGTGCCGGGTGGAGACGCGACGCAAGTTTCACGCACGTTGAACTCGCTCATGCCGGGACTGATCGTCGGTGAAGACTCACGTTCGGGAAAGATTCACGTCCACGCGACTCGTGAGGAACACACTGAGATTGAGAAGCTCGTGCAGACACTGGCTGGCGAAGCGAGCGGATCGGTGGCCGTCATCAACCTGTCGCGGCTTGATCCGATTCAAGCCACGAACACGCTCAAGGCGTTGTTCGTGAGTGATCCCAAGCCTCCGCTGATCGAACCCGATGCGTTCGGACGCAGGTTGCTCGTGCGCGGTTCGGCCGATCAATTGGCTCAGGTCAAAATCCTGCTCACCCAGTTGGGCGAGGTGGGTGCCGAGCCACAAGGCGAGAACGTCGATCGCGGAAACACACGTACAGTCCATCTGGGTGGCCGCGATCCGCAAGATGTGATGCCGCTGATCAAACAAATGTGGGATGCAGGCAACCGCAATCCGATCCGCGTCGTGATCCCTTCGCAGCCGAGTCCTATTCGCGATAAGCGCGTGCCGAGTGCGAAAGAGGATGTCTTGCAGGACGAAAGGCTGCGGGACGACCGCCCGATTGAGCCGCCTCGCGGACTGCGAAGCGATGATGCGGAGCGGCCTGCGAGGGAAGGACGACCGCGCGTGCGACCGATTCCTCGCACCGAGCGGACGGAACCGGATGCTGCCGCGCCGCGGAAGTCATCCATGCTGCAGGTCAGTCGTTCCGGAGCGGCCCGCGATGACGCGGACTCTGATCTCGACCGACCCAGCAGCGTCACGAGCAGTTCCACAAATGAGGACGCCGCCCCCGCTGACTCCTCCGAAAACAAGGGTGCCGCGAGTGAGTCGTCTCCCATTGGAGTCACGATTGTCGGCGAAGAAATCATCCTGCAATCCGAAGACAAGCAGGCTCTCGACCGGCTGGAGGACATGCTCAACACGCTCTCGTCGGCCATGCCCTCACGCACACGCTGGACGATCTTCTATTTGAGATCGGCCGACGCGACGGAGACGGCTCAAATGCTGGAGAAGCTGTTTCCGCAAAGCAGCGTGAGTGCGTCGAGTTCATCCAGCGATGGGCTGTTCGGGTCGCTCACCGGCGGACTCTCCACGATGGGTCGAGGCATGATGAATGTCACCGGCCTAAACCAAACTCTCGGTGGAGCGGGGAGCCTGCGGATCATCACCGACCTGAGAGCCAATGCCCTCTTCGTGACCGGTCCTCAAGAGATGATTCGCGAGGTCGAGCAGATGCTCGAACTGCTCGATGCGTCGGAGTTGCCCGCTTCACTGCGAACCCGCGTGCCGCGATCCATTCCCATCGAACATGCCGACATCGATGAAGTCGTCGGGATCGTGGAGAGCGTGTTCAAAGACTCGATCACCCCCGATGCGGCCGCTGGTGGAGATCCGAACCAACGATTCAATCCCATCGCCATGTTGATGGCGGGGGCGGGCGGCGGCGGTGCTCGCGGTGGTCGCAAACAGCCGTCGGTCGAACTCACGGTCGGAGTCGATCGACGCACGAGTCATCTGATCGTTTCGTGTAGCGACTCGCTGTACCGTCAAGTTGAGGATCTGGTCCAATCGCTCGACGATCGGGCGCGAGAGGCCCGTCCCACCGTCCGGATCGTCCGGCTGGATTCCGCCGACCCGTCGATCATCACCGAGACCATCAAGTCCGTCATTCCCAAGGTCAATGTCAGCGGCACACGTTCGTCGAGTCGTAAGACCGGTGCGGACCCCAACAACCCCGGCGGCCAACAGCCCCCCGATGCGAATCGTGACGCCGATGCTCTCCGACGCGCGATGGAACAACGCTCGCAAGGTCGCTCCAGTCGAAGTGGCGGCGGTGGTGGATCGCCATCCGGAGGAAACTTTCCCGGCGGCGGTCGCCCAGGTGGAAGATGACGTAGCGGCGAGGGAGCGGTTATTCCTCGCACAGTCAGTGATGAGACATCTGAGCGAGGCGGCGTCAGCACCCTAGCTCTTGGGCGTAAGCCCTCTTGGAATGAACCGGAGATGCTGACTCCCCGCTCGGCAATGCCTCACTTGATGCCTTGTGAGGTATTGAACCTGCTCACGAACAACTCCGCCGTTTGTCGCC
>CAMAYU010000291.1 GCA_945862235.1 Schlesneria paludicola DSM 18645
GATCGATGACTTCGCCACCTTCGACAAAACCTCACCACGATCTCGCTCCTTCAAACTCAATCGCAACTGCGCCATCTGTCCCCCAGAAACGTCACCAATGTGACATTTCTAAGTTGGACAACATGTGACATTTCTAAATTGGTACGACACTCCCGTCCGTCTGGACTTCGCTCCGGTGTTCGTCATCGAAGGAAGTCCGGCTCACCAAGCGAAGAACGTACAGCACGGACCTGATTGTGAATGTCGCTTGTCTGTTCGATGTTTTCAGCCCGGAGGGCGGCAGAAGGTCGCCCACGGCGCGCGCCGTGGGTTGAGCTCAAGGCAACCACAGCTTCGACGGGGAGGTGTTTTCCGAACGAACTCGCGGAAGGCGACGCGCTTTCAGACGCACATAGGGCGGGACGAAGCGGCAGCGGTAACCGAAGTGTTCGACGGCGGCTTTGTAATCGGCGCGACGTGGCTCACGCAGGTCTTCGAGGACGAAGCCCGCGCGACACAGTCCACCAACGAGTTGATCCCAGCGATGCAGGTACTCGACGGCTCCGGCCTCGCGGTACGCATTGTCTTCCACTTTCGGCAGCGGTCCCTCGTGGAAGTACTCGATGCCGACGACGAAGTGGTTGCGTTCGTTGCGGTGTGTGATCTGGGCGCAGGTCGGTTGTTTGTGCTGGCTGATGTAACTGCCACCATCTCGCAAGACCCGCGCGATCTCGGCGTAGACGCGCTCGATGTCCGGCACGTAACAGGTGCTGACCGGCTGATGGACGATGTCGAACGTTTCGTCGCTGAGAAGTGACAGATCGTCCATCGAGGCTTCGAGTGTGGTGACCGACAACCCGCGACGATCCGCCTCGCGCCGATCGAGTTCCAACATGCCGGGACTGAGATCGACGACGGTCACGCGCGCGCCGGCCGCTGCGTACAGAATCGACTGCCAACCGCCACCCGATGCGAGACACAGCACGTCCAGCCCGACGACACTCGACGGCAACCAGCCTCGGCCATCGAGTGCCTTCAGCGGGTCGCGGCATTCCTCATCCGAGGCGACCTTGGCGAACTGGCTTCCGTCCGACAAGCGATTCCAAGCGGCCTGATTTCGCAGGCGATACGCTTCGTCGGGCTGGGGCGAGTTCATAGCGGGAATGATCCGTGGGGAGGTGAAACGATCCAACTCAATTCACACTCGGTCTGTGACGCGGGGGAGCTTCGCGCGGGACGACCTGCATCAGCAGTATCCGGCCGTGATCGGTGTTGTCGTCACCGACCCAGCCATAGACGAACAGGTCCGTTCGCCAAGCGAACTGCTGAGCGTCGGGGTCGAGGAATTTCAGTACGTTCGCGGCGGCACCGATCGCGTCGCCCGATTCGACTCCGCCCCACAGCCGATCGAAATCGGTTGGCACGAGGACGAGGTAGCCGAGCTGACCACCGAGCGGCACCACCGACTTGGCCTCGACGAATCGAGCGGCATGGCGCTCGATGTCGCCGTCCGCCGGTCCCGGTGAGGAATAGACGACAACATTCAACGCGGGCCGGTTGTTGAGTTCCGATCCGTGACTCATGGTGCAGGTTCCTGCTGAAAGGTGGGCGACAATCGAGGTCGTGAAAACCCGTAGGATGGACGCCTCGTCCGTCCCCAGTTGGAGTGACTTGGACGGACGAGGGATCCATCCTACGGGTCACTCATTCTCCGGGTGCTGCCGTCACAGTCCGAGTGCATCGGCCATCGAGTACAGGCCGGGTGCTTTCGTGGCGAGGAACTTCGCCGCCGTGAGTGCTCCCGCCGCGTAGCTGTCGCGCGACTGGCCTTTTACGGCGACTTCGAGTGTTTCACCGAGCAGGCCGAACACGATCGTGTGTTCGCCGACGTTGTCGCCGACGCGTAGCGCGTGATAGCCGATCTCGTTGCGAGGTCGCTGCCCGGTGCGACCTTCACGGCCGTGAACCTGTTTGTCCTGTCCCATCTCGCGCGCGACGATCTCACCAAACTTCAGGGCCGTTCCGCTGGGCGCGTCCTCTTTGTAGCGGTGGTGCCGCTCGATGATCTCGACATCGACACCGGTCGAATGATCCTTGAGCGCCTGTCCCGCATCGGCCACCAATTTCATGGCGATGTTCACGGCGAGACTCATGCTGGGAGCCATCAGGATTGCGGTCGTTTGAGCGGCCTCTTCGACGAGTACCTTCTGAGCCGCCGTCAGCCCGGTCGTGGCAACGACCAGCGGAATGGAGCGTGCAGCGCACTGCTTTAGAATCGTCATGCAGCCGTCGGGCGTGGAGAAGTCGATGATGACATCGACGTGTTCGCCGATCTCAGCGACGACCGGTACGTGCAGTGTGCCGACGCCCGCCAACTCCCCGGCGTCCTGCCCAAGTTTGCTCGACCCCGCCCACTCGTAAGCCGCGACGACTTTCAGTGCGTCGTCTCCCGATGCGAGCGCGACCACGCGCTGTCCCATGCGACCCGCCGCACCGTTCACGCCCAGTTTCAATCTGTCTGTCATCCGACTGTTCCTGTTCCAGAATCCGAAGTTCGGCTTTTCCTAAAGCGGGACTTCTCGATGAAAAGAAAGTACTCAAAGAAAGTGCTCGGTGAAAAGAAGTCCGGCTTTAGGAAAAACCGGACTTCGGACAACCATACGCTGAGCAGGCTATTTGAGCCGCATCATGGCGACACGACGGCCTTCCGCACAGTCATCACAACGACACGCCCGCCTGCTTGAGAGCCGATTCGAGCGGCCTGTGGATGTCGGTGATCGGTGGCTCGCGGTGTGGCTCGGCGTCGAGCATTCGGACCAGTACTTCCTGAGTCGGGCAGGGCATCTCAATCCCGGCGTCGCGGAACCGAGCATGGATCGCGGTGTGCAGGTCGTGGCTGGCCTTGCCGCGATCCTTCATCGTCGCGAGGAAGCCGCGCAGGATGAACAGCAGGCCGTTGGCACCGATCTCTTCCAGCGCGGCACTCGGCGCGGGGTCTTTCAGTAGCAGCGGATGCTTGTTCGCGAGGTCCAACAATAACTCGCGAACCTGCTGCGGATCGTTGTCGGGACTGACGTGAATCCGGATCGCCAGTCGGTTCACGCTGTCACTGAGCGTCCAGTTGAGCAGGTTGCCGGTGATGAACGATTTGTTCGGAACGATCAGCTCGCGCCGGTCGCCATCGATGATCGTCGTCGCGCGGAACCGGATGCGCGAAACCGTTCCCGTCGTATCGCCGACCGTGATCACATCGCCGACGCGCATCGGTCGCTCGAACAACAGGATGATCCCCGAGACGAAGTTCGCGAAGATTTCTTGCAGGCCGAACCCGAGGCCGACCGAGGCCGCGGCGACTAGCCACTGCACGCTGTTCCAACTGACTCCAATTTGAGCGAACGCGAGACAGACTCCCGCCATGAAGATCGCGTAGCGCACGAGGCACGTCGTCGCGAAGCGGAACCCGGCATCGACCGAGAGATGTTCGAGCAAGATCACCTCGACCAGACCGGGAATGTTGCGACCGGCTACCACCGCGATCCCCATCACGAGCAGTGCCAGTCCGAGATTCGCGGCCGTGATCCACTTGGGACGCTTGACCACCTGCACGACCGCTTGATCGGTGGCATCTTTCCCCGCAACGACCTCTTCCACCGTGGTCTGCCACAACGGAACACGATCCAGAATGTTGAGGGCCGGAGTCACGTCAGCCCACACGAACCACAACCCCACCACCGCGACGGTCAATAACCCCGTATCGAGCAGACTGCGAATCTGCGTGACGATCTGCGTCAGGTTCAATCGGAAGTCGGGCCAGCGCCATTGAGGGAACAGGAACTGAGTGTTTCCGTTGGTCTCAGGTTGCTTGCCCGCGTCGGCGATCGCTTGCAGTTCCTCGGCTTGCAGGACCGCCATGCGACGCCGTTCCAACGTGATCCAACGCAGAACACTGGCTCGCAACAGGAGCAAGCCCACGCCCAACCACGCACTCGCTTGGAGTCGCCACGTCAGTTGCAGAGCCGTGTAGAAGTAGCCGGTCCAACTGAGCAGCAGCAGTCCAATCGGCAGCGTCACGCCAAGAATGCCGCCAATGTTCGCGAGACGACGCAGCCAGACATCGGTCTCATTTTCGGAGTCCTCCGCGCGACGCGACGCCTGCGAATCTTGAGCATTCGCCGAACGAATGGGTTGAGCCGCGCGCGGACTGCGCGGAAAGGCCAACTGACAGAAGATGGCCAACAGCACCGCAAACGCGAGGTACGCGAGGCGTCCCAACGAATCGAGTCGTTGTTCGTCCGAAGTCGCTTCCACCATCGCGACCAGCCCGATCAAGACGACACCCGCCAGCAGGAACCAGCGGAGATGACGACGCAACCGCAGCACGACCGTCGGCGACCAATCGAAGTGTTGTTCCGCCAGACCGCCGCGTGAAACGATCAGCCGCAGCAGTTCGAGCGGCACCGCAAACGTCGCCGCTCGGAGCAGTCCCAGCGCGACGGCATGAACGAACTTGGAGGCCGAGGCGCTGTGGTCGAGTCGCCAACCGAGGAACGCCATCAACGCGGGAACGATCGCCGCCAATAGCAACGTCAACGCGATGGCACGTACCGTCGGCAGCAACTCGCGACACGCGGCATCGGCGGCGGTCGTCCCCAACGCACGCAATCGGCTGCGCATTGTCCATCTCAGACCGGCGAAGAACAGCAGCATGACGAAGGCCAACGAGTACGGCAGCGGCTCGCGTTGAATATCGCCGCGCAGCGCATCGCCCACCTTCAACCAGTTTGCTTGATCGAAGAGCCACGCGCCGTGTGCCGCCGCGCGTGCGCCGTGCGGCGTGCTGAACACCGTCCCCGTCCGAATCCACAGGACACGCTCGCCAATGTATTCAGCGTAAGCGCGCGTCGCATCACGCAGCTTTCGCTCATCAATGTCGAGCGAGACGAGTCGCTCGAATTGCTGGCGACTGTCGTCGTTGAGTTGTTCCAACAGGACGCGACGCTGTTCGAGTAACGGCTTCGCTTCGTCGGCCAAGCTGCGCAGTGCGGCGGACGGACGCGAACTGGTCGCACCGACATTTCCCGCAGTGGGTTTCGCCCCCGCCGCAGACTTCGATTCCGTCGCTGCCGCCTCCAAAACCGTGGCCGCTTCGCCGCTGATCAACTCCTGCGCGGTCCGCAGCGCCGCCGCATCGAGATCGCGGAGCAGTGCGAGGTCCGCCTCAAGCTGGAACATGCGCATCCGCGTTTGCCGGACGATCTCGCCGCGTTGAGCCAGTCGCGCGTGGAGGCTGCGTGTGTCGCCGAGCTTGGCCTGCTGCTGTCGCAACAACATCCCGATCGACTCGGTCAACCCGACCGCTTTGACCATCTCCTGCGTTCGGTTGAATTCGGTTTGAAGTTCGGTGAGTGCCTCGTCGGTCAGGTCGATGCGCTGACTGGTCTCCTTCAACGTGGTCGCCACATCGCGGCTTTCCTTGGCCAAGACCAAGTTCTGTTCTGCGACCGACTTCACTTGGGATGAGCTGCGTGTGACCGCCAGTTCCGCCCGCTTGACTCGTTGATCCGCTTCGTTGCCGCGCCGTTGATCGACGGCCTCTTGAAGAATCTGCACCTCGCCATCAACGAGAGCCAACTCGCGCTCGGCGAGATCGCGCAGCGTTCGCAAAAGATCGGTGGCGTCGTCCGATTCGCACCAGGCTTGCTCAGCCAGCAGCGCCGCGCGTTCTTCATTGGCTCGCATCTGTCGCGTCATCAGAAGCGACTGGCGGGCGTGAGTCACCTCACGCGGCTCATCCGGCGGCGCGGCCGCTTCGAGTGCATCTTCAATCGTGGTGAGTCGTTCTTCGATCTCGGCCAAGTCCCGCGCGATCTCTTCCAACCGAGGCATCTGCGCCCCGAGTTCCTTGTCGATCGCAGTCGCCCGCGCCTGCAAGCCCTTCTCGGGATCGTCGATCACCTTGCGACGGTCGCCCAGCATCCGTTCGAGCTTCTCGACATCATCGCCCGCCGCCGCCAACGCTTCAGCGACAGTCAATGTCGTCTTTTCGGGCGTCGCCGACAGTCGCTCTTTCGCGACACGCAGCTTGTCGGTGACAGAAGCCAATCGTTCGGTGAAGGCTTTCGCTTTCGCCGCCTCTTCCCCCGCGATCTCGATCCGCTCGATGGCCGATTGGTACAGCTCGATGACCTGCTGCTTGACCGCTGGCTCGAGTTCCCCATCGGACTGCGCCCGTTTGAGCCGCGTCTGCAACTCAGAGAGCGTCGGCCCCGACGCGCCCGTCGCGACACGATTCTCCGGTGCCACACCACCCGGTTGCGCGAAGAGATTCCCGCTGGCGGCGATCACCGCCAGGCTCACCACCAATTGCAGTGCCAAACTCTGTCGTCGAATCGTTCGCATCGTCGGCACCCTGTCTGTCGAAGCGGGAGCGTGCGGAGCGGACGATCTCCCGGAGTTATTGTTCACGCAGTGACGAATGAGACATCTGAGCGGGGTGGCGTAAGCCCCCTGGTTCT
>CAMAYU010000292.1 GCA_945862235.1 Schlesneria paludicola DSM 18645
CTGGACGGTCGGTTTAACGCTCCGAAACGCGCGGTGGAAGCTCCTGGATGCGATCTGAGCC
The DNA here is from genome assembly GCA_945862235.1 of Schlesneria paludicola DSM 18645. Classification (GTDB taxonomy): domain Bacteria; phylum Planctomycetota; class Planctomycetia; order Planctomycetales; family Planctomycetaceae; genus Schlesneria; species Schlesneria paludicola_A. Next base: position 62 of record CAMAYU010000292.1, read on the forward strand.
TTCCGCATCCCGCCGAACCACGAAACGCCAGTCCAAGCGACAATCAACTGGCTCGGAAAACTCAAACTCGACCGACCATCCCTCACCATCAAACACACCGTTTTTTCAACAGGCTGCTAGACGCCGTTTTTTTCTTGCGAAGAACCGGCGCCTAGCGCCATGCCGCTCACTGAAACCCACTGTTTAGGTTTGACGGGAGACAGGGCAGATCTCCAGCGGCGAAACGCACAGACAAGTCACGCTTCGGGGCACCGGTTCAAGCAAGCCATAGGGCGGCATTGAAGAATAGGAGGGTTGCGGGCGTTATATTCGGGCGGACGAAGCGACCATCCCACGATTCGCACTTCGATCAACGCCTTCCATCGCTCAAACAGAACCCTCACTCTTGGAGAACACTTCATGCGGAATCTCACTCGCTCGTTTGGTCGCGGCATCATCGTCGCCGTGGCAGGTCTCGTTCAGGCACTGTTCGCGGGGGGACTCTTCGCTGAGGAGCCGGTTGGGTTTTCCAAGTCGCTCTTCGACGGCGTGTCGTTGCAAGGTTGGTCTGTTGAGAACGACTGCGAGGTCGATGTGATCGACGGCTGCATCCGGCTCAAATCGGGAGACGGATGGTTGCGGAGTCATCAGGCGTATCGCGACTTTGAACTACATGTCGAATGGAAGGCATTGAAGCCGCAGGGCTATGACGCAGGGCTGTACATTCGAGCCGCTCAAGAAGGTAAGCCCGGTCCCAAGCCGGCTCACCAAATCAACATGTTGCAGGGGAAAGAAGGCAACATCGGCGACTTGCCCGGCGCTCAAAGTACTGGTCTCGCGAAGCCTGCGGGAGAATGGAATGCCTTCGATGTGCGTGTCATTGGTGACACGGTGTCGCTCAAGATCAACGGCCAGCCCGCGTATTCTGTGTCCGGCTTGAAGCAACCTGATGGACACATCGGCTTCCAAGTGGAGGTTCCAGTGGGAGGCCAATTCCTGCTGAAGAACATCCGGATCACGGAACTGGGTTACAAGCCACTCTTTAACGGACGCGACTTGACCGGCTGGCAACCCGTTGGCGGAGCGGCCGACGAATGCTGGTCGGTCGTCGAGGGCTTGCTCGTTTGCTCCGGCAAGAAGGGACCGTGGCTGCGGAGCGACGCCGAGTTCGATGACTTCAACATCCGGCTCGAATACCGCCTCTCGACCGGAGGCAACAGCGGTTTGTATGTACGAGTCCCGGCGGACGGCAATCATCACCGCGACAACGACACGCTGCCGCCCGCAGGCTTTGAAGTGCAGATTCTCGACGATTCCGGTCCCGCGCACCTCAAGCTCAAGGACTATCAGTACTCGGCGTCGGTGTACGACATCGCGGGAGCCAATCCGCGCGTCAGTCGTCCCGTGGGCGAATGGAATTCGCTGGAGATCAACTGTCGCGGCCAGCACGTCACGACGTGGCACAACGGCCACCGCGTGACAAACGTCACGGCCGCCGACTCACCGTTGCTCGGCCTCCGTTCGACGAAGGGCTTCTTCGGCCTGCAAAACCACAGCACGATCGTCAAGCTGCGCGACATCCGGATCGGTTCGGCGGTCGAGGTGCCGGTGAAGTGAGTTGATGATGTAGGAGGACTCACCCTGACCGCGCGGGATGTGATTCCCCCGGTTCCTGGGGCGTTAACAGCCTGTTTTTCAAGGACTGGGGGACTCACGTCGCCCGCTCAGAAATGACTTACATCAACCCTGCTGCGCCGCCTTCCACAAGTTGAACGTGATGTGCGCCTGTCCCTGATGATGAGCCTCATGCCAGACCATGATCTGCATGATGCGACGCAGTGGCCAGCCGCGTTCGACGTACCACTTGGGGATCACGTCGAGGTCTTCGTCCTTCATCTGCGCGATGACGGGGACGAGGTGCGCGCGAGATTCGTCGAGGATCTTGCGAATTGTTCCGATGTCGGGAACGTCCTGATCGGGGACGCTGCCAAACTTGAAGCGTGGGACCAACTCCGGCCAACACGGCGTCGTTCCATTCAGTCGCTCGGTCGCTGTCAGTTCCTCGGTGATGCCGATGTGCGTCAGTTGCCATCCAATGTGCGCACGGCCCGGTCCCGGCTGCCAGCTCAACACCGCCGCCGGATCGGGCAGCTTGGCGATCTCATCGAGTGTCATCAGCGTGCGCATGCGCACGAACTCCAGCATTTGAACGGCGACATCGGCAAAGGACATTGGCGGGTTCCTGTGAAGGGTGATCAAGAGTGAATGGCGGGATTGCGAGTCAAAGGCTATCCGGAAAGAAACGGCTTTTTTCAGGGTACCACGGTCACGGCTTGGCGTGGCGATCCGGGGTCAGGTGGTTCAAAGTTCATTTTTCGCGGCGAAAAATGAACTTTGAACCACCTGACCCCGGGACTCATTACGTTCCGCACGCGGCCAACGCGCGGTCGATGCGGGTGAGACAGTGGTCTCGCCCGAGAATGGACAGTGCATCGAACAGGCCGATCCCTTGTGCGCGGCCGGTCGTAGCGATGCGCAGTGCGTGGACGATCTGCCCGATCTTGATCCCCTGCGTTTCGACAAAACGGTGAACGAATGCATCGAGCGTCGATGCATCGAATGGCTCGACTGTCGCCAACTCCGCACGCAACAGTCTCAACAAACCGGGAGCCTCTTCCGCTCCCCGAATGCGCTGTTGAAACGCCTTCTCGTCGAATGTCATGGCGTCGTCGCTGACGAAGAATTCTTTGAAGTCGAGGACATCACTGAAGACTTTGAGCCGATCCGCCATCGCGGCGATGACTCGGCCAACGTGTGCCTTCACGTCGGCATCGACTTCCTCGGGGATAAGCTTCGCCTGCTGCAGGAATGGGACGCAGCCAGCGACTTTCTGTTCAAGCGGCAACTGGTTCATCCAGTGCTGCTGGTAGCTTTGTAGCTTCTCGGTGTCGTATCCGGCGGGAGCCTTCACGATCCGGTCGAGCGTGAAGTTTTCGATCACGGTGTCGAGCGACAGGATCTCGGTCTTGTCGTCCAGCGACCAACCGAGCCGCGAGAGGCCGTTCAGAATCCCCGCGGGCAAGTACCCGAGTCGTTCGTAGTACTCGACCATCACCGGGTTGAGCGTCGTGGAATTTCCAAGGCCCAGTTGGGGGAAGACCTCGTCAGCGCGATCGAACATTTTCTTGAGTTGCGGGCTGTTGCGCAGTTTCTCGACATCGCGCTTGCTCAATTTTTTGGTCGATCCCGGCGCGGTGATGAACGGGATATGTGCGAACACCGGCAACGTATTGCCGAGCGCCTGATGCAGCAGCGCTTGGACAGCCGTGTTGGTGAGATGCTCTTCCGCTCGGATGACGTGCGTGATCTGCATGTGGGCGTCATCGACGACCGTCGCGAAGTTGTAGAGGACCGAGCCGTTGCTCCGCATGATGACCGGGTCGGGCATCAACGCGCCGTCCCATTCCACATGGCCGCGCACGGCGTCGTCGATCGCGACTTTTTGGTCTCGCGGTACGAGGAACCGCACGACGAACGGTCGGCCCGCCGCGTCAAGTTCCTCGCGTTGAGCCGCACTCAGGTCGAGCGACCGCCGCACGTTGAGATAGGTTTGCTTGGACGCTTCCGTTGCCGCGCGATCGACGGCAACTTGTTCGGGTGTTTCGTAGTCCCGGAACGCTTTGCCCTCAACGATCAGCTTCTCGACCGCCGCCGTGTAAAGGTGAGTTCGCTGCGATTGAAAGTACGGGCCGAACGCACCACCGACTTCCGGGCCTTCGTCCCAGTTCAGTCCCAGCCAACGAAAGGCTCGAAAGATGGGGGCGAGAGCCGCTTCAACATTGCGCTGTTGATCGGTGTCGTCGATCCGCAGGATAAACGTCCCGTGGTTGTGTCGCGCCCAGAGCCAGACGAAGAGCGCGGTTCGCATCCCGCCAATGTGCATGTAGCCCGTCGGGCTGGGGGCGAAGCGTGTTCTCACGGGAACACGCGCGGGGACGGAAGCGGGGACGGTCATTGATCTCACCTAGAAAGTGCCAGCCAAATTTAGAGGCGGGATGATAGCTATGGCCCTGCGCGAGATGAAGCGGCTCCAACGGCATGGCCTTTTTCTAAGTAGGGTGGCACCAGCTCGCTTCGAGCGCCGGCCCACCTTCATGCAATCACTGGAAATTAGCGTGGGCCGGCGCGGCGAAACGCCGCTGGTCTCACCCTACAGGTTTTGCAGACCCAACACGGTGATCACCCTGCCCCGTTCCTCGATCGCGGTGCAATCCCGCAGTTCTTCGATTACGATCCCGCCGCCCGTTCAACCTTTTTTTGGGAGCCGTCCGCATGATTCCATCCGCCGCCAATCGCCGTCAGTTTCTTCAGTCGGTCGGAGCCGCCGCGTTCGTCGGTGCGACCCTGCCGGCCTCTCTTCCAGACGCCTTTGCCAAGGACGCTGCTGTGACTGATTCAATGCCCATCATCGACACGCACCAGCACCTGTGGGATACGACTAAGTTCAAATTGCCGTGGCACAAGGGTGACGACACGAAGCCGTTGCAGCGGAGCTTCGTCATGTCCGATTACCTCGAAGCGACCAAGGGTTTAAACGTCGTGAAGACGGTCTACATGGAAGTCGATGTCGCACCCGAGCAGCAGGTGCAGGAAGCGGACTACGTGATCGACCTCTGTCAGCGCGGTGACAATCCGATGAAGGCGGCCGTGATTTCCGGACGCCCCGGTACGCCGGGCTTTGAGCCGTACATTCGCAAGCTGGCGCAGAGCAAGTTCATCAAGGGCGTGCGACAGGTACTGCATGGCGAGACCGATCCGCCAGGCTTCTGCCTCCAGCCGAAATTCGTGGAGAGCATTCAACTGCTCGGCGAACTGGGGCTGAGCTTCGATCTCTGTCTCCGCTCGGGCGAAGTTCTCGACGCGGTGAAGCTCGTCGATCAATGTCCCAAGACGCGGTTCGTCATCGACCACTGCGGCAACATGAGTGTCACGTCCACCGATCCGGCGGCTCGCTCGTTGTGGCTCAAAGGGATGCGGGCGATGGCCGAACGCAAGAACACCGTCTGCAAGGTCTCCGGGATCATTGTCACCGCTAACGCGAACTGGAGACCGGATGACCTCGCCCCGAACATCAACGACACCATCAACACCTTCGGCGACGACCGCGTGATGTTCGCTGGCGACTGGCCCGTCTGCACACTGAAGGCATCGTTCACCCAGTGGGTCAGCGCCCTCAAGCACATCGTGAAGGACCGCCCTGTCGCCTTCCAGAAAAAGCTCTTCCACGACAACGCCGCCAAGTTCTACGGCATCTGAGTGGCTGTGACGGCCTTAAAACTACAACGCTAATCTGATGACGGAAGCGATTGTCGTTTCCGTCTTTTCAGCCCTCATGGCTAAAGAACTCTCGTCAATCTTCAGCCATGAAATAGCCATGCTAGCGCTTTAGGTTCAACAGGCTGTTAGCTTTGTTCGCACAGCCATGCGACACAGATTCGGAAGCGACCACACCAAGGGCGAGCAATGTCGGAACACTCACTGCGGCTGACGATGACGGTGCGGGATGACTCGCCGCGCGTGATGCAGGTCTGCTCCGACTTGACGGAATTCTTATCGCGGCAACCGGGCGTGAAGCTGACGGTGGCCGGAACTCCCGACCAGTTAAAGCTCGGGCGGAGGCAGGTTGATCTCGTCGTCGTGCTCGGGGGCGACGGCACGATGCTGCGAACGTGCCGGCAACTCGGGACGAGACAACTGCCGATCATGGGCGTGAATCTTGGGCGACTCGGGTTCCTCGCCGATCTCTCACCCGACGAGTTTCAAAAGCGGTTCGGTGAGATTCTCGCCGGTAAGTTCACGGTGAGTCAGCATCTGATGTTTTCGTGTCGTCTGTTGCGAGCGGACGGTTCGCACGAAACGCATCTCGGCCTGAACGAAGTCACGATCCATTCGGGTGCCGCACTGCGCATGTTGCGGATCGACCTCGCGATCAACGGTGAAGCGGTCACGACCTATGGCTGCGACGGCCTCATCCTCAGCACGCCGGTCGGTTCGACGGCGCATAGTCTCGCGGCGGGAGGTCCGTTGCTGCGACAAGACCTGCAAGCGTTTGTCATCACGCCGATCAGTCCGCACACGCTGACGAATCGCCCGCTCGTCGATCGCGCCGATAGCGTCTATCTCATGACCGTCCCCGACTGTCCGGAAGGGACGACACTCGTCATTGATGGCCAGATCAAGCGACCGCTGCATGCGGGCGACCGCGTGGAAGTGAAGCAGGCTCCCGTCAGTTTCCAACTCGCCCGTCTGAGTGATCACAGTTACTACGCAACCTTGCACAACAAACTCGGCTGGGGCGGGTTGCCGAACGGCGGGTTGTAACTGGGAGGGTGGCGTTGAGTTGCCCACGCGGTGAAACGAAG
>CAMAYU010000293.1 GCA_945862235.1 Schlesneria paludicola DSM 18645
CGTTTCTGAAATTGGAGTCATGGTGAGCCGGGCGGCGTAAGCCCCCGGACTTTTCACGACAGGAGTTCGGGGGCTTACGCCCAATGGCACTCACTTTGAGCGGCACGGCGCTAGCCGCCGGTAAACGGAGTTGTGTTTCCAAGCAAAGACCCGGCGGCTAGCGCCGTGCCGCTCACGGAGTGAATGACAAAGTGAGTGCCATTGGGCTGACGCCGCTCGGCTCACCATGAATGTCTCATCGAAGACCGCGTGAGGTCTCAACACGATGGCCGACCGCATTCAGGACGAGGACGTTCCTGAGAGGCTTGAAGAGGGGGCGTGTTGGCAAAGAACGCCGACTCGGTTACGCGGTCGCGAGAGGACTGCGGTCGAGCTTTCGGCGCAACCAGATCGTCGCGCCAAGTAACGCGGCACCGCAGAAAGTGATGCCGATCAGGCACCGCCAGTCGCCGTGATCCCACGTCTGTTGGCTGACCAACAGTGAGAAGGCCAGCAACGCGAGTAACGGCAGCAATTGAGGCCAGACCGCTTCGTGGGCAATGCGCCAGACGCTGACCTGCAACGTGCGGAATGCATACGGGACGAGGACCAGCAGTTCGATCACGACCACCGGGATCAGCGTTCCCCACGCGACCCCTTCAATACCGTAATGCATTCCCAGCACGATGCTCAGTGTCAGATTGCATGCGGCTTCAGCGAGGTAGATGAACGCGGGGATTTTCACACAGCCGCTCCCGAACAGGAACGCGCGCAGCACGCCACACGGCAGCGCAATGAGCTGCGTTCCCAGCAGCACGATCAAGATGCGATGCGACAGCAGCAGACTTTCTGCGGGCAGCTTCGAGCCGACCCACAATCGCAGTACATCTCCCGCGAAGAAGCTTGCGCCAATGAAGGCGGCTCCCGTGAGCAACGTCACAATCCCGAGAGCCTTCACAAGGAAGCGGTCTCGCTTCGCCTTGTCGCCCTCTCCCTGCAATGCGCCAGCGGTCGGCATACAGATCGTCGCGATCTTGTCGATCGGCTGCTTCGCGAACTGAGCCAGTCTCAACCCGAAGTAGTACGGCACGATCGCCTCTTTGCCGAGCAACAACCCGATCGTGATCGTGTCGGTGGCGTTGATGAGTTGCGCGGCAACGGCACTGACAAAGGACATCGTGCTGAACGAACCGCACTCTTTGAGAATCGCCCAGTTGAGATGCGAGCGAGACACCGACAGCGACGGCAGGATGCGGCGGGCGAGAACGATGTACGAGACGTTCTCACCGAGCGTCACGACAAAGTAGATGGCCGCGATCACGACGAGGCCGTAGTCGGCACTCAGGAAGAGCAGGAATAGAACGACGCGCACGAGATCGAATGAAAAACCGATGCCACGTTCCAAATCGAAGCGTCGAAGGCCATGCAGCACACCACCGAAGACGCTGCCCGTCATTCCGATCGCCACGTTCACGCCAAGGATCAACGTGGTGACTTGTGCCTGCCAAAGTTCATCGCCCGTCCAGCCACCCCACCATGATGCGGTCGCCGCCAAGACTCCCGCGAGGACCAGTGCCACGACTCCCATTGTCGCGTAGACCGACAGCACCAGCGTGACAACTTCGTTGACCCGCTTCAGATCGCCTTCCGAATGGTACTTCGCCACGTAGCGGCTGATTGTGTCGCCGAACCCGAAGTACAGCAGGCCCGAGTAACCCGCGATCGAATTGATGAGCAACCAACTGCCATAGGTCGAAACGCCCAGCACATCCAACGTGTACCGGGTCAGGAAGAATCCGAGTACCAAGTTGGAAGCATGAGTTCCCCAACTGGCGAGGACGTTGCGTTTGACGGAACCGTTGAGACTCATGAGGGAGAACTTTCGAGTCGGCGAATTCTGTGAAGGCCGTGTACTTTTGTTGCAGCGGGAGTTATCCGAAACGGCGTGGTGAGCCGGGTGCCGTAAGGCCCCGGATTCTTGGGCTTGGAATCCGGGGCTTCACGGCACCCGGCTCACCAAGTCAGGAAAGGCACCTTTGTTAGGTTGCTCGGTTCGTATTCACGGCTTCACGGCCACGATCCATTTCTGACGCAGGTTCGGACCGACGATTCGCTCCACGCGAAAGCCGATGCGGGTCAGCGTCTGTCTGAGCCACGCTTCCGAATGGAAGTACCGCTTCAAACCGGCTCCGGTCGGCCAGCCTCGAAACTGTTTGATCCCGCAGGCATACAGCGCGCGGCGAAACAAAAAGCTCAGTCGCGTGGACACGCGGATCGGCTCCATGTTCAGGTGAAAGACCAACTGACCACCGCTCGTCAGGAGTACGAACGCATCTTCAAAGTATGTCGTCAGCGACTGCCGGTTCAGGTAGTACAGGACTTCGTAAGAGAAGACGGTGTCGCAAGTGAAGTCCGCTCCGTTGGGACGAATCCGCACGCCATCGCAGACTTCAAACGAGACGCTCTGGTGCGTGTTGCGCTGCTGGGCTTCTTCAATCAAAGTGGGAGCGACATCGACGCCGAGGACGCGACCAAACCGATCGGCCAGCGCGGCGGTAAGCCGTCCGACGCCGCAGCCGATTTCCAACACGGCTCGATCTTGACCGGTCGTCATGTCCGTCAGAGACAACGCCCGCGCGAGGTCTTCTCGTCCCGATTGCAACAGCGCATCCCAACTGCCGCTGGAATCGACGAGCTTGTCCATGCCATGCAGCCCGACTTCGTCGAGCGATTTGTTCCACCATTCCACGGACGCAGATTGAGACATCGTGTGAAAACTCTGGAGTGACGACGGTGAATGGAGAGACGAAAACAAAATGATTCGGCAACGGGCTGCTAACGCCCAAAACCAACGACCGCGCTCCTCGCGCCACAATCCTTCCCTGAGTCTAGGTCACGAATCGGACGGTCGATTCGTGTGTTGCCGATTTTCACCGGGTCGAGACCGCCGTGCGAACGGACTCGTCGTTACAATCGGCCCACCATGCCACCCGTCACACCAGAGCTTGTCTTTCATGGAGCGCATTCGCCGTGGACCCTGCTCGCGCACCTCACCGCCATCGGGGTGACGCTGGTTCTGATTGTGATGCTGCTGCGGTACGAGCGACGGCTGGTCTCACGCACCGTCGGCAATTGGCTGCTCGGTTTGCGAGTCTCCGTCCTCGCGGTTGTGCTCATGACACTGCTGCAACCCGTGCTGAGTTGGACGCGGAATGAGTCTCGATCCGGGCGGATTCTGATCGGCGTGGATGTCTCGGACAGCATGGCGACGACCGACGTTCACGCGATGCGCAGCGAGAAGCTTCGCTGGGCGCGAGGTCTCGGCATGATCGGCAACGCGGCGGTCGATGCCCGTCTCGACCGCTGGCAGCGGTCATTTGAAGCGGGTCAAGAACCGGACTGGGTTGATCCCGGCGAGACCGCTGACGAGCAGCGCCGTGCGGCGCTGTCCTCGACGCGGCGCGAGCATCTGTTCGGGCTTTTTCGCGAACTGGATGGCTTGCCGCGGCGCGAGATCGCGCGGCGTCTCCTTGCAACTGTTCCGAAGCCGCTGCTCGAAGAACTCAAACATCTCGGCAGGCTCGAACTGTTTCTGTTCGCGGGGAAGACCGAGTCCGTCGAACAGACTCAGTTGGAACAGGCGATCGCGTCGCCCTCGAAGAGCCTCATCTCGCAGACCTCCGACTTGTCGCAAGCCCTGCAACCGGGGGAAGGAGCAGGGGGCGGAGACGTGCGTGGGCTGATCCTGTTCACCGACGGACGCGACCATTCGGGAAAGAAGCTCACGCCGCTCGCGGCTTCATTGAAGGCTGTCGAGACGCCGATCTTTCCAATCCTGATCGGTTCCACATTCCGTCCGAAAGACCTTTCGATCGCGTCGCTCGAATACCCCCAGGTCGTTTACAAGGGAGACCACCCGCAACTGAAGGCGGTGCTGAACACTGTCGGCTTCGAGGGGAAGACGCTCGTGGTCGAGTTGCTGCGTGAGGATGACCCCGCCGCCGCGCCGCTCACCCGATCGGTCCAAGTGACGGGGCCGAGCGTCAACGTAGAGTTCGATCTCGACGCGATCGACATCGGCCGCAAGTCGTACGTGTTGAAGACGCCAGTCTTGGAAGGGGAGACGCGCGACGACAACAACTCGCGCACGTTCGCCTTCGCCGTGGTCGATGATCGCGCGAAGGTGTTGCTCGTCGAGGGAGACGCTCGCTGGGAGTTCCGTTACCTCGACGCCGCGCTCGCTCGCGATGAACGAGTCGATCTCAAACGCGTCCTCTTCCAGCAGCCGTATCTCGGCGTGCTGCCCGACACGTTCTTTCCGCGCCGCCTCGAACAGCTTGATGCGACCGTTGATCCTGTCGCGCCGGTTGGCAACGCGCCCGCGTCACCCTTCGCGAACTTCGACCTCATCATTCTCGGAGACATTCCGCCCGATCGAATGAACGATGTGACGTGGGAGCGGCTGCGCGACTTCGTGACCGACGGCGGCACGCTGATTCTCTCCAGCGGCAAGCGTTGGCTACCGCTTGCGTATCGCACGCCGGTACTCGACCAATTGCTGCCGGTGACGAACGTGAGGCCGCTCATCGTGACCGACCGCGCGGGAGAAACGGCTCCGCTGGTGCGAGGTCTCCCGCTGCAATTGACCGACGAGGGGGAACAACAAGCGATGTTGCAGTTCGCGAGCGATGCCATTCAAAACCAGACCATCTGGGCGGGACTACCCGGTCAAATGGCGCTGCTCTTGGGACAGCCCAAACCGGCCGCGACGGTTTGGACCACGGCCCTCCTTCCGCCCGAACTCGCCGCACCGCTGGGACTCGAACGTCGGCAGCCGGTGATCGTGCATCAGCATCTCGGCGCGGGACAAGTCGTGTGGCTGGGCTTCGACGGAACCTGGCGCTGGCGGCATCGTGTGGGCGATGAATATCACCATCGTTTCTGGGCACAGTTCGCGCGGTGGGCCGCCGCCAACAAAGTGACTGCAGGAAATGAGTTCGTCCGGTTTGGTCCCGACAAGACCGATGTCGAACTCGGTCAGGACGCGCTCTTTCGAGCCAAGTGGATGGCTCCGTTCCTGCAAAAGTTTCCGAAGCTCAAGGCCAAGGCCGATCTGTTCCGCATCAGCGACATGCACGACAAGCCGTTCACGACGATCGACCTCACGCCAGCGACGGACCGGCCGTTGCAGTTCGAGGGTAAGGCGGTCTCACTGCCTGCGGGCGAGTACCGCGTGGCCCTCACCACCGAGAACGCGGACCTCGGCGAGAAGCCAGTCGAAGCGACACTCTACGTTCACGACCGCCCGAGCTTGGAGCTGAGCGACCTCTCCGCCAACCGCGACCTCCTCACACAGATCGCCGACACCAGCGGCGGTCGTGTTTTTCAGCTCGATGAACTGCATGAACTGCCCAAACAATTCAAGACGTATGAAGCGACGACCTCGCGCTACGAAGAGTCTCCCCTGTGGGACCGCTGGCCGTGGCTGGTCGTGTTGTTTGCGTTGCTCACGACGGAATGGGTCATCAGGAAGTTGAACGGACTGCCGTAAAAGCACGCAACCCCACCGGGCTTGCCCCGGTGAACTCAGATTTAGGCACTACTCGCCTGTGCTATCGAATCACTCGAACTCGCGAGCGGCGAGAAGAACAAATCGTTCTCCTGATGCCGTTTTCGTCTCCACCGACGCGCGGTCGTGGAGGCGGGGGCCATGACCATAGAAGTAGTGCAAAGGCCTGAATTCACTGGGGCAAGCCCGGTGGGGTTGCTGCTCCTCATGCCGTCTTCCGGTCAATGCCTTTTCTGCCCCCTGTCCCCTGACATCCCTTTCGGCCACGACTATCCTCCCGCCTCGTTTCGATCGGCCATTGGAGTCGATCGGTCCATCTGCCGCCCCGTGCGGTTCATCCCCTTAAAGGATTCTCGCCGATGTCTGCTGCCGAACAGGAACTGCTCAAACTCAGCCGCCAGTTGTTGACCGCCATTGATGCCGGTGATTGGAAGAGCTACGTCGCGCTGTGCGATGACTCGATCACGTGCTTCGAGCCGGAAGCGCTGGGCCATCTGGTCGGCGGACTGCCGTTCCACCAGTTCTATTTCGACTTGCCCGGAACGCCGACCCAGCCCGCCAAGCAATCGACGATCGCCTCGCCGCATGTGCGCGTGATGGGCACGGCCGCCGTCGTGACCTACGTCCGCGTGGTGCAGAAGCTCGACGCGAGTGGCTCACCGCTCTCGACATGTGCGATGGAAACCCGCGTTTGGGAACAGCAGGCTTCCGGCTGGAAGCACGTCCATTTCCATCGAACTCCCGTCTGACGGGGGTTTTGCTTCCACCACCGCGCGGTCGGTAACGAGACATCTGAGCGGGGCGGCGTAAGCCCCCCGGTTCTTGGGCGTCAGCCCTCTTGGAAAGAACCGGGGGGCTTAC
>CAMAYU010000294.1 GCA_945862235.1 Schlesneria paludicola DSM 18645
CGAGCCGTCTCGTTGAGGCGCACATTGCTGGCTGGCGTGCCACGTCTTTTCGGTGACGTATCTCGCCACGGTCGCATCGAACTGAACGCGGACTTTCGTGACTGAGCCGTCGCCTTGCAGGATGCCGAACGACGAGGCGAGGTATTGCCGCGCATCGAAGTCGCCCGGCAGGTTGAATACCAGGCTGGTGACATCGACCTCGCTGATGCGGTCGAGTTTGTACGTCTTCACCTTGTCGTCTTCGCGGGCATGAGCCAGCAGGTACAGGCTGCCTCGATGCCAAAGCAGCACCAACGGATAGACCTCGGTCGAGACCGGCTCCGTGGCACGGGCCGAATGGTAGACAACCCATGCGATCTTGCGGTCCTCAATCGCGATCAGTAGCCGCTCGATCAGTTCGGCATGTTTCGAGTAGTCGCCCGCCGCGAGCGGCGTCTGCTGAAACACATAAGCCAGCTTGTCGAGGTACTCGACCGCCCCCTCGCCCAGCGTCGCACGAATCTTTTTAAACGCCGATTGAGCACCGATCCAGACGTTGGTTCCGGCGAGCGGCTCCAGAAACCGACGCCCCAGGTAGAGCGAGAGAACTTCCGTGAGATTGAATTTCAGCGACGCGACGCCCGGCCCAGTATCGAGCTTCCACGATTTGCGACCGAACTCGCCCAGGGTCTCCAGCAGGGGAAAGCCGGTCCGAGCAAGGAGCTGCAAGTCGCGACGGATGGTCTTATCGACGACACCCATCTCATCGGACAGTTCACGAACAGTTGCTCCGAGCCGTCGAGACGACAGCGTCTGGAGTAGTCTCCATTGGCGAGCAAGGGGAGCAGTTTCTGACATATTGGCTCGTTGCGAAAAAGCGCATGCGTTTACTTATTGATCAACGGCGCAATCACTGTAGCGAACAGCGCGTCCAGATTCTGTCCAGCCACACCGTAAAATTCATGGATGTTGTGATTTGGTGATTCGGTTGTTCAAGTCGCGGTCTTCAAAGCGGTTTTCAACCAAAGACCTCCGAGGCCCAATCACACCGGTCTCGGTCGTTACTTTTTCCCAATCGTCTGACCGTGCTCAAGTTCCCAACAATTCCCGTCCGATGATTTGACCATTCTCCCGTAAGGCATAACAATCAGACTCGTCAGGCATATTCGTGTCGGCAGCATGTGACATGATGCCGAGTCAATCTTCCCGGTGCTGAAGCGAGCAGAGTTCCATGCCCAAACGTGGTCGCCCACAACTGACGACGTTGACGGATTCGCAGGCCCGGATTTTGCGCGAACTCGAATCGTGGATTTTGCAGCGTGGAATCTCCCCCACCGTGCGGGAACTCGCGGAGCGGGTCGAGATGTCCGCTCCCAGCGTCAACGAACAACTTCAGCGGTTGGAACGGAACGGGTATGTCAAACGTGAGGCATTCAAGGCCCGCAGTTTGACGGTCCTGCGGCCGGCCGAGTGTCGGGATGTGAGCGTGTCCCGGCTCGTCGCCGTGCCGATTATTGGAACGATTGCGGCTGGCTACCCCGTCCTGGCGAGCGAAAACATCTGTGGCGAAGTGCTGATGGAGGAGACCGTCGTCCGTTCGGGTAGCCATTTTGCCCTGAAGGCCAGCGGCCAGAGCATGATCGACGCCGGGATTCAGCCGGATGACATCGTGATCGTGCGGCAGCAGCAGCTTGCCGAGAACCGCGACATTGTGGTCGCCCTGCTCAACAACGAAACGACTCTCAAGCGGCTGCATTACTGCGACGGGGCGATTGAGTTGCGGCCGGAGAACCCGCGCTTCAAACCGATCGTGGTGGGCCCGGAGGACGATCTGCGGATTCTCGGGAAGGTCGTCGCCATCCGGCGTTCGGCCGGGAAATAGGTCGCGTCATGGTGGGAGACGAACATCGTGCCGAGACTCTGCGCGCCCTGCGCCAACTCTGTGGGAAGGTGGCTCGCCCCCATGAGGCAGAGGCGGAACACCGCCTGTCACTCGGCATCCCGGCGTTGGAGGTCCTGCTCCCCGGTCGTGGCTTGGAACGTGGGTCGCTGGTGGAGTGGCTGTCGCCCGTCGAGGGGAGCGGTGTGGCGACGCTCGCGATGCAGGGCGCGCTTGCCGCTCTCGATCAACATCGGGTCTGGGCGGTTGTCGATGCCACAGGCGAGTTCCATCCGCCGGCCGCTCGCGGCTGGGGCGTCCCGTTGGAGTCCCTGCTACTGCTGCGACCGACTTCGGTGGCCGATGCCGTGTGGACCGTCGAGCAATGTCTGCGCTGTCCGGCGATCGGCCTCACTTGGTTTCGCACCGAACACCTTTCCGACCAAGTGGCCCGACGCTGGAAGCTGGCGGCGGAAATCGGGGGCGGCATCGGCGTGCTGTTCCGGCCGGAGGCGGCGGCCCGACACGCCTCATGGGCCGATGTGCGGTGGCGGGTCCAACCGCGAGGGGCCGTGAGGTCTACGGGCCGCGTGGTGCGGGTGGAGTTGGTGTCGTGTCGAGGTGCGTTTGCGGGTGGCTCTGTCGAACTGGACGTGAACGATGCGACGGGTGATGTGC
The DNA here is from genome assembly GCA_945862235.1 of Schlesneria paludicola DSM 18645. Classification (GTDB taxonomy): domain Bacteria; phylum Planctomycetota; class Planctomycetia; order Planctomycetales; family Planctomycetaceae; genus Schlesneria; species Schlesneria paludicola_A. Next base: position 2,537 of record CAMAYU010000294.1, read on the forward strand.
GTCTGGTGTCCGCTGTGGCCGGTGCAACGACGGCTGTCCGAGCAGCCGGAGCTTAGCTCTCGTCCGTTGATCCTGTTCGCCGAAGGCCGACGCGGATTGATTGTGACGGCGTGTTCTCCGGAGGCACTGCGATTGGACATCCGCGTCGGGATGCCGCTCGGCGAGGCCCGGTCACTGCTGCCGACCACCGCTTCACGCCGCTCACGGCAACCCATTCCGAAACCGGACTTTCAGCGAGCCGATCCGGTGGCTGATCGGACTCGGTTGCAGGCCCTCGCGATTCACTGTCAGCGGTACAGCCCGCTCGTCGGTCTGGAGGATGATCCCGCTCCCGAATCGCTTTGGCTCGACATCTCAGGGAGCGAGATGTTGTTCGGGGGCGAACAGGGACTGGCAGAAGCACTCATCACTGATCTGGCTCAACAGGGCATTCAGGTCCGCATCGCCATCGCCGATACCTGGGGAGCCGCCTGGGCGGTGAGTCACTATGCCGACCCCGTGGTCTCACTTGTGCTGAGCGACGAACAGACCAACGCCCTCGCGCCGCTGCCGGTGGTGGCGCTGCGGGTTTCCGACGCCGTGATCGAATGCTTGCGTGGACTGGATGTCACGACGATTGGCCGGTTGATGAGTCTGCCCCGCGCCAGCCTGCCGTCCCGGTTCGGGAAGGAACTCGGGCGGCGACTCGATCAGGCGACGGGTCTCGCGCCGGAGTTGCTGACGGCGGAGCGTCTAATCGAACCGATAGTCGTGGACTGGTTGTTCGAGGATCCAGTGACGGATCGCCAGACGCTCGATCATGTCTGCGAAGTGCTGCTTGAACGCTTGCTGGTGACGCTGGAGGCGCGGCGAGCCGGGCTGCGGGAACTGACCTGCCGCTGGCTCGGCACCGCCGCCGAACCGATCTCGCTGCGGCTGCTCCGTCCGACAACAGAGCGACAACACCTGCTCGACCTGTTGCGGTTGCAGTGCGAACGGGTTGTCTTCACGGCGGGCGTGAAGGGGGTCCGGATGGAGGTGGTCGAGCTGGGCCTTCCACCCATTCGACAGGCGACGCTGTTTGAAGACGATGTGGGTGAGAAACACCAGCGGGCACTGGCCGAACTGGTGGACCGGCTCAGCAGTCGTCTCGGACGTGATGCCGTGCTGCGTGCGAGTCTCCAACCCGACCCGCTGCCCGAGTTCTCGTGTGCAACTCTGCCGTGGCTGGAGCAGAGATCGTCCGCCGTCGAGACCGTCACGATTCCCTCACGACTGCGGTGCCGTCCGTTGCGACTGCTCCGTTTGCCGCAGCCATTGACCATCGACCGGTTCTCGCCTGATGGCTGGCCGACACAGGTTGATCGCACGCCCGTCGTGCGCGTCAGCGGTCCCGAGCGGATCGAGTCGGGCTGGTGGCGCGGAGTGGACGCGAAGCGCGATTACTACCGCCTCACCCTCGCCACCGGAGCCGCCCTGTGGGCGTTTTGCGACCTCAAAAGTGGCCGCTGGTTTCTGCACGGGTTGTTCGACTGAGGCTGTTTGACTGAGGTGCCGCATGCCCGAGATCGCCTTCCCGAAAATTCGGCCGCGTGTCGTCCCCGCTTCGCCTGTAGCGCGTCGTGCGCCGAACGCCGCCTACGCCGAGTTGCACTGTCAGACGAATTACTCGTTCCTGCGGGCCGCATCGCATCCGGATGAACTCGTGCAGCGAGCGACCGAACTGAAGTACACGGCGCTGGCGATCACCGACCGGAACAGTCTGGCGGGAGTCGTGCGGGCCCATGCCGCCGCGAAGCCGCTGGGATTGAAGCTGCTCATCGGGGCCGAGGTGACGCTGACCGAGGGACCGAGCGCGGTGCTCTTGGCCACCAACCGGGCGGGATACGGCCGACTGTCGCGATTGCTGACGCTCGGCAAACGGCGGGCACCGAAGGGGGAATGCCATCTGACCTTCGACGACGTGGCTCACTTCCACGCGGACCTCCTGGCCTGCGTGCTGCTCGACACGAATCAGCCGGAACGCCAGACGGACGAACTGCCTCGCTGGCGGGAGACGTTCGGCGACCGCTGTTACGCGTTGGCCGAACTCCATCGCGGGCCGCACGACGAGTGGCTGCTGCAACGCTTCCAAGACCTCGCACAGCAATCCCGCATCCCACTCGTCGCGGGCAACGGCGTCCTGTATCACGCTGCCGAGCGGCGTTATCTCCACGATGTCCTCACGGCGACGCGGCTCGGTGTCACCGTGGCGGAACTCGGCGAACATCGACAGACGAACGGCGAGCGACATCTCAAGTCGGCCGACGCGATGCGGGCGTTGTTCGCCGCGTGTCCCGCCGCCGTCGAACGGACACTGGAAGTTGCAGGACGATGCCAGTTCTCGCTCGACGAGTTGAAATACGAGTACCCGGAAGAACTCTGCCCGCGCGGGGAGACTCCGCTGGCGTGGTTGACGCAACTGACCTGGGCGGGGTCACGCGAACGCTATCCGCACGGCCTCCCCGACAAAGTGCGGCGGCTGATCGAACACGAACTGACTCTGATCGCCGACCTCCACTACGAAGCCTACTTTCTGACCGTGTGGGATCTGGTGCGGTTCGCCCGCAGCCGGGGAATTCTCTGTCAGGGACGGGGAAGTGCGGCGAACTCGGCTGTTTGCTTTTGTCTCGGCGTCACGTCGGTCGATCCCGACCGGATCGACACGCTGTTCGAGCGATTCATCAGCAGGGAACGGGGCGAGGCTCCCGACATTGATGTCGATTTTGAACACGAAAGAAGGGAGGAAGTCCTCCAGTATCTCTACACCAAGTACGGTCGCGACCGAGCCGCCATGACGGCTGAAGTCATCACGTACCGTCCCAAGTCGGCCGTGCGAGATGTCGGCAAGGCCCTCGGTCTGTCACTGGACCGCGTGGACACGCTCGCCAAATCGGTTGAGCATGCGAGCCGCGAGGACGATGCGCTTGCCACCCGGTTCCGTGAGACGGGCTTCGATCCGACCTCGCGACTCGGACGACAGTTGATTCATCTCGTGCAGGAAGTGCTCGGGTTCCCGCGCCACCTCAGTCAGCATGTCGGCGGCATGGTCATCACGCGCGGACGGCTCGACGAACTGACGCCGTTGGAAAACGCCGCCATGCCCGGCCGGACAGTGCTTGAATGGGACAAGGACGATCTCGACGTGCTGGGCATCCTCAAGGTGGACTGCCTCGCGCTGGGAATGCTCACTGCCATTCGGAAATCGTTCGAGTTGATCCGGCTCCACACGGGCCGCGAACTGACGCTGGCCACGATCCCCGCCGAAGACCGCAGTGTCTACAACATGCTTTGCCGGGCCGAGTCGATCGGCGTGTTCCAGGTCGAGTCGCGGGCACAGATGTCGATGCTCCCGCGACTCAAGCCGCGTTGCTTCTATGATCTCGTGATCGAAGTTGCGATTGTGAGACCGGGGCCGATTCAGGGAGGCATGGTTCACCCGTATCTGCGACGACGCAGCGGCGAAGAGCCGGTCACGTTTCCCAGCGAGGCCGTGCGTGAGGTGCTTCAGAAGACGCTCGGTGTGCCGATCTTCCAAGAGCAAGCGATGAAACTGGCCGTCGTCGCGGCGGGCTTCACGCCGGGTGAAGCGGATCAACTCCGCCGCGCGATGGGGGCATGGCGGCGACGGGGCGTGATGCAGCCGTTTCGTGAGAAGCTGCTCGCCGGGATGCAGGCCCGTGGCTACGACGAAGACTTCGCCAACCGGGTCTACGATCAGATTCAGGGCTTCGGGGAATACGGCTTTCCGGAATCGCACTCAGCCAGCTTCGCGCTCCTGGTCTATGCGTCGGCATGGCTCAAGCGGCATCACCCGGCCGAGTTCACGGCGGCGCTGCTCAACAGTCAGCC
>CAMAYU010000295.1 GCA_945862235.1 Schlesneria paludicola DSM 18645
GCGAGACCTCCCAGTCGTCAGACGATCTTTCCACGGCTCCTAAGTCCGATTTCAACCTTACAATTGGGACGAAGCCGGTCAGTGTTTTTGGGGAGTGATACGCCCACGGAAGTGGAACGCGACGGGCGCGAGCACTTGCCGCCGATCCGCGACGTTCCTGAAGTAGTCCCGAAGCTCGACCGCGACCAGATCATCGTTCGGCCCTATATGGGTGGGTTGGTGAAATCGTTCGAGCGGAGGGCGGCCTGACAGGCCGTACATTCTCCACTGCCGGTATAGCGAATACGACTTTGGGTCGTGGCCTGCGTAGAGAGGTGATCCGCTGGAGTGGATCTGAATCCAGCAGACGGCACGCAAACACTTCCTGCGCTGTCGAACAAACTCCAACTCACTCCCTGTACGGACTTTGAACTTTTGAGAATCTGTCGGACCGACGAAACCGCTCTAGTCTTTCTTCGCCGCTACGCCTTCCTCTGTTCGACCGAGGAGGATACGGTCGAATGAGGCCGCTCCACCCACTGTGCTCAGCGACATGGAGCCGATGGTCATCTCGCGACCGGCCAGCTTCCACAGATCGATCGTGACCACCGTCCATTCCTTCGGCGGTGTTGCGGCAACCTGCTGCGTCACGATCACCGATTCGAATTTGGTCGCTTCTCCGGCATGCAGCGACACTCCGCCGGCGTGATGCTCGCCGACACGCAGGGTCATGCCGCGCGAACTCTCGGAGCCCTTCCACGCGAACGAGAGCCAGCGGTATTCGCCCGGCTTCGTCGGCTGCTCCACGATGCGGAACGCCCAGTTGGGAATCAGGTGACCGAAGGGAGGGCGGTAGTACGCGTTGGCAGTCTTGTCGGCATCCATTGCCAGGCACTTGCCGCCGCTGAAGGCGTCTTCGTAGCGAAATGAAAAGCCGTTGTTTGGATGCTTGAGCGACGTCAGGTCGCCTTCGTTCTCGTCGAACAACACGGCCGTCGGTTTGTTCGCGACGGCATCGGGATGTGATGGACCGAGTTCCTCGCCGTGGAGCATGATCTCGCTGAGACGCAGGTTGCCGACGAACCCGCGCGGCAACGACAGTCGGAACCGCGCCGCTTCGACGGGCTTCGGCAAGAGGTGCGTATGCGCGGCTTGATCGCTCAGCAGCCGTCCCGCCGGTTCCCACGTTTCTTGGCCGGGGTTCCAGGATTCAAACATCACGTCGCGCAACCACGACTCGGGATGAGCCGGATCTTCAACGATCGTCACGGCGTTGACTCGCAGATTGGTGTTGAAGCGGTCGATGACGAGCGTGAAGTTGGTCCCACCAGAGCCGACGGGATACACGTCTCGCCAGTTGATCCACGGTTTGACCGGAGCCGTCCGATCGCCGTCGAACAGCTTGCCGGGTTGGTCGGTTATCTCGACCTGCTGGCCGTTGCTGCGAACGAGCAAGAAAACCGTCTTGCCTGGCGTCAGCAAATTCGCCGGTGCGACATGCTCAGGAGGTTGGGTGTTGGTCCAGAGTTCATAGCGCGAGGTCGGTGTCGGATCGGCTTGCAACGCGGTCGGACGGATGTCGTGAATCGCTGGATCGGGTGACAGCAACGTGCGCCATTTTTCCGCGTATCGTTCGTCGAGTCGCATCACCGTCCCCATCCAAGTCGCCAACAGCAAGTCCCCTTGCGGTAGCCACGCCGGAACGGTCAGAGCGTGCAAGTCGCGTTCAAACAGCACGTCGCCTTCGAGAGACAGGACAGAGGCCGTGCCCAGCTCGCTCGAGAACGCGATTCGTTTTCCGTCCGGGGCGAAGCGGGGGTGATGCACTCGGTCGTCGCCGTTGAACTGCCAGATCAATCCGCCGACCGAGTCATACAGCTTGAGTTTCTCCACGTCCGTGAGTGCCAGACGCGAACCGTCGGGCGACAGGGACAGCTCATCGCCCGATGCGGGAATCGTGTTGATCACCCGACCGTTGCGGATGACGAACAGCCGGCCGGACTCGGTGGTCGTGAGAGCGACAAGCGTGTTGCCGTCGGCCGAGGCCACGAGACGCGTGATCTCGCCACTGCTCGCCAGGTTCAGCCGCCACTTGACGGTGCCGGTGCGCGGGTCGTGGGCGAGGACCGTCATGCCGCGTGTGGAGGCAAGCGTTTCATCATTGAGCGTGGTAAGCAGCACGCCCGCCGGCGCGGACGACTTCGACCAATCCTCGGCCCAGAGCTGTTTGCCGTCTCGATCCCACGCCGTCATGCCGAGGTTTCCCGCCGCAGCAACCCAATCTGCTTTCGACGAGACCGCAAACTGGTTCGTGCGATCCAGCAACAGCGCACCGCTGATGAACTCATGCGGCAGACGCTGCGGCAAGCCCGGCAGGGCGAAGCGGCGCGACGGCTTCCCTTCCTTGTTGAGCAGATGCAAATGATAGCCCTGTGCCGAAGTGAAATCGTAACCCTGCACCGCAAAGCCGTTGCCCGTCGATTGCGGGGCGAAGGTGAAGTAGTGGCCGACTCGGTCGCGCCACTTGATCTGGCCGTTGTTGATGTCGAGGCCGTAGAGGTTGTTGTCCCAATTGAATGCGTTGAGCACCGCGACGTCCCCAGCAATCGCGATGTCTTTGAGATGCGGGCCAAACTGAGTTGCGACCTTCAACGACGGCCTCGCGCTGATCATCGCGTCGACCGCCGGTTTTGCATGGCCCGGCACGATGGCATAGACGCGCATCGGCAACGTGCGCAGATCGCATTCAATTCGGCCGTTCGTGTCCGGCTGCACCTGCCTGCCGTCGAACAGGTCATACACCGAGCAGCCTTCCAAGTCGCGCAGTCCCAGCATCGTCTTCACCGGCAGACGTGTCGCGATGCCCAATGTCATCCTCCACAAACTGCCCGGCTCGATCGGCGTCGTCGTACTGTTCACTGCGAAGACGTAGCGCACGCCGTCGTTGCTTGTCGACAGGCGTTCGGTCAGCGTCACTTCCGGGTTGTCGCACTCGGCCACGGGGAACACGATCGGTGCCAGCTTCTCGCGCAGCTCGGCCGCGTGCTCCTTCAAGAGACGTGGATGCTCCCAATACGCGAAATCGTTGTTGATCGAGTGCAACTTTTCGATCTGGTTGAACGACACGCCGAGCGGTTTGTAGTCAGTGACCAATTCCGCACGACAAGAACCGTCAGCGAACACCGCCACGCCCGCGTCTTTGGCGACGCGCAGTGCTTCGGCCAGCTTGGGTTCCATCTCCACCGTCTGCCCGACGACCAGCACGGCCTGATACCTCTTGAGTCCCACCGCATCTAGGTCTTCGAGGAACACGATGCTTGCCGGTCGATGGGCATAGAGGCATGACTGATACGCCTCGAACAGCCGCTCGAAATACAGACCTCCGAAGTCCTGCCAAGTGTCGATCTTGATCAGCCTTGGAGAAACGACGATCGCGACTCGGTCGTTCTTTTTTGTCTTGAGCATCCACGGGCCGTGCTCGTGGAAGAGCTCGCCCGCGGCCCGCATGATCGATGCCAGCCCGTGATAGCCCGATCGGTTATCGAACGTTTGTGTCCCCCAGTTGGGAACCCAGCCCGATGAGCCTACACCGTCGCCGCCGCGCATCGCGATCTGAAAAAGCACTGGCAAGATTTGCTCGCCGGTCCCCTGGTCGTTCCAGATCTCCGGATGAAACCACGTCGGCTTGCCCGGCCGCTTCTCGAAGTCGACCGCGTGCATGTGCCAGTTCGGGACCGTGACTTGTTCAGCCTGGAATTGCACATCGACCTCGTCCACGTCGCGGTACGTCACCGGCGGATAAACCTGAACGTTGCGGTATGGCCCGCTGTCCGCCTGCTTGAGTTGCGGCGCGACCTCGTCCATCGCCGACTTGAAGACCTTGCGCGAATCCGTCGGCAGGTTCCAGCGTGCCTCACCGACTTCGTCCAGGATCGGATTCCACTTGCCGGACTCATTCGCGACCTTGAGCGCCGCCTCGTAAGACTTCCACTTCGCTTCGGCGACGATCTTGTTGGGTTCGTAGATCCACCAGTTGCTCGTCCAACTCCAGCCACGGAAACTTGGAAAAGGTTTGAGCAGCGACGTGATCGACTTCACGTCGGCCTGAAACTGCTTAGGCGAACGAGGGTCGTGGCCGCTACCAAGCGGCAGTCCGGCATCCATGTACGTGAGGATCGACCACTGCCGCACGCCCGCCGCGCCGTACGCGGCCTGTGTTTCCAGACCCGGCGGAAGAATGCGGGCCTTCTCTGAATCGACGCCGATGGGGTCGGCTGCCAACCGCTTCATCAGATCAGGAAGTTCCGGAGCGTTGTGATGCGACCACTCGAATTGCCCACGGAAGTGAGCGATGCCGAATCGGTCCACGAACTGGTTGACGCGCCGCTTGTCGATGCGAGCCAGGTGCGTGGCCAGCACATCGCGGCCGTCCCAGAGATTGCCGTAGTTGGCGGTCAGTCCGTAATCGCCGTGAACGGTCATGCGAAAATCGGACGCCGCATCGAGACCGGTCCCAATGACCAACGGCTGCGCCGCGACGGTGAAGCCGGCGACTTGCGCGGTGAGCCGATATCGTCCGGGCTTGAGCGCGGCAATCGAGTCGGCCGCGAACGTCATCTCGCCGCGGCCCTCGGCGTTGATCGCGGTTTCCTGTTTCGTCAGCGTCGATTTTCCGTCGCTCAACAACACCGTCACCTTCGTGGGTCGCCGATCGACCGGTGCGCGCACCACGACCGCTGCCGTGATTTTCTCGCCAGGCGCGAAATGCGTTCGGTTGCCCGGCGTCAGAATGCTGACGGTCCCCACGCTGTCGAGTACGCGGACTTCGATCATGTCGCGGACAAGGAATTCCGCGGTCGAACCGGATTGGGCTCCGCGCAGTTCGGGACTGACCTTGAGTTGGTACAGCCCAGCCATGTCCACAGGCACGACGATCCGCCCGTCTCTCCACGACAATTCACGCCAATCGACATCGCCCCACGTCGCGGCCCAGACTCGCCATTGCGGCGCGATCGTTCGGCCTCCGGCGTTGAACTCAATCGCAAACGGTGTCGCCTCGCCAGCCTTCCACAGATGCGTCGGATAACGCACCGTCAGTTGCTCATGGTCGATCGACACGATCGCCTTCCGCTGGCCGGTTGCCCGATCGAACGACTGAAACAGCTCGGTCGGATGGGACCGCTTGATAAGCAACTCCTCACCGAAGACCCGCAGCGATGTGAGGTGCATCCCGGAAGCCGGTTTCTGATCGCCGAATTGAAGTGTGAAGTTGCCGTCAGGCTGACCGGCGGGATTGAGCAGGACTCCCTTGTCGTGAACGGGGCCGATGACCCAGACCTTGCCATCGGAGTCCACGTCGAATGAACCGAGGCTATCGGGATGCCGATAGGTCCAGCGCGTCTTTCCGGCCAGGTCCGAGCAACTAATCGTGTGATTCTCAATGTGCCAGTAAAACGATTGTGTCTTCTCGCAGACTCGGAAGCCGGCGTATCTCTTCGTCTCCTTCTCATCGGCGAAAATCGGATACGTCGTGACGGTCCGTCCCTGCGCGTCGATGCGCACCACACGATTGCGGTGATGGTCGATGCCATAGAAGTCTCCGGACGTCTCGCCAGCCTCGACACCGAGCGGGGCGTCCCAGCCCACGGCATCGCTGACGAGAAACTCGGCGTTGGTCGCCAGGGCTTTAAAGTTTGCGTCATACAGATTCACCGCATGAGCGAAGTGCGTGTTGGCCGTCGCGATGACTCCGGCAGCGTTGGCGGTGGCATTGCCCATCGCATACACGACCGCCCCGCCAACCTTGTCCGACCCGTCTCGTCCAAAACGAAGCACGAACCCTGGCGACTGCTGGTTGCTGAGATACACCCGTCCGTCCCGGCCGACCGTCATCACTGCACCGCGGCTGTCGAAAGCGGCGTTCTCGCGGGAAACGATCTGCGTGAGCTGAACCTGAGCGAACGCAGAGGAAGTCATGACCAAAGCGACGAAATTGACGAGCCAAGTCTTGAACATGGTTGAGATCTTTAATGGATGGTCATTGGAATTTGCCGCAGTCCCACGACTCGCGATGTTAATGCCGAGCTGTCGATTTCGCAGCCATCCGCAAGACACCAAACCCGTGATCAATTGGCAAAATGTCTCGGTCACTTTCGACACCAATACCTCTCAAGCCTTCGCCGTCGTTTTCGTCTACATGTCACCGTTTCAGGAGCAGGTCAGACAAGACGAGGTTCTCGATGACCGTGCGGAGTTTGTAGTCAGCGCGTTTGCTGGCCTGGGTGATGTTCTTGATCTGAGCGGCATCGTCGATCGTCATCACGCGGCGCAGGGAGTACGTTGCAAGTTGCTCGACGAACGCTTCGGCGAACCGGTCGATGTCTTGAACCAGCAGGTGCTTGAATTCGTCCGCG
>CAMAYU010000296.1 GCA_945862235.1 Schlesneria paludicola DSM 18645
ACGCACCTTTCTCGCTTTGTTGTGGTGCGTCTCGAAGACTCGACGACACCCTCCTGAGGAACAGATCTCTGCTTGCCTTCTCTGTGCCTCTGCGACTCTGTGGTTAAATCCTCTTCCGGGAACGCCATCGAAGAAGGTTTACCACATAGACGCAGAGGCACAGAGAAGGCGAACTGAGAGAAGAGGTGGACGGGGCATCCAGGCCATTCTGCCCAACGTTCCTCACTCACGAGTGTCCCAACGGGAACGGAACAACAACTTTGAGAAAGGCGATGGCCCTGGTGGGTGGGCCAGCGTGCCAATCCCGCAAATCACGGTGTCGTTCTTCGTAAGGTTCCAGGCACCTTCAGCCAACGGTTGTTCGTGCTGAAGAAAGACGGGGATGGGACTCTGAGACACCGGTTTGTCCGGTGGAACAGCGGTTGGGGCGACTGAAATGCCGAGAAATGCCCGTAACCTGCGGTATTTCCTCATAAAATGGCGACTCCAGTTGAGGAATCGTCATTTTACGGACTGGAATCGTCATTTTATGAGATGTGCGACTCGCTCTGCGAACTGTTGTTGCCAGTGTGTTGCCTTGTCTCGTCGTTTTACTCGCCATGTTGACCGCTACATTTGACGATATCGCTATTTTATTGAGTGTTTTTGATGGTGAGGGAGATGTCCAACTTTCTGCCCGCCGGTTCACGTCGTCGCATGCTCGCGTCGGTCGCTCAGAACCCACCGTGCCAAGACAGCGCCGGTCAAGTACACGATCGCTCCGGCCCAGAGGACATCCGAGAGGAAGTGGCCTCCTTGGGCCATGCGGATCACTCCCATGGCCAGTCCGTAAGCCGTTCCGGTGGCGAAAAAAGCGAGCGCCCATCGTCGCTGCCGATGGGCGAGGACAAAACCTGGAGCCATCCAATAGAACGCGATCGAAGCGTGGCCCGAGGGAAAGGACGAGTTCGGCTTCAACTGCAGCACCGCCACGCCGACGGGAACAAAGCGGTGTTCGCCACCGAATTCCACGCACTCCGACGGGCGCGGTCTCCCCCACATCGACTTGAACCCGGAATTGATGATGAGTCCCGGCCCGAGAGCCAACACCAGCGCGAGGAACACGCACGCGCGGCGCGTGTCCCGCGATTGCCACCACACTCGACGCTGCGGTGTCCAACGCCCGACAACGGCCACGACTGCGGCTGCGACTCCCACGGCAACACCCGGCAATGGTCCGTAGTGATAGATGAACTTAAAAAGGGAGTTGGATGCCAACGCCCATTGGCCCGTGTTCCGGTCGAACATCAGTTCGGCCAATCGCAAGTCGGCGTTCGTGGCTAGGATGGCAACCGTCAGCGCGAGTGTCGCACACAGCGGCCACACAAATGGCCAGTCGCTGCGGAACACGGTTGTCGGAACGGCCAATTCACTCGAAACCACCGACTCATACACCGTGGTGGCCGCAGTCACCGCCCACGTCGTGTCGCGATCACCTTGGTCGAACGCGGGGTCTGAGTCATCGGTGGAGGCCGAGTCCCACTGCGACTCATCGTGCGGAGTCGCTGTTTCGTAACGTGCGGCCATGAGCGTTGCCGTGGTCATTGTGGAATTCGTTTCCGGAAGAAGCGGGATGTCAGATTCCATCTGGCTCGTGCGATGGAGTGGATTTGAGATTCGTCGTGCGTGGTGGCCATGCGCGGAGTGAGACTCCTCGCCACACGCGAAATGTTCTGGTGCGTTGTGGTCCCAATGGGATCGAGATCGTGCCGCGTTCCTCGATCGACTCGAACGCTGCCGCAAACCGCTCGGGAACGTCCGTGCTTTGCGGCGTGAGAATCAAAGCGTCGCGCCCTGTGGCATCACTCGGACCATCCCAGACATCGTGTTGCGAAAGCGGTTGCGGGTGTGAGTTCCATAGGTACACGCGCGGGCGCTGTGCGAGATAGAACGCCAGCTCACTGACGGGGCCTCGCTCCGTCGTAGCCACGATCAGCGTCTCGTGTGGTGACGGGAACTCACTCAGTTTGCGATCGACTTCAATTCCGAGTGCTCTCCAGCCGCGCAATCGCACGGTGGGGTCGAGCCGCGTTCCGGCCAGCGGAGTCAGATTCATGACCACCGGCGTCATGACCACGATCACAGAAAAGCAGGCTCCGACGATGACGGCCAACGGGAACCGGCCTCGTATTCGATCGACTTGAGTCAACGGCGGCAGCAGCTTCCCCGCCCAAGCTGCGACGAGAATGACACCCGTCAAATGAAAGGCGGCGGGCCAGTTCGGCTGAACCAGTTGAATGAAACTCAACCCGGTCACGGCCACCATGGGGAGGCCACCCAAGCAGACGAGGTACAACTCGCGGCGCGCCAACTTGGGCAGCTTCAACAGCAGGCTGCCAACCACACCGATCATCATCCAGCACATCACCGGCGAGAGGATTCCGAACTGTGTCGCCCAGAACTCGATGCTCAGGGAGACATGGCCGATGACCGAAATCGGCTTGCCCACGAAATGCTCGCGCGTGTGCTGAATCGTGATCCAGTCGTGCTGTGAGTTCCACCAGACGACCGGCGCGAGGAACGCGAGACTCCCCAGCACCCACATCCAAACGGCGGGCGACAGGAGCTTCTTTCGATCCGCGGGACTCAGCACTAGAAACACGAACACTAACGGAAACAACCCGATCATGGTCTGCTTGGCCAGTAGCCCGAGTCCCGTAGAAATCACCGCCGCGACCAGCCACCGCCCTTGAGGCCGTTCGGTTTCGAGCAGCCTCCATAAGGAACAGACAGCACACGACCACGCACACAAAAACGGGGCGTCGATCGTCATGAGCAGGCTCATCACGGTGAGGCCCGGTATCACGGCCGCCATCACGAGCGCACGCAATCCCGTGCGGGCGTCGTACAGATTGCGAGTGAGTTCGTACATCGCCCACAGTCCAAACGTGCCAAGACAAGCGGCGGGGAAACGAACCGCGAATTCCGTGTTCCCACCTAGGCTCGTGGACAGCGCGATCAGCCACGCGATCAATGGCGGCTTGCTGTAATAACCCCAATCCAACTGACGTGCCCAGTCCCAGTAGTAGGCTTCGTCGGGAACCAGCTCCAACGGGCAGAGGGCAATGAACAGCACCCGCGCGAGAAACAGCACGCTCAGTCCCTGCACTACCGTGCGACGTGACGCGATTCCCTCCGACGACGTTCGTCCGTCGGTTGAGTTCGACAGTGGTTCTGCGGCTGGTTCCCGCGTCATGTCCGAATCACTCCTGTCAGCCAAGCCGCGACGGTTCCGCCGAGCAGCACGGGGATCCACGCGGCCGTGTCAGCAGGCACGACCTGATTTTCGCCGAGGACTTGGCACGCTTGAATCAGCCCGAACATCAGCGACAGCACCAACCCGCACAGCGCCGAGTCGGCCACGACGCCGGGACTCTCTTTACGAACCATCAACGGGAGAGCGATCAGTACGGCAATGATGTTCAGAATCGGCTGCACCAATCGGGAGTGCAGATGGAGGACGAGGCGATGCACCAATTCCAGCCCCATCGCCGGTGAGCGGATGCGTCCGATCAATTCGGGGATCGAGAGGACCGAGAAATTGGAGTTCCGTTTGAACAGTTGGTCGCACGCGACGGAGCTGACAACAAAGGCGTGACGCCCGCCCGACTTCAGCCGCACGATCTCTCGACCACGGCTCGTCAGACGCTGTTCGAGCGTCTCGGGGGAGGGGCGCACATTGCGGAGCAACCAACCGGCGGGACGCGCGCCTTGCGCCGGATAGAATTCCGCCACGGGAGCCTCAAGGATTGTGATCTCATTGGCCAGTGAAGGGGCAGGCAACACGAAGACCGCCTCGTCCAACGCCCGTTCCGCCAATCGAACTGATTGACCGTCGATCGAAATGTGCGACGAATGATCCGTGAACGACTCGACCAGATGCTTCGTCGATTCGGGTTCACCCCGCTTCTCGAACGCGGCATGAGCGATCTGCGGAACGACGAACTCTTGGTTGAGCGCGAAGGCCACATGGAATGCCGCACTAATCAGGACCAATGGCGCGAGAATGCGGTACATCGGAATACCCGCCGCCAGCAGCGTGTGCAGTTCGCCCGTCCGTTGCAGCAGCACCAGCACCACCATCACCGAGATCACCGTCAACGTCGGCCCCGCGCGGTCGATGAAGAAGATCGACTGAAAGACATAGCAGCGACTGATCGTCCACAGCAGCAACGCGGTCCCGCGGTCGTCGTTCCGCACGAGGAAGTCGTCGATGTTCTCGAACAGGTCGATCACGACGAACAACCCGAGTGTCGAGGCGAGGCAAACCGCGAACACGTACACGAAACTTCGCAGCAAATAGCGGTCGTATGTCATGTCGCCGGACGGCCTCAACAACGCGCAACTCGACCCTCATCCATGAGGGCCCGGGCACGCGGCGGCGGATTACAGGGAAAAAGGAAAAACCGGTCAAGCGGATTCCGCCGAACACCAAGTCGGCTGCCGTATCCATGCTGGGCCGAATGTCGAGCGGGACCTGGGTACAGTCGTTCATCGGTGGTCACATTCTTCCGGCCCAAGGGGCCAAACGCTCCCCCAGCCAGGCCAACGGCCTTGGAGACAGTTCGAGAGCGGACTCTTCACTCCAGCGGGGCAACGGTTCGTCTGATCGAGGAACGGTCGCTCCGTTGGGGCTGATGATTCCTCGGCGTGGCTTCCAAGGCAAATGGTGCTGGCTGGGCGAATGGCTGGCCCGTTGGGCCGAAAACCAAGGACCACCAATGAGTGACTGAACCCATCCTTCTCCGTCTCAAACGCGGCGACTCCCCGACGGTGATGGCTCGTGTTATCATCCCGGCCCGCCGCGAGGTCCTATTTTTGGCGGGACTGTTCTGACGTGTGAAGTTGGTGTTTTGAAGGAGATTGGCTGATGTCGCTCTCTCGTTTGGCTGCTGTTGTGGCGTGTTTGACGTTGCTGGTCGTGGCGATGCTGGCTCCGCTGCCCGCGAGTGCCTGTCCGTTTTGCAGTGCCCCGTCGCTGACTCTGACCGAGCAGCTTGCGGGGGCCGATGCGACGGTGCTGGTGAAGTGGACCGGAGGCAAAGCGGCCAAGGAGAACGACACGGGGACGACTGAGTTTGAAGTCATCGAAGTTGTGAACCAGCCCAAGGATGGGAAGCTGGCGAAGGGGGCCAAGATCAGCCTCATTCGTTACCGCACCGGTCGGGCGGGTGATCTGTTCCTGCTGCTCGGCACGCTCGGCGGAGGGATGATTGAATGGGGCAGCCCGCTCGAGGTGACTCAGCCTGGCTTCGAGTACATGAAGAACTCGCCCAAGCCCGATCAGCCTGCTGTGCAGCGGCTCACGTACTTTCTCAAGTACCTCGAACACCCCGACAAGATGATCGGTGACGATGCCTTTGGTGAGTTCGCGAATGCGTCCTATGCCGACGTGGTGCTGCTCGCGAAGGAGATGCCTCTCGACAAACTGCGTGGCTGGCTCACCGCGAAAGAGACTTCGGCCGGACGGCTCGGGCTGTACGGGATGATGCTCGGGCTGTGTGGCACCGACGCCGACGTGAAGTTGATGGAGCAGAAGATTCTCGAAACGGCCGACGACTTCCGACTCGGCATCGACGGCGTGATGGGGGGCTATCTGCTGCTGACCGGCGACAAGGGGCTGGCAGTCATCGACGAGAAGAAACTGAAGGACAAGAAGGCTCCGTTCAGCGAGACCTACGCCGCGATGCAGGCTCTGCGGTTCATGTGGCAATACGGCGACGGCCGCATCTCGCTCGAACGGCTGCGCCAGTCGATGCGGATCCTGTTGGAACGCCCTGAATTGGCGGACCTTGTCATCGCGGACCTGTCACGCATGAAGGATTGGTCGATGCAGGACCGACTGATGGCGATGTACGACGACGAGGCTTACAACGTCCCGTCGATCAAGCGTGCGATCGTGCGGTACATGTTGGCGGGGACAAAGGACACGGGTGAGAAGAAGCCCGCTCAGGACAAACCGGCGGGCGACAAAGAGGCCGGAGACAAGGGAGCCGCTGACAAGCCCACCGTCCCCGAGGCCACCGTCGCTCCGGTCGACCTCCCCAAGCACGTCATCCATGCGACCGAGTGCCTCGCCGAGATCGAAAAGAAAGACCCGAAGACCGTGAACGAAGCGAAGCGGTTCTTCCTACTGAAGTGACCGCCTTCCCTCGGCACGTCGTTTTGTCGCGTTGCACAAAGTGAGACATTTCCGAGCGGGGCGGCGTCAGCCCCCCGGTTCTTCAGGCCGGGGCTTACGCCCAAGAACCGGGGGGCTGACG
>CAMAYU010000297.1 GCA_945862235.1 Schlesneria paludicola DSM 18645
GGTTGGTCATCGAGTTGGTCTCCGAAAGGAAGGATGGTTCATCCGGCTCATACGTGCTGAGCGTTCATGTTTTCAGCCCGGAGGGCGACAGGTCGTAGCCCACGGCGTGAGTTTTGAAGTTACGCTTTTTGAGCCAAATAGCGAACCAAGCCCCGTTGCGTGTCGTCCCGCCCCCGCCGACCTCGCGTCGGTGGAACGCCTGATTGGCAACGAGCGGGGCCAATCACAGGCTCCACCGAGACCAGCTCGGCGGGGGCCCGAGCCTCACTTTGTTGTCGTTTCTAGCTGTCAATCATCGCTTCCCCCGACGCGAGGTCGGTGGGGAGCCTTCCAAAAATCGAAACAGCGCAACTTCAAAATGCGTGAGCGAGGGCGCATGTCGCTCGACGCTCGTCCTCGCTCACGCTGCGGGTTGGTGTTGTTCTTGGACACGTTCTTACCCTACGTCGAAACGGAAGCAGTATCGACTACAAGCCACAAACAAAACACCGAAAAAAGCGACTACCTTTGACTGACACTTGTCCGATCAGTCGTTGAAACTTCGTTCGTAGAAAGATGGAGCGGGACTGGTTAGCATCCTGCCCCGCTCCGCCCGTTGAGTTTTCAACGGTCCGTTTTTGGCGGCGTTCAGGAGCTGTGGGCAGGGACGCACGGAATCTCCAATCTTCTTCAATGGTGGACACAACGATGAGTAACGAAGGAAACACAGGCGTCGCGCCCAACGCGCAGCGACTGTTATGGGCTGGCTTCATGGCGATTCTCGCGGCGGGCGTCGGCTTTGCCATTCGCGGCGGGATTTTTGACAACTGGAAAGCGGCGTTCAATTTCACCGATTCTCAGTTGGGTGCCATCGGTGGAGCTGGGTTCTCGGGCTTCTGCTTCGGGATCATTGTCGGTGGTGTGCTGTGCGACAAAATTGGGTACGGCAAACTGGTCGCGACCGCGTTTCTATTGCACGTTCTCTCGGCCGTTGTGACCTTCGGAGCGTCAACCCCCGAGAACGCCTACAACATGCTTTATTGGGGCATGTTCCTGTTTGCTCTCGCCAACGGTTGCCTTGAAGCAGTGGCGAATCCGCTGATCGCGACCATCTTCCCGAACAACCGTACTCATTACTTGAACATCCTCCACGCCAGTTGGCCTGCCGGTTTGATTCTCGGTGGTGCGCTCGGCTGGATTCTTGACGACCGCATGAAGCTCGACTGGAAGCTTCAGTTGTCGCTCTATCTGATCCCGACCGTAATCTACGGCGTGATGTTCCTCGGCCAGAGCTTCCCGAAATCGGAAGCCTCGCAGAAGGGCCTCAAGCTGGGCGACATGTTGAAAGACGTGGG
Organism: Schlesneria paludicola DSM 18645; assembly: GCA_945862235.1. Lineage (GTDB taxonomy): Bacteria > Planctomycetota > Planctomycetia > Planctomycetales > Planctomycetaceae > Schlesneria > Schlesneria paludicola_A. Next base: position 1,335 of record CAMAYU010000297.1, read on the forward strand.
CCTCCTCGGTGGCTTGGTCGTCTGTTTCCTCGTGTCGATGTTCTTCGGTGACGTGTTGAAGCCACTGCTCGGGGAAGACACCGCTAAGTACATCGGTTACGCCGTGGGTGGTGCCCTGCTGATGGCCGTCGGCGTCGTCACCAAGTTCTCGATGGGATCGGTGCTGTTGTTTGTGCTGTTCATCGCTCACGCGATGGTCGGTGCGGTTGAGTTGGGAACAGACGGTTGGATTCAGAACATCACCGGCAACATCCTCACGTCGGAACAAGGCAAGGTTCTGTTCGTGTTCACGTCTGCGCTGATGTTCGCTCTGCGGTTCTGTGCGGACTTCATCGAGAAGAAGATTGGACTGTCGCCAGTCGCCATCCTCTTGGTCAGTGCCATCCTGGCTTGTGTGGGTTTGAACCTCACCAGCGGCATTAACACGTTTGCGGGAGCCTTGGTCGCTCTCACTGTGTACGGCATCGGCAAGACGTTCTTCTGGCCCACCATGCTCGCCGTGACTTCCGACCGCTTCCCGCGCACGGGGGCGATCGCGATCAGCATCATGGGCGGTATCGGCATGATGTCGGCCGGTTTGGTGGGGTCACCGGGTCTCGGTTACTCGAAGGACCGGTTCTCGGGTGAGGCGTTGAAGGCCGCGGCTCCCGCGTCGTTCGATGAGTTGAAGAACGCTCAACCCAGCAAGTTCCTGTTCTTTGGTGACGTGTTCGGTCTGGACGGCAAGAAGCTGGGAGCCGCTCACGAGAAGTTGAACGAAGCTCGCAAGACGGCCGCCGACAGCAATGCCGCGTTGGCCACGTTGTCGCCCGATGAGAAGGCTCTCGTCGAATCGAGCATCACCGGTGACCGCAAGACGCTCGTCGCCGACTCGTTCATCCCCGCCACGATGGCGGTGATCTACCTCGCCCTGATGATCTACTTCAAGGCGATCGGCGGCTACAAGGCCGTGAAGATCGAAGACGAGAAGGCTGCTGCCTGACGCTCGCGATGGCTTCCGTGTGGAGGCAGTCTGCGATGAACTTTCCCTCAGCCGGGAGTGTCTGCGAAGATGCTTCCGGCTGTGGTTTTGTACGGGTCTCAATCGGGACGGCGAGTGATGACGACCTCTTCCCCGCAGCGTGAGTTTGCCATTGAGATCGTTCGCAAGTTGCGGGCGGCTGGGTACGAGGCGCTCATGGCGGGTGGCTGTGTGCGAGACCTGCTGCTCGGTCGTGAACCGAAGGACTACGACGTGGCGACGACCGCGCGGCCCGAGCAAGTTCGGACGTTGTTCGGTCACGGGCGGACGCTGGCGGTCGGCGCGAGCTTCGGCGTGATCGTGGTTCTGCCGCCGCGAGGCTCCGCCGCCGGGCAGGTCGAAGTCGCGACGTTTCGCACCGAGGGGCCTTACCTCGACGGACGCCGGCCCGAGAGCGTCGCGTTCTGTACTCCCGAGGAAGACGCGCAGCGGCGTGACTTCACGATCAACGGAATGTTCTACGATCCGATTGAAGCGCGTGTGTTGGACTTCGTGGGTGGCGAGGCCGATCTCGCGGCGCGCGTCATCCGGGCGATTGGTGATCCGCACGATCGAGTACGCGAGGACAAGCTGCGGATGCTGCGAGCGGTTCGCTTCACCGCGACACTCGACTTCGCCTTGGACGAAGTCACTGCGGCGGCTGTGCGCGAGATGGCCGAGCAAATCACCATCGTCAGTCATGAGCGGATCGCTCAGGAACTGAGACGCATGTTGATCGATGTGCATCGACGCCGCGCGGTCGAGCTGTGCGAGGACGTTGGACTGCTCGCCGTGATCCTGCCGGAACTCGCCGTCGAATCATCTGGATTTCCGAGCGGGGGACATGAGTCCCCTGGTTCTTCGATCGCTTTTTCATCGGCTATCCAAAAGCCAGGGGACTTACGTCCCCCGCTCAGAAAGAGGACGGGCGAGCTGACGCTCGTGATGCTGTCGTTGTTGGAGGCTCCATCGTTCGAGTTGGCGTTCGCGGCACTCCTCCATGCGTTGCCGTCCAAGCCGACCGTGTATGACATCTGCCGTCGGTTGAAGCTCTCGAACGATGAGACCGATCGGATCGTGTGGCTCGTCTCGCGTCAAAACGATCTGGCCGAAGCTCCCTCGTTGTCGCTGGCTCGTCTCAAACGAACACTGTCTCACCCGTATCGCGACGATTTGCTGAGCCTGCTGCGTGTGAAGCGGCTCGCGACGGGAGACGACATGCGCCCCGTGTTGTTCGTGGACGAGTATCTCTCGCGCACACCACAGTTGGTGATCGACCCGCCTCCGCTCATCACGGGCGACGACTTGAAGCAACTCGGCCTGAAGCCGGGGCCTGACTTCAAGACGTTGCTCGACACGATTCGCGATGCGCAACTCAACGATCAGATCACCACACGCGATCAGGCACTGGCACTGGCGAGTACCTCGCTGGCACAGGACTGAAATCACGCTGGCTGACAATCGAAGAGCCGTTTGCAAACGGAGGAAGCCTCTGAAACAATCCCGCCGCAAACAGGGGCCGGTTTCAATCGGCAGACTCTTTTTCTTATGGAAAACTTTTCATGGCGAACGACAAGGTGCGCATCGCGATCATCGGTGCGGGGTTGGTGTCCGACTTTCATCATGTGCCGGGGATCAAGCTCGATCCGCGTTGCGAATTGGCGGCGGTCTGCGATCCGAACGAGCAGTTGCTCGACCAGCGGAAGAACGAGTGGGGACCGGCCAAGTACACGACGAAGTACGAAGAGATCGCGAATGATCGCGACATCGACGCCGTGATCATCGCGACGCCCAACTTCACGCACCGCGACATCGCGCTGGCCTGCATCGACGGCGGAAAGCATGTGATGTGCGAGAAGCCGCTTGGTGTCAGCTTTGCCGAAGCGAACGAGATGTATCAGGCGGCAAAGGCCAAAGGTGTGCGGCACATGACCGCGTTCACGTACCGCTTCGCCCCGTCGATGCGGTATCTCGAACACCTCGTGAAGAGCGGGGCGCTCGGTGAGCCGAGGCACTTCCGCAGCCAGCGGTTTCTCGATCTTCCCGAGACCAGTTGGGGCTGGCGTCAGTACAAGAAGCTGGCCGGTGCAGGAGACCTCTACGACATGACGATCCATCGGATTGACTTCGCCCAAAACCTGATGGGGCCGATTCAGTCGGTGTGCGGCGCGGTCAAGACGTTCGTCCCGCGTGACAAGACCGCCGACGGCAAGTCGTGCGATCCGTCCGAGGTCGATGACTGGTCCGCTCTGATCGGCACGTTTGCCTCCGGCGCGGTCGGCGTGTGGGAGGGGAGCACGCTCATGAAGGGACACCACAACAGCGGCGTCGGCTTTGAGTGGGCCGAGGTCAACGGCAGCGAAGGCTCGGCCGTGTATCAGCTCGTCGATCCGAACTACATCCTCGTCGGCAAGCATGGCGGCACGATGGAGAAGTCGCTCGTCCCCGCCGAGTTCATGAAGCCCGCCGGCAGCCCGCGCAATCCCGCCGAAGGGAAACCGAGTACCGTCTTCCGCTATGACCTCGTCTATGAACTGGTCAGCGCGATCGTGGAAGGTCGTCCCGCGACTCCCGGCTTCGATGACGGAGCCAGCGCCCAAGCGGTCGCCGACGCCACGCTGCAGTCGTACGCCGAACGCAAGTGGATCGACGTGCCGCAGTGTTAGCAGCCTGTTAAAAATCGTAGGGTCAGCATCTCGCTTGCCCGTGATTGCAGCGGGAAACAGGGCAAGCGAGACGCTGACCCTACGGCTAAAAGAGACCGACGGGGCGGGATGTCATTGTCTGAATTGCAACGCCTCTCAAGCCCGGTCCCTTTTTCGTGATCGTTCTCCATAGAAAGTCTTCTCTCATGAGATTCATCCCGTCACTCGTTCTGCTGCTGGCTCTGGCCGCCGCGCCGTTGGAGTCTCACGCCGCACATCCATTTTTGTGCTGTGACCACAACGGCGGGAAGGTCTGCGCCGTCTCTGCTGAGGGTGTGATTGAGTGGGAGTATGCGTGCAAGGCTCCGCAGGATTGTTGGCGGTTGGCGAACGGGAATTATCTGTTCTGCTTCTTCAGCGGAGCGGTCGAGATCACACCGGCGAAGCAGGTCGTGTGGGAATACAAAGCTCCCGAAAAGACCGAGGTCCATGCTTGTCAGCCGCTCAGTGACGGGCGTGTTCTGATCTGCGAATGCGGGACGAGTCGGCTGCTCGAAGTGGACCGCGCGGGAAAGATCGCCAAAGAGATCAAGCTGACGACGACGCCCGAGGTGAAGGTTCACAATCAATTTCGCGGTGCGAGAAAGACCAAGGACGGACACTACCTCGTCTGCTTCAAGGGCGAGGGGAAGGTGGTCGAATTGGATGGCGATAGTCGCGTTCTGCGAGCGATCAATGTCCCCGGCGATCCTCACGAAGTGGTCGCACTGCCGGACGGACACCTACTCATCACCTGCGGTGATGGGCACAAGGTCATCGAACTCGATGCCAATGAGAATGTGGTCTGGGAACTCAACGAAAACGATCTGCCCGGAAATACGCTGCGGCTCATGGCCGGATGCCAGCGGTTGGCGAACGGGAACACCGTGTTCTGCAACTATCTCGGTCACGGCCACATCGGCAAGCAGCCGCAGTTCTTCGAGATCACGCGCGATAAGCAAGTCGTCTGGCAATTCGGCGACCACGCCCACTTCAAGACGATCAACCAGATTTTCGTGCTCGATCAGAACGGCGATGCCGTCCGCTGAGAGACCACGATCATGGGACATCGACGGCGGTCACTTCATCGTTTCTGTTTTTGCAAACGTTGGCCTTTCATCGTGCCGTGGCCAGCAATGTTTAGGAACGGGGCCGCAATCACTTCCAGAACTCAAACTGGTGTGGCTGGGGTCGGCGCTTCGCCGCCCCCAGATTGGGGTGAATCCCGCTTCGCTGGGGGCCG
>CAMAYU010000298.1 GCA_945862235.1 Schlesneria paludicola DSM 18645
TCTCGGTGAAAGACACCCAAGCCTGGATCAAAACTCACATCCCCGAGACACTCACCTCGAAACGTCAAGCCGCTTACCGAGAGTTCAATTCAAAACTCCCCCGCGCAACAAAACTCGGCACAACGAATTAACGGTTTTCATCAGGCCACCCTAACCCTCTCCCCCCGAAGCGGGCGGGAGAGGGGACCGGAATGCGAAAGTGCGCTGCTCGCTGGCAGTCTCACCCCCGCTTTCAATTCGTGAGGCCAAGGAGTATCACCTGCTCCTCTCTCAGCTCCATTTTCCGCGGCTTGCGAATGAGACTGTCATGGCCCAAAACTCCGAAAAGGCGGGTGCCGCCTATGCCGAAGCTCTGAAGCGGATCGAGGAATGTCGGAAGCGGCGTGAGGGGCGGCCCCATCTGCATCTCGGTGGTCTCGGCCTCACGACGCTACCACCAGAGATCGGTCAGCTCACTGCCTTGACGACTCTTTGGCTCCATAACAACAAGCTGAAGACGCTGCCGCCAGAAATCGGCCAACTCACTGCGTTGTCTGAGCTTTACCTGGACAACAACAAGTTCACCACTCTTCCCCTGGCGATCGGCCAACTCAAAAGCTTGACGGTTCTTTCCGTCATCAGCAACCACCTCGCGACGCTGCCTCAATGTGTAAGAAATTTGCGAAAGTTGAATTGGCTGTTTCTGCACGGCAATCCCACCTTGCAACTCTCACTGTCCGTCCTCGGTCCCGATCCGCGAAAACTAAATGCCGAGGGTTGGGCCTCTGCGAAGTCGATCCTGGATTTCTATTTCGGACGGCAGACGGGCAAGACCCGCCCGTTGAACGAAGTGAAATTGATCCTGGTGGGTCGGGGCGGAGCCGGGAAGACGTGTACGGTGCGCGCCTTGCGCGACCTGCCATTTCGGGACGGCGAAGAAAGCACGCCGGGGATTGCACTGTGCGATTGGGAGATGACGGACTGCAAGAAAGGGCCGGTCACGGCGCATGTCTGGGATTTCGCCGGGCAGGTCATCACTCACACGCTGCACCAGTTCTTCTTCAGCGTGCGGAGCGTGTATGTCGTGGTGCTCACGGGGCGTGAGAATCACGAACGGGAGGACGCGGAATACTGGCTGCGGCTGATCAAGGCGTTCGGGACGGATGACGATGGCCACGGGCCACCGGTGATCGTGGCTCTGAATAAGTGGGACTTCCCCGGCTGCCGCCCGCGAGTGGATCGCGGCGCGTTGCAGGAGCGGTATCCCTTCATTCGCGGCTTTGTGGAAGTGGACTGCAAGTCGAACAAGGGGATCACCAAGCTCAAGGCCGCCCTGTGCAAAGAAGTGGACCGGCTCAAGTGGGTCCGCGAACCGTTTCCTGAAACCTGGAATGCCGTCCGTCTGGCCCTGACGCGCGGGGGGAAGAAGCGGGCACACCTCAGCTACTCCGAATACCGGACGCTGTGCGCGAAGCATGATGTGGTGGATGAAGGCCAGCAGGATTCGCTCGCGGAAATCCTGCACAGGCTGGGAGCCGCGCTCAACTACCGCAACGACCCGCGCCTGCACGAAGCCACGGTGCTGCAACCCGAGTGGCTGACGAAGAATGTCTATTCGCTGATGCGGCGCGCGGAGAAACAAGCGGGCGTGCTGAAGCGAGCCGATGTGGACGTGGTGCTGAAGAAGGTCACTGATCCGGAGATGCGGGACTACCTGGTGCGGATCATGGAGCGGTTCGAGATCGCCTACGCGCGGGCCTCATCCGGCGGCGTCTGGCTCGTTCCCCAAGCGCTGCCGGATGTGCAGCCCAAAGGGGTCGAGGAATTCGGCACCATCACCGATGCCACTCGCCTGCGTTACACGTATCAGGCGCTGCCGGAAGGGCTGGTGGCTCGTGCCATCGTGCGGCTGCACGAGTTCATCGAAGAGGTCAACGGCAAGAAACGACAATGGGCCAGCGGCGCGATCTTAACCCGCGAAGAGGCACGAGCCTTGATCCGTACTGAGCCGCAGGACCAGCAGGTCATGATCACCGTGACCGGACCTGCCAAAGCTCGCCAGCAACTCGCCGGGTTGTGTCAGGCCGAGATGCGTGACATCCACGATGAAATCCGCGGCCTCGATCCGACCGAGGAAACTCAGGTGCAAGGGGCTTGGGTTGCCACGAAGACTCTGGAGGCGGATGAAAAGCAGGGCCGCGTGACCGGCATCTCCACAGACCGTGGCACGGTCGATGTCGATCCAGCGGGACCGAACAACGCCTATTCCGTCAAACCCGCCCGGTCCGAGGAGCTTTGGAAACCGATGGTCTTCATCAGCTACTCGAAAAGCAATGTGACCCAACGCAAGCGTCTGGAGTCCGAACTCAAGATTCTGAAAAACGAGGGCCTGTTGGCCAGCCATTGGCACGACCGGATGATCGACCCCGGCGACAAGTGGGACGACACCATCCAAAGCAAGCTGGCGGAAGTAGACGTGGTGATCATTCTCGTGAGTTCCGACGCCCTAGCGACGGACTACATCAACGAGCATGAAATCCCGAAAGCCCTGGAACTACACAACGCGGGACAGACGGTAGTGGTCCCGGTGATTCTTAAGGCGTGCCGCTGGGACAAGACCGCCTTGGGCACGTTGAATGCGCTGCCAGAAAAAGCCAAGCCATTGAATGAGTGGCCTCTTTCGTCAGCCGGATGGAAATCCATCGCCGACGGACTGGCCAAGGTGTTCCAGAAGCTCATGCAGAACGGCGGCCACAAAAAGAAGCCGAGTGCCACGAGACCTTCCAGGAACATCGAATGACGAATACCTCACTCACGCTTCGGGTTGGTGTGCTGGCCGTCTTGTGTCTGGCGGTCGTTTCGGCCGCGTGTGCGGCTGAGCCAACTGTCGTTGTCGAGCATTGCAGTTTGTTCGATCCCGAGTCCGGCAAGATGTTGCCGGAGCGGACGATCGTCATTCGCGGCACGCAGATCGTCCGCGTGTCCGGGGCCGAGGGGGTTGGCGACGTTCCTGCTGACGCGACGCGCATCGACGGACGCGGCAAGTTCGCGCTGCCGGGACTGATCGACGCTCATGTGCATGTCGTGCATGTGCTCGACTTCGCGCATGTCACCGGGGACGAGGTTCTGCCGCTGTACCTCGCGGCGGGCGTGACGTCGATCCGCAGCACCGGGGATGAATTGGTGGCCGCGACGCTCGTGGCGCGATTCGCGGCAGCGCATCCAGTTCAGGCAGTGAAATGGACGCTTTGGATGCGATGGAAGAGGAATGATCGATGACACATTTGACCGAATCCATCGTCGAAGACGCCGCTGTCGCACAATTCGGGACATCAGGCGTGCGCATGCTTCGCGGTGCCGAGATCGACGATGCCGGTGAACGCGTGGGTGCGGCGTCGGTCGTGCTTCATGCTCTCGCGAAGACCGCGCTTCGCAAGCTCAACCCGCACCTCCCCGATGCCACGATCGACGCGGTCGTCGCCATTCTTTCCCGTCCGCCGCACCCGACGCTGATTGAGAACAACCGCCACTTCCACGGGCTGCTGACTGACGGCGTGCCGGTGGAGTACAAGGACGCCAAGACCGGCGAGATGCGTGGCGGGCGGGCGCGGGTGATCGACTTCGACAACCCGGCCAACAATGACTTTCTCGTCGTGCGGCAGTTGACCGTGCAAGGGCCGACCGGGAAGTCGATCCGGACCGACCTGATCCTCTACGTCAACGGGGTGCCACTGGTCGTCATCGAACTCAAAGACCCGGCCAACTCGGCGGCGGATCTGAACATGGCGACCGACCAGCTCGGGCGCTACAAAGAAACCGCGCCGGACCTGTTCGTGCCGAACCTGCTGCTGGTGGCCAGCGACGGGCTGCTGACTCGCGTGGGGAGCATCACCAGCGGGAGGCAGCGCTTCACGCCGTGGCGACCGGCGAGTGGCGGCGAGCCGACGCTGGAGGCGCTGATCCGCGAACTGCTCGCCCCGGAGCCGCTCTTGGACTACCTGCGGTCGTGCGTGGCGTTCGAGGAGTACGCGCGCGTGAACATCGTAAAGAAGGTGTCAGGATATCACAAGTTCCGCGCGGTGTGCAAGACGCGGGTGAGCGTGTTGAAGGCGATGAAGTCGGTGCCCTCACCCCAACCCTCTCCCGGCGTACCGGGAGAGGGAGCAAAGGGACAAGGCGGCGTGGTGTGGCATACGCAGGGGTCGGGGAAGAGCCTTACGATGCTGATGCTCGCGGGCACGCTGGTGCGGGCGGCGGAGATGACCAACCCGACGCTGGTGATCGTCACCGACCGCAACGACCTGGACGACCAACTCTTCGACACCTTCGCGATGGGACGAGGATTGCTGCGCCAGGACCCGGTCAAGGCAGAGAGCCGCGAGCATTTGAAGAATCTGCTCGACCGGGCATCGGGTGGCGTGGTCTTTACGACGATCCACAAGTTTACCGAAGCCCACGGCAAGATCAGCGAGCGATCCAACGTGGTGGTGATGGCGGACGAAGCTCACCGCAGCCAGTACGGATTCGTGGATGGCGGCGCGAAATGGATGCGCGATGCGCTGCCCAACGCAACCTTCGGCGGCTTCACCGGCACGCCGCTGATGGCGGGCGACAAGGTGACGCGGCACGTGTTCGGCGAGTACGCGGACGTGTACGACATCCGACAGGCGGTGGCCGACGGCGCAACCGTGCCGATCTACTACGAGCCGCGAATCGTGAAGCTCACCATCGACGAGGCCGGTGCCAAGAAGGCGGAAGCGGCCATCGCCGAAGCCGCGAAGGCAGACGAAGCGGGCGAGGAGGCGGCGGAGAACATCCGCATTCCGATCGAGGAGTTGTACGGTGCGCCCGAGCGATTGGAGCGAGTGGCGAAGTTCCTCGTTGAGCATTGGGAACAGCGACGCAGCGCGATGGAAGGCAAGGCGATGGTCGTGACGATGAGCCGCGACATCGCCGCTCGGTTGCACGACGAGATCGCCAAGCTGCGCCCCGCGTGGGTGGATGGTGACGACGACAAGGGCGTGATGAAGGTGATCATGACCGGCGGGCCGGATGATCCCGAGCACGTGGCGAAACACGTCCGCAGCAAAGCTCAGCGGAAGGCACTGGCGGCGCGGTTCAAAGATCCGGCGGACGACTTCCGCGTGGCGATCGTGGTGGACATGTGGCTGACGGGCTTTGATGTGCCGTGTGCGCACACGATGTACCTCGACAAGCCGCTGGCCGGTCACAACCTGATGCAGGCGATCGCGCGGGTGAACCGCGTGTACGGCGAGAAGCCGGGCGGGTTGATCGTGGACTTGATCGGACTCGCTGATCCGCTCGCCGATGCGCTGGCGACGTATGCCAACGCGACGGGCGAGAGCGATAGGCCGATCAAGGAACTGAAGGACGAGGCGATCCCGGCGATGCGGTCGGCCTTCGGGCAGTTGCGCGGGTTCTTTCACGAGTACGATTACTCGGCGGCGCTCGACCAATGGCATTCGGTTTGTAATTTTGTGAGCGGCAAGGCGCTAGCCGCCGGTGGTGTTCCGACGAAACAAACGACGGCTAGCGCCTTGTCGCTCAGGGAAAGAGACGCGGTTCCGGTCAACGTGCTGCGGGTGTATCTGGGCGCGGTCGATCATGTGCTGGATGTCGGACAGAACGTGGGCGAGGAGACCGGCTGGAAACGGTTCCGCGGGATGGTGAAGCGACTCTCGACGGCGTTGGCGGTGCCGCGCGAGGAGACAAAGGACATCACTCCGCACCTGGCGTTCTTCCAGCGGATCGCGGCGATGATCCGCAAACGGCTGGCGGATGACGCCGGGCCGACGACGGGCAGGGGCGGATCGCGAGACATCGATGCCGCCGTGAGGCAGGTCATCGGCGATGCGGTGGATGCGGGCGAAGTGATCGACCTCTTCGCGGCGGCGGGCTTAGACGCGGCACGGCTGGAGATTTCGTACGACGGACTTCCAGTCCGTCGATGGTGAGTCTCGACGGACTGGAAGTCAGTCGTACAGGCGCTGGAGACGCTGCGGAAACTGCTCACCGACCAGATCAAGATCAGCGAGCGGACGAACCTCGTGCAGGCGCAGAAGGTTCGCGAGGCGCTGGAGAAGGCGATGCTCGGCTACACGAATAAGCAGATCACCACGGCCGAGATGATTGCCAAGCTTCTGGAGCTGGCGAAGTGGGCTCGAGAGGCGAAGCAGCACGGGCAGAAGCTCATATTCCGTAGGGTGTGACCAGAGGAGCGCAGGCACACCATTTTGGCGCGACTTGGT
>CAMAYU010000299.1 GCA_945862235.1 Schlesneria paludicola DSM 18645
GGGCGGAAGGTGTAGATCGTCCATTGGCCGCGCGCGGTGGGGAACGCGAGGCCCCAGCCGACGACGCGCTGAATCGGTTCGCCTGCTAGGCGATCGGCGGCGTCCACAAGCCGCGTGGCAACGAACGACGGCAGCGGTTCGTCACGGCGGTAAACGTTGCCGAGCGTCGAGTCCCACAACACGGGGGGAGCCGTTTCGAGTGCGGTCAGCCATTCGCGTTCGGCGTGTGTCGGCGGTGCGGTGGGAAGCTGCGAGGAACCGACGATCGATTGGGCGGCCTTCGTCAGGACCTCGTCCAGCCGGTCGCTGTCCCCTTGCAGCGGAGTCCGTTCAATCGACGTGGAGGCGTCGCCGAACTGCATCGCAATCGGCGTGCGGCTCCAGTCGAGATCGACTCCGGCGAGACCGGTTAAGTCGGGCGTGATCGACTCGGGATCTGTGCGCCACCACTCGATGAGCTGACTGCCGACCGACAGTGCGACAACGCCAAAGAACCCGATCACCAACAAGTCGATCGCGCGACGAGCGAGTCTGCCGGAGAGGCTCGATGGTGGTGGAGAAGGGGTCATGAAGACTGAAACCGCTTGGTTCGCGAGTGCAATTCGTTTCAACCGGACATTTGGCATCGACTGGCTATTGTGACCGGCGGTCGAACCAGTAGTCGAACCGGCGACTGAAGTGGGCCACGGCGAGAATACGAACACAGTCGGTTTCAACCAAGAAGATCACTCCGTAGGGAAAGCCTGGTACTCGTTCCATTCGCGTTTCAGCGAGATGTGGCCAACCGAGATCAGGACGGCTTCGGAGGTGGGAGACGATCCGTCGGATTTGGTCGCGAAACCGATCCGATACTTCAGACCGTCGCTCTTCGTAGTAATCGACCGCTCCAGAAAACTCGGCGGATGCTTCCGGATGAAACTCGACATTCATTGCGGCGGCGATCTGTGCTGGTCTATTCGGGCATCGATCTGTGCGAAGACTTCTTCGGCCGGAATGCCGCGCACGGTTCCCGATCTCAGTTCTTGAATGCGCCGTTCGATGACTGCGTTCCAAGCGACAGTGTCCGTTTCGTCACCGATGTCACCTACGCTCTCGATCAATGTCTCGCCAATCCTGAGGCGGTCTTGCGGGGGGAGTTCGAGCAATGAGGCCACCGTTGTTTGTAGGTCGCTGAGCATGGGTTTGTTCCTACCAAGATACAATTTGGTCGCGTTTGTCGCGGCGGAATTGAGTGGGGACTTTCGCCGAAGAAGAGTTGTTTGAGATTGGCCCTATCTTCCGACACCTACCGGTGACGGGGGGCAGGGGCAGAAGGACATCGGGGGGCAGACGCAGCGCTGGAGATTGGACGGGCGCGAGCAACCGAGCGAACCGAGTGATCCCATGAACTGTTGCAGGTCGCCGTAGCGTTGTCTCAGTGGATCGATGTCGCTGTCGGGGGCACCGCATTGTTCGAGTTGGCAAATCCACGAGCGATACATCTCGGAAAAGCTGGACGACATCGTGCAGGGGAGCCGGTCGATGCGGCTGAGCAGGGAATTCGTGATGGGACGGCCGTTGCGATCCACGCGGGAGATCGCACTGAAATAAACCGCCTCTGCATCGGGCATGCAGAGCCGACTGACGCGCGGATAGAACTCGGGCGCGTCGCCGGTGTAACGGAGGAACTCGTCGTCGTTATCGAGCGGATAGAGATCGGCTTGGCGGGGATTGGCTTGCAGCAGTTGCAGGTTCGTGTCGAGCAATTGTTTATTCGTGTCGATGGCCGGATCGAGCGCGGTCAGGTCGGAGTGTTCGATGTCCCACCAGGCGCGCGAGCGGGGGTAATCGTTGTACGGGATGCCGAGCGAGCTGAACTGCCAGTGGTTGTCGAACAGATCCTGATTGATGTTGAAGTGGAAGCGGCCCTGCGTGGCGGGCAATGCTCCGCGCAGCAGTGGCAACTGGCGATCGAGGTCAGCATTGCCTTGGATCACGTTGTCGTCCATTTCAAGACGGCCTTGGACGTTGATGGCCGCGACGGCGGACGGGGCCGTCAGTTGTTGGCCTCGCGCACAGGGACAGAGCAAGTCGGTCGTGGCATCCCACTCGTCACTCACGTCTGGCAAAGGTGTTCCCGAACGCGCGGCCAGCGGGGCGGAGGCGGGCCAGTAGGGCGGCGTCGCGTTGAATTCGCCGGTGCGCGACGTGAGCGTTCTCCAACCGGCATACCGCGCGTTGGTCTGCGTTCGGATCTTCCACGCCCCCGCCACGCCGAAGTCGATCATCAGCGCCATCATCATCACGAGCAGCGGCAGCGAGAGCACGAATTCGAGTGGTGCGAGGCCGCGACGCGCATGGGGAATGACTGCGGGATTTGTTCGTAGGCGTGTCATGATTTGTCGTCGTGGGGTGGACTGCTGCTTCATTCCGCGTGGACCTCGATCTCAATGCCCGCTGAGGATGTGGAAGTCTTGTGGTGAAACGCCCTGCAAGGGGGGCGCGCGGTAACTCTGCAAGCCGCCGTCCAGAGAGTTGCCGGGATGTTGCGAGACGATGGTCGAGACCGCTACCGCCGTGGCCGGGACCAGTTTGGCGGTCCAGTGTTGATTGAAGAGATCCCACCGGCCGACCTTCTCCCAACGAGCGTCGAACGAGAACGTGTTGCGGTCATCGATGTAGCGGGCGACGGCGTCTGGGTCGGTGTTGGCTCGGGTGAACAGGTTCCACGAGCCCGGTGAGTTGTCGTAGTGGATCAGGCAACACATTCCGGCCGTTCCGTCGGACAGAGTGCAGGGAACCATGTCCGCCCACTGGCAGCATTGGAATTTGGCGCGTGGCAGGAAGATCGTGGCTTGAGCGAACGTCGTGGCGTAAGCCTCGGCGTCTCGATCGAGCGGGTTGCGGAACAGGCCGGGGAACATCGTTTGCTGGTGCGGCCAATAAACGGACGACACGAAATTGAAGTTCTTTTCGAGCGTCGTCTGATTGAGTGGCAGCGGTGGTTCGCACGGCCCACCGGGGAAACCCGGATTGGTCGGATCGGTAATGCGGACGCAACTGTCGGGGAACGTGGGCGGGTCGCGCAGTACGAACGGCAGGTTAGTGTGCGGATACTCTTCGTTCAGCAGTTGGTTGAGGTTGGCACAGGTGAAGATGCGCCACAGGTTGATGAAGTTCGACATCTTGGCAGAAGTCGCACCGAAGCGGGTGGGACGCGAACCGCTGTTGAAGCTGCCAGCAACATCGGATTCACCGCCGATGCCGCCCGAGGAGGTGTCGGGCCACTCGAAGTAGGGACTCATCCAGTGGCGAATCCAGTCTTCGAGGTAGTGCGAAGCGAGCTGTCGGCGTTGCGTCTGGCTGATGCACTCGTAGCACGAGACGCAGGTGTTGCAGTCGATGACGAGTGTGCTGTCGATTTGTGGGAGATCGTTCGCGTAGCGAGAAGGATCGATGGCGGGAAGCGTGCGCGTGGTCGGGTCGGATTCATCGAGCTGCCCGACGACCGCGACACTCGTGGACCAGAGCAGACCTCGTAACTTTTGGTTGCGATGTTGCGACTCGGATCGCGTTCCATAGCGGATCGAAATTTCGTCGGTGGCGACGCTCGACATGTGCGGCACCGATTGCAGCACGGCTCGTTGAAAACGGGGGATGAATCCGCCGAGTGACGTGTCAGAACTCCCCTCGTAGGTCGTGGCGTCCGGCCCGGCGAGGATGTACTCGAACAACGGTAATGTGACGCGCGCTTGGTGGTAGGTCATCTCGCCAAAGTTGCGAACCATTTCGCGTTCGATCGGCACCTTGGCGACGATCGACTCGCCCATCAGCTTGAATTTCTGAGACAGCATTGGGCCCCCGGTTCCGCTGGCAAACAGGTTTCCGGCGGCTTCCCAAGCGTCCAGGATTTCGGGGACGAACTGCTCCGACTTGCGATCGCGTCCCTCGCGCATGTAGGCAACGAGAGCAAAGGTCTCGCACAGCATGTGATTGCTGAACGCGAGGGCATTCATGCCGCGGGCCAGCACGGTCGTTCCCGAATAGGCTGACGCATCGGCCGCGTTTTGCATCCGCAGCTTGTCGTCGATCTGCCGCCCGACGTTTACAACCTGCACCAGCAGGATCGTGAACATGAAGATCGCAAACACGGACAGCGGCGCGATGGCTCCGCGCTGATCGCGGTGGATGCGGGCGAAGAAGGGTTGAGGGTGGAAGGTTGAAAGTTGAAGGACAGAGAGGATACGACGCCACTGCGTGTGCTGTTGGTGCGACAGAGGTTCGACGCGACCAGAAACGCGATCCGCGTTCGTCGGCGTTGTTGCCGCGATGTCGCTGGTCTGCTTCTGTCGTGTTCGCGAACTCATCATCGCCGCCCTCTGTCTGGTCTTCTCTGTCTGATTTTCTCTGGCTGGTTTTCTCTGGCTGTCTTGATACGCCTGCCAAAAGTAGGCTTCATCGCTCCGCGTGAAGAGAGCCGAACGCGGAATGACGCTGTTTCCCGCGTATCGTGGTCGCTGGTGACTCGGCTGACTTCACGCGGAGCGATGAAGGCTACTTTTGGCGGTCACGTCTGTCTTGTCTACTCTGTCCCTCAACTCTCAACCCTCCGCCCTCAACCCTCAACCCCATCATGGCAGCGCATACCTCGGCTGGACGAGCGGCTTCACGGACTTGAGGCCCTCGCAGGTGATCGTGGCTGCGGCTGTCATCTGTGTGGTGTAGACCGTGCCCCCCGCGTTGGTGTCGGGCCGTTTGATGCGCGGGCTGACGCGATCGGGCAGGCCATCAGAGCGGATGAGTCTCGCCGCGAGGAAGCGACCGGGTCCGGGGAACAAGGCGAACTGATGAATCACGTAGACGGTGATCGGGTCCTGCCAACCGATCTCGCTCTCGCGGAAATGCGTCTGAAGTTCGGGGTTCGGGCAGGTGTGGTTGCGGACGTTGTACGAGGAGTTATTGAGTGAATCGCGCCCGCTGCCGTTGCGTCCGTCGCGCCATTCGAGCACGACGCGCGTGTTCTGGTCGCAGTAGTGCAGCTTGTTGGCGATACGGACGGGGATTTGTGAGTTCGACTGCGAGGCGGTGACGAACGTCGCGTACATCCGCTGGCTGGCGGAGATGATTTCATCGATCCGAGCCATCGACCCCGATGCACCGAGCGAACGTGAAGGAGCCGCTGGCGCGAGCGCCTGCACCACGGCGGCCCTCACCTTCCACAGCTTCTGGCTACTCGTGGAGGAGTTGATATCGAACGTGGTGTAGTCGCCATCATCGCTCATGGGACTGTCGCTCACGCGATTCTCGACTTCAGCGTAATCATCGAGTTCCAGCGAAGGGTCATCGACCGCTGCCGGGAGCCAAACGGAGGCGGCTCGCGCCCCGGCAAATGCCGCGTAGTGCAGGACCATCTGCGCGATCATGAGTTGGCTGACTTGCACGATCAGCAGCACGACCATGACGAAGGCCGGCATCGTCAGGACGAAGGCCAACGACTGCACGCCGCCTCGCTGACAGCGGTGCATCTGAATCAGCCGCCGCCAGTCCCACGAGGCCGCTCCCACCGCGAGCAATCCGCGCAACACGAGCATCGCCGCACACAACACGACGAAACAGGGAAGGCAGGCGATGAGGATGTCTCGATGCACAGAAGACGCCACTCAACGAGGATGGGATGAAGTTGGAAGGCAGGCGAGCCGGGTGGCGTCAGCCCCCGGATTCTTAGCTTCGATGAAGTGCCATTGGGCTGACGCCACCCGGCTCACCACGATGTACGTACGGATTAACGGACCACGAACCACGCGCTCCACCGGTCATACGTCACAATCAATGTTCCGATCAAACCGGCCGGTGCGAGGAACAGCGTCTGTTGAAGTGGCTGGCGGGCTTGAGTGCTGACCGGCACCCAACCTTTGAATTGCCACATGCGTGCCAGATGCTGCACCACGCCGATCACCACATTCACCACACCAAGCTGCCAGATGATGACCGCGCCGCCGAGGACGCCTCCCAACACGAGCGTCCAGAGGAGCGCTTCGACTCCCCGCTCGAAACCGAGGAACACGCCCATCATCGCGATCAGCTTGAGGTCTCCCCCACCGAGTCCAAACAGGACGAAGCAGACCAACATCAAACCACCACAGATCACAAAGCCGCGCGTTGCATCTTCCAGTCCCGCCGCGCCGTCGCTCCAACCGCGCAGCAAGAACCCCAGCGCGAGGCCGGGGTAGGTGTTCCAGTTGTAGATCATCTGCCACTTCACGTC
>CAMAYU010000300.1 GCA_945862235.1 Schlesneria paludicola DSM 18645
CCGGCTAGTTGTGGGCGGGCGGGATCGTAGCAAGGCCCAATGGTGCCACCAATTGACGGAGACTGATTTTTGAGCGAGGTCGCGGCACACGCATCAGGCTCACGCCCCCCGTCGTTGGAAGTTTGAAGTGTCTGACCCCTGACGTTGATTCGACGACCGCCTAGAATCACCCGTTCAGGACGATCCCCTTCGACATGGAGTGGCCGCAGTAATGAAGATTCTCTTGGCGAACCCGCGTGGTTTTTGTGCCGGCGTCAACATGGCCATCGAGTGCCTCGACGAGACCATTCGGATGTTTGGCCCGAAGGTCTTCGTCTATCACGAGATCGTTCACAACAAGTACGTCGTCGAACGTTTCACGCAACAGGGTGTGACGTTCGTCAACACGATCGACGAAGTGCCGGAAGGTTCGATTCTGCTCTTCTCGGCACATGGCGTCTCGCCCGAGGTTCGGACGCAGTCAAAGGCCCGTCGGTTGCAGACGATTGATGCCACCTGCCCGCTGGTGACGAAGGTCCATCTCGAAGCGATCAAGTACGCGCGCGACGGCTACCACATCATTTTGATCGGCCACGAGGGCCACGATGAAGTGATCGGCACGATGGGCGAAGCCCCGGCCAGCATCACACTGGTGGAGACACCCGAAGAAGTCGCCCAGCTCAAACTGCCCGCCGAGGCGAAGATCGCGTACCTGACGCAGACCACGCTCAGCGTGGATGAGGCCGGGCGTGCCATTACGGCTCTCAAGCAGAAGTACCCCGGCATCGAAAGCCCGCCCAAGGAAGACATCTGCTACGCAACAACCAACCGCCAAGACGCCGTGAAGCAGCTCGCCCAGCAGGCCGACGTGGTCATTGTGCTCGGCAGCCAGAACAGCTCCAACAGCCGCCGTCTGCGCGAAATAGGAGAGTCGATTGAGAAGCCCGCGTTTTTGATCGACGGTGCGAATGAACTGCAGCCCGCGTGGTTCGAGTCCGCCGAAACGGTCCTCATCACGGCCGGCGCGAGTGCGCCCGAGCAAGTCGTGCAAGACTGCATCGAATGGTTGCAGAGCCGCTACGGAGCGACGCTCGACGAAATCACGACGCGCGAGGAACACGTCTCGTTTCCGCTCCCCAAAGAGCTGCGCGTCCTGCAATCGGCACATGCTTGAGGTCGGGTGTGGCGGAGGTCCGGCTTAGCTTTGTTAGACCTCACTTTGTGCCGCGTGAGGTATCGCCGGACTTCAAGAGGGTTGTCGGAGTTGAGTTCTTGGGGCACCAATTTAACGCGGTAACCGCTTGATCGCTTCCAGTTCCGTCGCTCCGTCGCGGATGCCGTGCTTCTTGAGCTTGCTGAAGTACGTGCTGCGAGGCAAACCGAGCAGCCGCGCGGCTTGAGCCTTGTTGCCGCCACACTTGTGTAGCGCGGCGACCAACGCCTGCCTTTCGACTACGGGGTCATCGTCGATCCACTCGCCACGCGGTTCCTCGGATGAGGACGCTTCGTCCCGTGCTCGCCGTGTTCGATCCACCGCGATCGCTCGGGGGCTCCGCTGTCCGCTCTGAATTTCCGGCGGCAAGTCGGCCACCGAGATCACGTCTCCCTCGGCCATCACGATCGCGCGTTCGATCACGTTTTGCAGCTCGCGAATGTTGCCGGGCCACGAGTAACGCATGAGCGCATCGAGCGCATCGTCCTCGAATCGCGTCCGCCTCTTGCCCGCACGGGAAGCGGTCTTCTTCAAGAAATAGACCGCCAGTTCCAGCACGTCATCGGGACGCTCGCGTAGCGGTGGCAGCGTCAGACTGACGACGTTCAAACGGTAATAGAGGTCTTCGCGAAACTTTCCCTCGGCGATCAGCCGTTCCAAGTTTTGGTGTGTCGCCGCCACCAAGCGAACATCCACGCGAACCGTACTCGTCCCTCCGACCGGTTCAAACTCGCGCTGCTGAAGCACACGCAACAGCTTGATCTGTGTCTCGGACGAGATATCGCCGATTTCATCGAGGAACAGCGTGCCCCCGTGAGCCAGCTCGAACCGTCCCTGCTTGTCAGCGGTCGCTCCCGTGAACGCCCCCTTCACATGTCCGAACAGTTCGCTTTCCAATAATCCCGCCGACAGCGCCGCACAATGGACGCTGATGAGCGGCCCGTCACGGCGCGGGCTGTTGTCATGAATGGCTTTCGCCAGCAACTCCTTGCCGGTGCCGCTCTCCCCTCGGATGAGCACACTCGTGTCACTGACCGCCACTTTGCGAACGGTGTCTAGGATGCGTTCCAGCACCGCACTGTGTCCGATGATGGCGTCGCGCCGGAACTCCAATCCGGGAACGGACGCTGAGTCTGGCTGCACGCTGGCGGCGACCTCCGCCTGCAAGATGGTGATCTGCTGCTTCTGCTGTGCGATCTGCTCGGCTTGCAGACGTAACTCTTCGTTCAAGTTCGTGATGTCCTGATGCACCTTCGCACAGTGCAATGCGACGCCCGTGATCTGCCCGAGCGCCGTGAGAAATGTCAGGTCCTCGGCCGAGTACAGCGCGCCGCTTTGCTTTGGTCCGAGGACCACCAGTCCCGCCAATTCGCCGTCCGTTTCCAAGCCGTGAACCAAGTCGGCCTGCACCAATCGCAACGTGGTTTGCACGGGAGACACATTGTCGCGCGAGCCGGGTGTGACCCGCTGCAACGTCGAATCGCCAGCGAGCGCCTTCACGAACTCGTCCGTGACGGACAACTGCATCGGCAGACCCATCGCCACGCCTTCGACTGCCATCAATCGGAAATTGCTCGATCGACCGTCTCGCAAATAAAGAGCAACCCGCTCGGACTGAAGCACGTCGCGACACGATAGCGCCATCCGTTCCGACAAGAACTGCACGTCGGTGAGCCGCCCGACTTCACGGTGCATCCGCTGCAAGGCTCTGTCGAGCTGATACTTCTCGCGGAAGAACCGACGATCAACCAAGCGCTGCCAAGCATCGCGCAACCAGATCAGCAGCACGACCGTCAGCATCAAAATCCCCGCGATGATCCACGACTGCTGCTCGATAAGTGGCGTCTTGCGAACCGCCACGGCGAGGCTCCCGCAGGCAATCACCAGCGCCACGGTTCCCGTCGCGCCGTAGCTCAAAACGTAGTACCACATCCCTCGGTTGATGATCTGGTCGATCAGCATCAACTTGTAACGAACGATGCCGACCGCATACGCCAGCATGAAGACAAGGCTGGCCAGAAACATCGGCACGCGAGCACCTCCCAACGCGAAGTCCGCGCGGGAAAACGCGGCCAAGAGCAGGGCGTAACCGATACAAAATGCGGCCGCAAAACCCGCCCAGAAAATCCATCGCACCTGACTTCGTTCGACGGGATTGCGCGTCGTGTACACGCTGTAACTGAGCGAGGCCAACGTCATCAAAAAGTAAGCCGCAGCGATGCTCAGGTACGCGTAAATTCCAAAGGTGAGGCTGTTCAGCCAGCGCAACACCTGCACCTCAGTTCCCAATGAGCCGCCCGACGATCCGATCAAGCTCCACAATAAGCTCTCGGTCCAGACGAAGCAGACGGCGGCCACGAGCGGTAAGGCATAAAGGGAACGTGTCACCGCGACAGGCCATTGTGTGAGTGGCGGTTTCGGACGCGGATAGACCAAGAAGAAGTGCAGCGTGAATGCTGGCAACAGAATTCCACAGATTCCAAACGGCAGCGTCAGCCAGAAACTGCCCGCGACGATCGACCAGTGAAACCCGCCAATGAACGCCGCCAAAGTTGCCGTACACATCACAAAGAAACGGCGAGCAGACTCATCAAACGGTCGGTTCCAAAATGCGACCGCTCCAACTGAGAAGATGAGAAGCTGCAACAGGAACCAAACCAACGTCAACCCGACTTCGCCGATCGGGATCGACTGAAGCTGAACCGCACACGTCTGGCGATCCCGCATTCCTTGCGGGACGTACTCCATCTTCACCCAACGTTTCCCATCCTGAGTCTGAACCATGGATGGCCAACCCGTCGTCAGCAGCGGGTCCACCACCGTGGGAAGCACGCCATTTTCTGCGATGTCTCGATTCCGCAGTGAGAGCTGAATACGAGAGAAGTCCAGAAAGTTGGCAACCTCCTGCTGATCCAGACTGACCAGTCGATCACCCGGCTTGGGAGCTGTTCCTTTGAACTCCGCGTCCGGCGTCTGCTGAATCAGAATTCCAGGTTGAGGTTGTACGGAGTCTGCGGAAATGGCGTCGGATAACAGAAACCGCAGACGCAAATCGGGTGCTGTGGCGACGACCGCCAACACGACAACGCAGTACGTGACGATGCAACCCGCCACAAGTGCCAGCAGCCAACGAGGGAATCGAGTCGCCACTTCCATCAGTGATTCTCGTGAGACAACCAATCCGCTCAGCGCCGAACTGTGCGCCGAAATCGTCGAGACAGCCGACACCAACGATTTGTCGGCGCTGAAACAGGAACAAACCTCACTTCGGCGCCAGTTCCTTCGAGGAGGGATGATGCTCAGGTTATCCGTGAACCACAAGGAAACAAGGTGCTATTTCCATTAAACTCGCGTCAAAGCAGATTTGTTCAGCGCCGAATGATTCAGTGGCACGACGGGTGCATTATGAAAACCCCGTCGAATGAGATTGAAGTCGCTCTCAGTGTCTTCAAACTCTCAGAACCGCCCAGCCCGAACCCCTGATGGAGAGTAACAAGACTTCCGCCTGTGTACTGCCAAGGTCCCCCTCCGAGTAGTTCGACCCACTCTGCTCTTTCGGTTCCCAATCGCCAGTACACCCAAACACAGGCGAGGTCACTGTCCATCAGGGGTTCTTTTCAATTTGCGGCATTGTCACGGATGCTGACGCCCCCACGGATGGGGGCTTTTTTTATGCGCAGTGGTTCGATGCCCGCTTTCGGCAGAGTCGGACTACCTGCGTTGGGATGCACTCCAAGGCTCCATTTCCCATTGTGATGACAGACTTCGGATCGAACTTCCCACACATCTCTGGAAGCCGATACCATCTCGCCCTGTTCGAGAGGTGACATTCGCCTCAAGACTTTTCTACTGGCGAGGCGAGCTCATGGCGAAGTTCCATTCCAAGTCATTTCAGCGGCCATGCTCCGGTCCTGATTCCACGCGGCGCGAGTTCCTGCGTCTCGGCCTCACGGGGTTTGCCGGTCTCACGCTGAGTGACATCCTCCGGCTTCAGGCCAGCGCGGCGGAGTCCGCTCCGAACGCAACGGCCTCGGAACGACCGGCGGTGATTCTCGTCTGGCTGCGCGGTGGGGCGAGTCATCTCGAAACGTTCGACTGCAAGCCGCTTGCGTCATCCGATTTCCGAGGGCCTTATCAACCCATCTCGACCAACGTGCCTGGCATCGAGATTGGAGAGCTTCTGCCGCGACTGTCGAAGATCGCCGACAAGTACGCGCTGCTGAGATCCGTCGCGCACACCGGCGGCGGGCATCCGGCCGGTTCGTTGCAAGTTCTGGCAGGAGACACCGACCCGCAGGACAAGCTGCTTCCCGTCCTGCCCGATTGGATGACTGTTGCCAGCCATTTCCTCGCCGATCCGAAACGGAGCATCCCGAACTATGTCGCCGTGAACCCGGTCGACAACTACGACAACTTCGCCATCGCCGGGCCGACGTACCTCGGGCCGTCGCGCGAGGCGTTCAAGGTCGTGGGCGATCCGAGTGCTCCGCAGTTCCGCGTCCCCAACGTCGGCCTCGCGGATGAGAAGCAGCTCGATGTGCTCAACGCCCGCGCGTCGCTCAAGAGCAGCCTCGATCGTCTGCTGCGAAGTGTCGATCAGTCGGGCGTGATGGACGCGGTTGATCGCTTCGATCAACAGGCTCTCAACCTGCTGACCAGCCCCTCCGCGCGAACGGCCTTCGATCTGTCGCTCGAACCCGACGCCGTGCGAGACCGCTACGGCCGCAACCCATGGGGCCAGCAATGCCTGATGGCCCGCCGTCTCGTTGAGGCGGGTGTCGATATCGTGGCCACCGAGTTCGATGGCCCGATGTGCGGTCGCGTCCAGAACTGGGACGATCACGCGGTGAACCAGCACGTGTTCGATGCCCTCAAGTTCCGCCTGCCGACGCTCGACCAGGCCGTCTCGGCGTTGATCGAGGACGTCTACGCAAGGGGTCTCGACCGCCGAGTCCTCGTGATCGTGACGGGCGAGTTCGGCCGCACCCCGCGCATCAG
>CAMAYU010000301.1 GCA_945862235.1 Schlesneria paludicola DSM 18645
TCACCGTGAAGTACCAAGAGCTAACAGACGGCGGCGTCCCTCGGTTTCCCGTCTATGCAGGAGTCCGCCGTGATGAGCCGGCCAACCAACAAATCATCAACACACAATCCAGTAGGAAAGGCCATGCCAACATGCCCACAGCAATCACACCGCGTCGCTTCGAGTTCGTCGGCGGAAACAGCTCAAAGTTCTGGGAAGTCCGAGTCCAAGGGTCTGATGTCTACACGTCCTACGGCCGCATCGGCTCGTCGGGCCAGGCGTCTCACAAGACGATGGAGTCGGCGGAAGCGGCAACGGCTCACGTCGAGAAGCTCGTTCGCGAAAAGACTGCGAAAGGTTATGCGGCAGTCGCGTGAGGGAGTCGTCATCGGGCCACATTTTCACTCTCCGAAAACCCGCTCAAGGAGTCCGCGCATGAATCTCAAAACAAGTTCTGTTCGAGTTGCGTCCCTGTTCGGGCGGCTTGCTGGCCGGGCCATCTGCAGCCCGGCGGTCGGCATCGCCATTCGCGCCGCCGCGTCTGCGGCCAATGTCATGGTCACAGTGGCTCGCAGATTCGTCCGCCGATGAGGCCGCAGTCCATTCGCATCAAACTTCAGACTCATTCATTGAAAGAATCAAACATGGCCGGTCTCACCGTCGCCGAGAAAGAGCATTGGAAGGAACGACTGTCGAAACGCATCGACCGCCGCATCGAAGCCATCACCGCCGAAGATCCGCAGTTGTTGGATCGAGTTCATGGGGAAGCTCGTCAACGCGCGTTGGAGTCGCTTGGACTGGCCGACAACCAACGCGAACTCGATGAAATACGAAAACAGAAAGAGAAACTCGACGAGCGAGAAGAGGTACTCAAGAACCAACTCCTGGCGCGCGTCAGGGGAGTTCACATCAACGAGGTGGGCAGCACGTATGGCTGCGACACCGAAGTCAACAAGGCCATTCGCCCCCGTGTCGAGGCTCACGAAGCGCAGATCTTGATGAGCAGCGATGTCGGCCGACGCATCGTTGAACTGCGCCGCGAGAAGGACAACCTGTTGGATACGGTCTGGCTGGCAAGTTCTTCCGCCCAGATCAAGGAATTATGGGGCAAGGTCGCGACCTTTTTGAGGGACGAGCCGACGCCGCTCGAACGCGACGCTCTGGCGATTACACCCGTTGTGGATTGAAGCCGTCTCACGTCTTCAGGTTACAAGCCGCCTCCAGCCATCCCGATCCGGTGGCTGGAGGCTTTCCGTTTTTCGTAGCTATCAGGCAGAATCAGTCGCAGCCACGTCACAATTCTCGAAGTCATCCCGAAGCAAGTCACTCTCATGCCCAAACGCAGCTCGAAACCGAAGCCGTCGTCACCATCCGACGACACCGTTAATGCCGCACTCCAGTGTTTGAACTCACACTACGCAGCGGGAAAGCGAATGATTGAAACCCCGCCCTCCAATGAAACCGAGAGAGACGCGTTGGCGACTGAATTCTCGATCAGCTCCAACTATTCCAGTCAGCAAAAGGCTCGTCAGATCGCCGAACTGCTGACTGAAAAGGATTGGACAAAGTTGACCAGTCTCCGCATCAAGCGGACAAAGCTGCCGCTGGGATGGGGACATTGCGTGCCACTTGCCTCATCAGGCACTGCCACAAAACTGCTCAGGGCCGCGGAGTTGGCAGCAAACGAGGGCTGGTCGGCTGAACAAATCCGCCAGTACTTGCAGCGCGAGGCCGGTCAGTTCAGCAGGCGACGCGGTTCCGGACCCAGAATTCGCAAACCAACAAGTTTGCTGGAGGGCTTGCAGCAACTCTTGACCGACATCGAGGTGGTCAGGAAACGAGTGGAAGTTCTCCGCAGCATGGTCTTGACGACACCAGGCTGCGCCGCCATCGGCGACAAGCTGGTCGTCCTGTCGCAAGCTTTGATCTCGCTCGGGGACTGCAATGAGGTCCGACAACTGCTCGAAGCCGACGATCATGAAGCGACCAGAGCATAGAACGCGGCGTCTCTCCTAGCAAATGTTGTTGGGCGTTACAAAGTAACCGTCCGACTGTTCCGTACTATAGTCCGGAGGGCTATTGAACGCTGGAGGTTTGTTCTACCGAGAGCAACCGCCGCTGTTCCTGGATCGTCTTCAACAACTCGCGAAGCGGTGCGAGGTCTCGTCGCAGCTCGCGCACCGAGCGGTCGCCCGTCTGCCGCCGTTTGCCGTTCGCGACGGACTGCTCTTTGCCTTCGACGGATCGCGGGCCGGTTGAGTGCTGCCACGGCCGGTTCGCGAGTGCCGTCTCACGCAAACGCTGTCGGCCCTCCTCAGAAAGCCCTTGTCGCAGCAACTGATTTTGGCGACCGGCGGCGACGCGGTTGGGATTCGGTGAAGGGGAGGACGTTGGGTTCTTCGGTGCCTTCACTCTCGGTACTTCCTTGTTGGGTGTCTCGCCCTCCAGAATCCGTGGGGGGGCCTGCGGTCATCGACGGCTGTTTTGAGGAGCTTGCCGCACTACTCCGCTCCGACTTCGACAGCCGGTGCAAGGTTTCCCCTAACTGTCGAAGCTCGGCGTGCAGCTTGAGGGTCACGGCGTAATAGATCTGAACTTCGTCGATCGTCTTGGCCCCACTGGCCTGGTGGTAGAGCCTGCCGAGATTGTGGTGGGCCATCGCGAACTGCTCCCATAGCATCTGTTGCAGAGGATCAGTCGGATTGCCGGCCGCCTGTCGCAGTCCCTCTAGGTAGAGTCGGAAACCGGTGGGCGTGATGACATCGCCGAGGCAGGCACCGACCGACGAAGTCAGGTAGACGCTGGCCGAAGAATCTCGCAAGAACTGGGCCTGCTGTTCATCGGTGAGGGTGTTAGCGGCGTCCATACTATGCGGCCTCCTTCAAGTACGGTGCGAGTTGTGGTTCTTCTTCACGATTAGCTTCGAGAGCCGGTGGCCGACAAATCAGCCCGCTCAGTGATGTCAGCAGGTCAACTGGCTTGACTCGACGCTCAGTGGCCTTTTGCAGCTTTGAGATGAGTTTTCGGCCGTCGGGCGTGACGGTTGCCATGGTTGGCGTCAGTTTGCCAGCCACCAGAAGTCGAAAGTCCTCACAGACATCGCAGGCTGGAGAAAGATACGCCCGCAGCCCCAACTCCTGGTGCTTCGGCGGCAGGTTGATGTAGGGCCGGATGGCCACGTCGAGGGCCCCCGCCCCGTATGTGAAGCCGAGCCACGCCCAGAACTTTCCCACGTCCGCCGCCGACCACTCCTCGGTAAGCGGGATGCCGATGATCGTGTGCAGCACGATCGATGAGTGCTTTAGCTGCGGTCGCACGTCGAACGAGTCCGCCTCGAACGCAGTCACCATGCTGAGGGGAAGGTTCATCGCCGCCGCGATCTCTTCGGCGGGCTGGTCTGCGAGGATTCGCGCCCGAAGCTCCCAACGGGTCAGATCGAACAATGGGACGAGCGAGATTTGTGTGAACGCATTGAACGACGAAACCCTCACCATGCAGTTCGGAGCAGCGAGTTGCTTCGATGTCGTGGCCGTCATTTGTGAGTTGATCGTGGTTGCCGAAGTCATTCGTGTCACCCTCCTTGGTGCCTGTCCAGCATGAGCCTGATGCCGACTTCAATTGCCCGTCTCTCCGTGTGCGGGTTATTCGAGTGCCAATTCCCACAGTCAGAGTGACTGCGGTGCGTCACTCCGCGCCGCCCGACAGCGTTGCTCCCAACATCATCGAGAACAGGGTTACGTTCACGCAGGTGAACCAACTAACGCACAGGTGCCCACCCGTCTCTGTTGTTAGGCGCTACAATAGTGAGAGTGACGATGATAAGGATGGCACGCTACGCCGTCCCCGTCAACACTCCGGTTGCACTTCCGGAAACTCATCGTTCGCACGATCTCGCAGCCACGCCAAGGCTTGGTCGATCTTCCCGTTTGGCCAGCGACGCCGTCCGCTGAAGCACATTGAGATGAATGCTTCCGAAAGTTGAAGCGCTTCGGCGAGATGTCTCTGTCGAAGGCCGATCGCTTTCATTTCTGCCTTGAGAAAATCATTCGATTTCGCCGACTCGTCATCATGAGCTGGATCGACTGCGATGCTCGTCCGTTGGGAACCCCAGAGTTGCCGGAGCATTGACCGAAAAGTCGGCCAAGTGTGCATGTAGATGTACGGATGTGACCAAGCCTTCCAATACGGACTGCGAAATTCCAGACACTTGCGCATCGAATCTTGAATTTGCAAATTGGAAAACGTCAGATCGTGCAGGACGAAAGTGTCTAGGTTTGCCAACTTAAAGATCATTCCGAATGGTCTTTCACGAAGGTGCGGGTATCGGCTCCAGTATTCGGAGCGCGTTGCACAATACTCGCGGTACTCGACGGGGCGCTTCGATCGAAGCGCGCTAGACAGATAGAAGAGGCACTGTTCGTGTTCAAATTGGAATAGTTGAAATGTGAGTTCGACCGGGCAACACGGATGTGCGGATCGAAAACCGGAAAGACACAATCGGGTTTCATCGAGGGAGTCCGCATTAGCGAGGCGTATCTGTTCTGGATCAAGCTGAAAGTCTGCAATCAACGACAACACGATTCGCTCTTCAACCCGGTTCCTGTAAGCCCGGAACTGTTGATCCTCAGAGACCGGCAAAACGATTTCACTGAGACTGTCCGTCATTTCGCGTCTCCATCAGACCCATCGTCCGTCTTCGTAAGTCAATAGATTCAAGGCGTCGAGTATGGTGTTCATGTTCAATCGCATCTGGACTTTGAGGCGTGACCCATTTCTTGTTCTGGCGCGACAGGACTGGGCGAACCCTCGCCGCCGAAGGTAACCCATCGCGTTTCCGAGTTGTTTGACGGACAAACCCGTTTCAACCTCGTGACGACGCCACGTCTTCCAGAACCAGCCCGAAATCCCGTTGAGCGTTCGCATGGACTGATTCTTGAAGTTTTTCCGGTGCCAATAGCGGAGGTTCGACAACACGATCGCGGCGTTGAAGTTTTCTTCGCAGATTGCGATGAATGACTGGGGAATCCAGATGGCTCGCTTTCTGACCTGTGGATGTGGCGACGGTACCGGCCATCGTTGGAGCAAGGGGTGGTACGACGCTAATCGCTCTCTCGTAAGCGGCTGGATTGAAACGGCGTCGAGGGATTGGCAGAGGTAGGGAACGTAGAGTTCATTGGCGTCAGGATAACTGAGTTGCCAGCCGGAAAGCGTAGGAGTCAAAAACAGGGGGGTTCTCCCCCCCCTCGTGATGAATCCCTCGGCAACGAGCTTGTTGATGGCATGTCGCGCCTTGGTGCTCGTCGTACCCATCGAATCCGCGAACGACTGGTAGCCCCCCAGCCACACTGGTACTCCGCCAACTTCAAACATCGCACGAAACTGTCTTTTACATTTACGGGGGCTACACCAATAGTTCGCCTGTCCCAAAAGCAGCGACGCCAATCCTCCGCCCGTCGCCCGCACGATTTCAGGTGTGACCAGCGTAGCTGGCCTTTTCCAATCGGATCGTGGTCCGCCGCCAACACGTTCACCGTCGAACACGTCTTCGATGATTGCTTCGGGCTGTAACAAGACAGATGGCTCTTCATCGGTCGATGTCGGAAAGGACCGATGATCATTCTCAACTAACATTGATGCCTCCGAATGGGAAAATACTTAACCAAAGTCGAGTGACACGAATCGCAAGTCAAGCGCCATAAACGCAATGATGAGCGCCACGGACAGCAAGCGTCTAAGAGGAGACCTATTCAGGAAGCTCTTCCTAGACCCTTCCGTCTCCGTCGAGCGGTCAAAGCACCGCTCGACGGCAGAAAGCCTTTGTGAATGGAATAGATCATTGTTGGGTTCAAAGTCCGTTCAGCCCGAGACAACCTAAGTGTGGCGCGCGCTGGTAAGTTCAGACTTCTTGTTCAAGAGACACGTTGATCGACGGCCTAATGGTTCAAAGGTCGTCTTGCCCGAGACAACCTAAGTGTGGCGCGCGCTCCTAGGTCTTCGTGTTCAAGAGATACATGGTTCGACGAAGCTCATCGGGTTCAAAGGTCGTCTTGCCCGATACAACCTAAGTGTGGCGCGCGCTGGTAAGTTCAGACTTCTTGTTCAAGAGACACGTTGATCGACGGCCTAATGGTTCAAAGGTCGTCTTGCCCGAGACAACCTAAGTGTGGCGCGCGCTCCTAGGTCTTCGTGCT
>CAMAYU010000302.1 GCA_945862235.1 Schlesneria paludicola DSM 18645
TCCGCCACCTCGCCGGCCTCGGCGGCTTCCTCATGAGAAAGCGCGATGGAAACCCCGGCTGGATCACACTCTGGCGCGGCCTCGACAAACTCCTACTCGCCATCAGAGGATTCGTCGCAATGAACCAAAGATGTGGGTAAGTTCAAGGACTGGAGTCGCTTTGGACGAAGTCCCGGGGTCTCGCGAAGCATTCCAACCCCGGTCACCCGGCCGGGGCAATGCGAGTCGAGCCCATGGTCCAAGGAAAACTCTGTCGAAGGTCAGTGGGTCTTCTGTTCCGCGACGACCTCGCGGCCCCATCTGTTCACCGTCACAGGGGGCCCGAGTTCAAAGCTGCCCTGCTCGAAGTCGAAATCGACGCCGAATGGCCGGAGAGGTTCTTTGAGATGTGCGGCCCGTTCGGCGGTGATCGGCGTGACGCGTGTGATTCGGTCTCGGCGAACCGTGATCGGGGCGGGTTCGTGCTTCGGTTTGGCAGCCCCGTCCGTGAAGATGTCTTCGAGATAGGGCCGCTTGCGAAGCGGCGAGGTGGAACTGTGGTATCCCCACGTCGTGACCTCCGTCAGTTTGATCGAATCGTCGTCTGCCTTTTGCAGTTGGCCGATGTACGTGGTGTGAATCTTGGTGAACCTGCGTTGCTTGTCATGCAGTCTCACCTCACACCATTGACCGGGTGGGAGCGATGTTGGATCGACATTTTTGCCACCCTCATCAAACGCGACGGCCGAGTAGTAGTCCATACCGACCCGCTCCCGCGGTTGCTTGAACTGCGCAGCCCGTTCGGCGGTGATCGGGTTGAGGCATTCGATTCGGTCGAGGCGCACCGTGACTGGGGCGGGTTCATCGTTCCAAACGGTCGCCGTCAAGGGAGCCGTGTAAACGCGTGTGACCTCCGTGAGCGTGATCGATTCATCATCGGTTCGTTGCAGTTGGCCGATGTAATAAGAGGTGGGAGTTTCGGATGTGCCGCGTTTCTCCGCGTTGAGCCTCACCTGAAGCCATTGGCCAGCGGGGAGGGAAGCCGGATCGATTTCGTCATCGGAATTCTCCTCGGTCGGCTGATGGTTCGTGGCGACATTTTCACCACTCGTCACGTGCGGCCGTGAATCGGACTGCGTCTGTTGCGAAAGCAGCGAGCACCCGGTCAGCAGCAAGAGCAACAAACAAGCACAGAGAACTCGCATCGGGGTCGCCTCCTCTCACTAACCGCTCATCACGATAAAATCCGCTCACCGACTAAGCAGTCGAGCCAACGGCTTCGAGTCGCGCGGGTTATAGGGCCGACTCTGAAAACCAGGCAATCCGAGTCGCGTGAAGCTTGGAATTGCTCGCTAAGGAATGGCGGGGCTTGACCTGTCAGACATTGTGCCTGTATGGATGTTGTCGTCTCACTCTTCGTGTTGGCGAGGAACCGCGATGTCTCTCTCATCCCGTCAGACTCACTGCCGTTTGTCTGTTCTGGTCGTGACAGCCGCATTATCGTTTGCACTCACATCGCCAGCGAAGGCCGATGATGCGCGAGACCTCGCCGCGCGGATCGACATGCATTTGGAGTCGCGCTGGAAAGCGGATGGCGTGACTCCGGCCGACCGCTCCGATGACGCCGAGTTTCTGCGGCGGGTGTCGCTGCACATCGGAGGGACGATCCCGCCGGTGTCGGAGGCGCGGCGGTTCTTGCGGGACGAGTCACCGGACAAAAGAGAAAGACTGCTCAACGGGTTGCTCGACGGGCCGCAGTATCTCACCAACTTCAGCCACTTCTGGCGGCGGGTGATGATGCCCGAGGGGAACACCGACTTTCAGGCCCGGGCTCAACTGCCGGGGTTTGAGGCGTGGCTGCGGCAGCATCTCGCGAAGAACACGCACTACGACGCCGTCGTGAAAGAGTTGCTCACCGTGCCGCTCGACACCGGCCGCGCGATGAACTCGCCGTTCGATGGGGCGGGCAACGTCTCGCCGCTGCCGTTTTTTCAAGCCAAGCAGATCAAGCCCGAGAATCTGGCCGCCGCCACGTCGCGGATGTTTCTCGGCCTGCGAATCGAATGTGCGCAGTGTCACGACCACCCGACCGACACCTGGAAGCGGCAGCAGTTCTGGGGCTACGCCGCCTTCTTCGCGGGGATCGAACGAATCGATCGCAACGAGGAATTCGTCGGCCGCGTGAAGGAGGTCTTTGATCGGCGCGAGCTGACCATTCCCGAGGTCGATCAGGTCGTGCAGGCCACGCTGCTCGACGGCACGTCGCCTCAGTGGCGGACGCGTGTCAGCTCGCGCCGCGAACTAGCCGACTGGACCACGTCGAAGAAGAACCCGTTCTTCGCCAAGGCGACCGTGAACCGACTGTGGGGCCACTTCTTCGGTGTCGGCATCGTCGATCCGGTCGATGACTTCACCGCGACGAACAAGCCCAGCCATCCCGAGTTGCTCGACGAACTGGCCGCCGATTTCGCGGCCCACGACTTTGACCTCAAGTATCTGATCCGGGCGATCACCTCGACGAAGGCGTATCAACTGACCAGCCGCAAGTCGCACGACACGCAGGATCAGCCGCAGCAGTTCGCTCGAATGACCGTGCAGGGACTGACGGGCGAGCAACTCTTCGACAGCCTCGCCGTGGCGGTCGGCTTCTTCGAACCGACTCAGCAGCAGAACGTCTTCGCGTTCAACCAGTCCGGCCCGCGCGCCGAGTTCCTCGAGCTCTTCTCCCCCGACAACAACTCGAACACGGAGCGACAGACCTCGATCCTGCAAGCCCTCGCCTTGATGAATGGCCAGTTCACCTCGACCGCGACGAACCTCGACAACAGCGCGACCCTCGCCGCCGTCACCGAGTTCCCGCTGATGAAGGACGCTGCCAAAATCGAAACGCTCTACTTGGCCGCTCTCACCCGAAAGCCCCACACCGCGGAGTTGGAACGCCTGACGAAGTACGTCGAATCGGGCGGCCCAACGAAGAACCAGAAGGCCGCGCTGGCCGATGTCTTCTGGGCACTGCTCAATAGTTCTGAGTTCCTGTTCAATCACTAATCCTCAAACCCGCGACCCCGCCTGGCTTGCCCCGGTGGCTCGCGGGTTTTCGCACTACTCGCTGTTCCGATTCGAGTGAATGAGCAATGAGCGGCCAAGTGTCAGTAACCCGAGGTCAGTGCGGCGGAAACGTGTGCCGCAAGCGTTGGACCATCAATTGCCTCCGCCCTTCCGCCTTCTTTTTTACCCATGCCATCAGCTCCAAAAGATGAGGAATCCAACACTCGGATGAGTGTTCCACTGACCTCAGGATACTGGCACTCGCCGGACCCCCGGTTACTGACACTTGGCCACTCACAACATGCTTTGGGCGTGAAGTCCGGGGGAACCGTGATCGAGGCGTGCTCGACCGCGCGGCACTACCACACAATCGTTACAACCCGAACGTTACTTTCACGACGAAGTGGCCGATCCGTTTGCTGACGGTTTTTCCGGGAAGTACGATTCAGCCGTTGCCGATTTGTGTAACGAGGGGACTCGTTCGGCCAATTCTCTGTCGGAGGGAGTTGGCCGGGATTGGCCGCAACCTCCCGACTTGACCCGCTCCGCCTATACGCTCCCGCCTGTTGAGTCTCGCCCATGAACCGCATGCCCGTCACAACAACCGAATCTCGCGGGCCGAATGGCGTAGGATGGGCACTCCTGCCCGTCCGCTCGTCGAGTTTGAAGCGGGGCGAAATGCCGAAGCCGGACGGGCAGGAGCGCCCATCCTACAAGTCGCGATGCGCGGCCTCGGCGTGTGTGTTGTTGATCGCTCTGGTCTGTGCGCGCGGAGCCGCTGCTGCCGAGTTGCGGGTCGAACCCACGAAGGTCGAGTTTCGGGATGCATTTGCTCGGCGGCAGTTGTTGGTGAGTGATGGGCCGACAGACGCGACGCGAAAGGGGACGTATGTCAGCCGTGACGCGAAGGTCGTGTCGGTCGATGCGGCTGGGTATCTGGTCCCTCATGCGAATGGAACGACTTCGATTGAGGTGACGCATGGTGGCCAGAAGGTCGTCGTGCCGGTCGAGGTCTCGGGGTTGGATCAGGTGCGGCAGGTGGACTTCGCAACCGAGATCGAACCGCTGATGAGCCGCTTTGGCTGCAATGCCGGCGGCTGCCATGGGAAGGCGAGCGGACAGAACGGTTTCAAATTGTCGCTGTTCGGATTCGACACGGCCTACGACTACAACGCCCTCGTCGCGGAGGCGCGCGGTCGGCGCGTGATGGTCTCCGCGCCTGAGCGAAGTTTGCTATTACTCAAGGGGACGGCGGCGGTTCCTCATGGCGGAGGCCGGCGGATCGAACCGGGGTCCGAACCGTATCGGTTGATTCTCTCGTGGATTCAGGCGGGGGCGCCGGCATCGGCTCCGAATGCACCTCGCGTGACGAAGCTCATCATGACGCCGCCCGAGCGGGTGATGAACGTCAACGAGCAACAGCAGCTTGCCGTGTTGGCCGAGTATTCCGATGGCAGCCGCCGCGATGTGACGCGCGAGGCGGTGTATTCGAGCAATCTCGATGTCGTCGCCGTCGTGAGTGATGACGGACTCGTCACCGCCAACGAACCGACAGGCGAAGCGGCCATCATGACTCGTTACATGGGGCAGGTCGCCGTTTGCCGAGTCCTCCGTCCGCAGGGTGCTCCGCTCGCGAGCATCCCCGGTTTCACACCGAAGAATTTCATCGATCAACTGACCGTCGAGAAGTGGAAGAAGCTGGGTCTCAAGCCGTCCGGGCCATGTGACGACGCGACGTTCCTCCGTCGAGTCACTGTTGACCTGTGCGGCCGATTGCCAACCGTCGAGGAAGCTCGCGCGTTCCAGTCCGACATCGCAGCGGCCTCGGACCAGGATCGCACGGCCAAACGAAACGCCGTCATCGAAAGACTGCTCGCGTCGTCCGACTATCCCGCTTACTTCGCCATGAAGTGGGGATCGATCTTGAGGAACTCGAACCTCGCCGGGTCCGACCGGGCGTCGTATGCCTTTCACAACTGGCTGAAGGACATGATCGCGCGGAACCGTCCCTACGACGAGTTCGTCCGCGGCATCGTCGCCGCCAGTGGCGAGTGGCCCGATGCGCCGGCCATCAACTGGTTCTGGCAGTCTCGCGACGACCAGCTTCATCAGACGACGGCCGACACGGCGCAGGTCTTTCTCGGGCTGAGACTGCAATGCGCGAAGTGTCACCATCACCCGTATGAACGCTGGAGTCAGGAGGATTATTACGGACTGGCGGGCTTCTACACGCGGCTCGGTCGCAAGAATTTCGGTGAGCCGCCGCCGTACTTCACGTCTCCGAATGTCACGCTGAACGACACGAATCCGGTCACCGGCAAGGGGCTGGAACCGAAGTTTCTCGACGGCCCCGTCGCCAAGTTCACTCCCGAGGAAGACCCGCGACACGCCCTCGTCGACTGGATGGCCAAGCCCGAAAACCCGTTCTTCGCCCGTACGCTGGTCAACCGCCTGTGGGGCCACTTCTACGGACGCGGCCTAGTCCACGAGATCGACGACATGCGCGAGACCAACCCGCCGTCGAATCCCGAGTTGCTCGACGCCCTCGCCCGCGAGTTCCGCGATCACCAACTCGACATCAAGCACATGGTCCGCCTGATGGTGCAGAGCCAGACCTACCAGTTGGCGTCGGACCCGACGAGCGACAATCGCGGCGACCAGCAGAACTTCGCGAGGTACTACGCCCGCCGCCTCCCCGCCGAAGTCATGCACGACGCCGTCGAACAGGCAACGGGAGCCAAGACGCAGTTCAGCAACATGAGCGCGAGTGCCCGCGCGGTCGATCTCCCCAACGAGAGTTTTGGTTCCTACTTCCTCGACACCTTCGACCGTCCTCGCCGGGTGAGCGGCTGCGAATGCGAACGCTCGACGGGCGCAACGCTCTCGCAAGTGCTGCTGCTGGCCAACTCGGACGAGTTCGAGAACAAACTCCAAAACGGCAACGCCCGCATCGCCAAGCTGTTCGAGGCCAAACGATCTACCTACCAAATTGTCGAGGAGCTATATCTCGCCAGCCTATCCCGGTTCCCAAACCGCAACGAAATCCTCAACGCCGCCGCCTACATCGACCGCGACCCTGAGCCGCGTAAAGGAGTCGAGGACTTGCTGTGGACGCTGGTGAACTCGAAAGA
>CAMAYU010000303.1 GCA_945862235.1 Schlesneria paludicola DSM 18645
CCGCATCACCTGAAGTTCAAGCCGGGCAAGCCGAAGGTCAAGTGCGCGAAGTGCAAGAAGGACTCGCAGTACGCCACCCCCAACTACACCCCCGACGACGGCGAGCCGGTCGCGCGAATCACGATCGAACGCTTCGAGTACGGCCGCAACTTCTGCAACAAGCTCTGGAACGCGGCCCGCTTCGCGATGTTGAACTTGGAGGGCTACTCGGCTGGGCCAGTGTCCGATTCCGAGTTGGCCATCGAAGACCGCTGGATTCTCTCGCGGCTCGCAACCGTGACGGATGAGGTGACATCGCTGCTCGATCTCTACAAGTTCGACGCGGCCACGCGGACGTTGCGCGAGTTCGTCTGGAATGAGTTCTGTGACTGGTATCTCGAAATGATTAAGCCGCGTCTGCGCGACGAGGCTCTCAAACCGGCGGCTCAACGAGTGCTGGTGGCAGTTCTCGACACGACGCTGCGGCTGCTTCATCCCTTCACGCCGTTCATTACGGAAGAGTTGTGGCAACGCCTCAGCGAGATCGCCCCGTCGCGTGGCCTGCCAACTCCGACACCCGCCGCCGACGCGGTCATCATCGCTCCGTGGCCCGGCCAACGTAGCCCTGTCGCTCCGCGACAGGAAGCGCGAACGCCTGACAGCTCACTTCATGTTGAAACGCTTGCGAACGCTGGCCAGTCATCACGCTTCGACTCGCGGAGCGAGACGGCTACCTTGAGCGGTCTCGAAGCGTGGCGAGACTCAGCCCTCGAAGCCCGTTTCCAACGGTTGCAAGACTTGATCGTGGCCGTTCGCAACGTGCGCGGCACGTACAACATCAGCCCCGCGCTGACAGTGACGATCTCGATCAGATGCTCGCCCGAAGTCGCGGCCGATCTGGAGCAGGTGCAGTCGCAGTTCGAGAACCTCGCCAAAGCGACGCTGACCGCCACCGGTCCCAACGTCGCGCGGCCCAAGGCAAGTGTCAGCTTCTCACTCGGAAATTCCGACGGTTTTCTGCCGCTAGACGGTCTCGTCGATCTGGCAACCGAACGGCAACGGCAACAGAAAGAAGCCGACAAGCTGCGCGGCTTCATCGGCGGAACGGAGAAGAAGCTCAGCAACGAGAGCTTCGTTGCCAAAGCCCCAGCCGAAGTCGTGGCCGAAATTCGCCAGACGCTGCTCAACCAACAGAAGCAATTGGCCAGCATCGAAGAGATTGTGAAGCAATTGTCGGTGGACTGATGCTCAACTCCACTCACCATGAAACGGTAGGAAGCGGTTCGTCATGAAATCGACTGTGAATGAGATTCGGTTGCGATTTGATGCCGATGTGGAACGGTTCTCTAACATCGAGACCGGACAATCGGCGACGGTCGATGCCCCGCTGGCGATGAGCCTCGTGGCCGAAACGGCCGCAGCGGTCACGCCCCGCGCCACACACCTACTGGATGTTGGCTGCGGTGCCGGAAACTACTCGCTCAAATTGTTGCAACACCTTCCTGGGTTGAGCGTGTCGCTGATTGATCTCAGCCAGAACATGCTGGATCGCGCGACCGTACGGGTCGGCGCGGCCACTTCCGGAACGATCACGCCGATGCAGGGTGATGTGCGAGACATTTCTCTTGCGCCGAACTCCTTCGACATCATTCTGGCCGCAGCCGTGCTGCATCATTTACGCAGCGATGACGAATGGCGGATGGTCTTTCGGAAATTCTATGAATCGCTCCGGCCAGGAGGTTCGATTTGGATTTTCGACCTGATCGAACACAGCCATCCCGCTGTTCAACAGTTTCAGTGGCGAAAGTACGGGGAATACCTGATGCAACTGAAGGACGAAGCCTATCGCGATCATGTGTTGGCCTATATCGAACGAGAAGACACGCCGAAGCCACTGGTGTTTCAGCTCGATCTGCTTCGAGAGGTCGGATTCCGGAACGTGGATGTCCTGCACAAACACAATTGCTTCGCGGCGTTTGGCGCTGTGAAGTGATTCTCCATCGCGAGTGATCTTCACCAATCTGCCGATCTCAGTTCATTGTCGTGACACAGCAGTAGGGTGGGACCCAGCTCGCTTCGAGCGCCGGCCCACCATCGAGAAATATCGAACCATGATGGTGGGCCGGCGCGGCGATGCGCCGCTGGACCCTCCCTTCATCCTGCCCGGCTTCAAGCAGGCTCTGGCCCTGCTGTTTTGGTGAGCCGCTTGAGGGTTCAAATCTGGCGGGGCTATACTTCCGCCGTTGCAATCAATGAACATTGAGGAAGCCTGCTGTGCTCGTCCAAATGGAACTGTCCCGGATCATCATCAGTGAGATCAACGATCAGCAGGTGATCTTCCTGCGTGAGGTTGAAGGGGACCGCTCGTTCCCGATTCTCATCGGCCTGTTCGAGGCGACGAGCATCGACCGCCGTGTGAAGGGCGAACTGCCGCAGAGGCCGCTCACGCACGACTTGGTTAAGGCGAGCATCGAAGCTCTCGGCGGTGAGATTCAGGATGTGGTCATCCACAGCTTGGAAGACCACACGTACTACGCCGCCATCCGCATTAAGAAGGATGGCGAACTGATCGACGTGGATAGCCGCCCGAGCGATGCCGTCGCGCTGGCCGTTCATTACTCGCCACACCTGCCGATCTATGTGGCCGATGAAGTCCTCGACGAAGCGGCGGGATGACGGCTCGTTTCAGAAACGACTCGTGTGCTCAACAAAGCAAGACCCCAACGGGTTTACCCCGGTGGTTCACGGGTTTCTGCACTAACTCACGTCTCCGATCAGCTCACGTCTTCGATCTACAAGAGTCCAAACCCCCGAGTAGTGCAGAGACCTGAATCCACCGGGGTAAACCCGGTGGGGATGTGGTCAAGGTGGAACGTCACGCCGTTTTTCTGATGCCCACGGCCATTCGCCGCCGTCGCTCTGATGAATCGAGCAAGGCCACCCCGCCGCGCCCCGCCGGGGTCGGGTGGTTCAAAGTTCAATCTTCGCGGGCAGGCGGCTTCACCATCGATGGAACTGTCCTTCCGCGAAGATTGAACTTTGAACCACCTGACCCCAGGCCACCCGTGACCGTGGCACCCTAAAAACACGGCCAGGAACAGCAACAGCAAGAGCAGCAGGATCGACCGCGCGTCGTCCCACACCTTGCCGAACCTCACGATGACGACACCGATCGTCGCGAGGACCAGCGTGTAACCAGCCAACACGCCCATCATCATCCAACAGTTGATCGCCCCAATGTTCTGTTCGCCGTATCCGTTCCGCACCGCATCAACAAGGCACTGATGAGGTAGAAAGGATTGTGAGTCCACAACCAACGCCCGACCTGCTGATGAGATTCCCACATGGCCGCCTCCTCAAGAAATGAGAATGGAAGTGCGACAGGGAGAGGCCGGAGATGTGATGGAGAGGCCTCCCCGAAACGTCGGCCGAGTTATACCGAGGCATTCCGTCTGCGAATGCCCCTTGCCGCCAAAGAACCCAGACAGACCTTCCCCGAAGATCAACGCTCCCTTTTGACCCTCACTCAGCGTGAGGCTTCCTGTGCTGCGCGCTCCGCTTGGAGCAGCCCCGGCCGTCCCGCCGGAATGGGGCTGCGGGCCGTTGGAAGTTCCGCTTGGGCGATCGCCAGAGTGGCGGCGGCGACGGTGCGGGAATCGCGGGCGGGGGGCCGGAGGTCTCGGGCGATCGACCGGAAGCTTGAGGCGACCGTCCGCGAGTCTTGGGAGGTGGACTGACCACTTCGGGCGAATGCGGGAGGGTCTCAGGCGGCTGTCCGAAGGCTTCGGGCAGTTGCCCAGAAAGGGCTGTCGGTTATCGGAATCACCAATCAGATATGAGTTTACGGCGTGGGAGGCGTCGGAGCGGCCGGATTGGAGCCGCGACGGATGTCGCTGCGGAGTTTGGCCGCTTGTTTGGCCAGTTCGGAGGTCTTTCCAAGCACCCCGATGACCGCGTCGAGCTTCGTGGAGGTGTTGTCGTACAGCGTGGAGAACGCCGTGGTGGTCTCTTCCGTTTTCGTGCGCAGTTGCGCCTTCAGCGCCTCCTGCTGATCGTTCTTGGTGATGGCGTCGCTCTTCTGCGAACCGAGTTGCGTGATGAACGGCCCAACGGCCAACCCGGCCGCCGCCAGTTCCGCCTGATTGCTGTTCATGAACGCGATCACTCCGTCAGCAAACCCCAGTGTTTCCGTCGTAGTCAGGGACATGGCTCCACCTTTCAAGGTCAAGAGAAATGAGAATCAACAACAGCGACCGAACGGTCATTCGTGAACGATCACCGGCCGAAAATCGACCTCCCAATCGACGAAATAAGCTCTCTACGAGGAGGACCGGCTCGACCGCCGATTTCAACGATGTGCCACTGCTTCGGAGTCCTCGGAGAAGCAGTGAAAACAGACGCTGCCCGACCACCTGCACTGCTTCTCCGAGGACTCCAAAGCAGTGGCACTCCTCACTGGATTTACGGATCAAGCCGGGCCACCCCGCCACGCCTCACCGAACTGATGAATCGAGCAAGGCCACCCGTCCCTCATCGTTGTGGCCCAGCTCGGTCATTACCAGATGAATCGTATTGCTGGCAGGAACGTAACCACACCATTGTTGCGCTCACTTCTGAAATTACTTCAGGAAGTATCGCCGCATCGACATGCACGTGACCTTCGACTTCCGCGTCGATCATATCCCTCGCATTTTCCGACAATACATGAAGCGATTCGGGGGATCCCTGAATTGTGAGAATACCACTCGTGGAACAATGAACGAAAACCAGCCCGTGCGCCACTCTTTCAACGTGGATCGCAGTCAAGCAAATGTCCCACGGTGCCACATTGATCGATGGGCTTAGCGGATATTCACACTTCTCCGATTCGAGAAAATCCGCGAACGTCTCCCATTCATCAGACGTGCCAACCATTTCAATTTCGTGAGTGTCAAGCGAGGCTCGGACCAACACTAGTAATCTCCCAAACGAATAGTACTCGGGTCGATTGGCAAGTGCGGGTCTGCCAAGGGCCCTGATTTGATGATCTTGCCATTGATTTGCGTTTGTAGATTGAGATGTCGCCCAAGCTCTTGCACATGTCTGCTCGCCGGGTTGACATCGAAACCTACTCGCTTTGTAACTCGGTTCCCATTCGCGTCCACAAAGTTCTGAATGAATTGCACTCCCGTTGGTTGGTCCAAGCTGCGGATGGGAACGCCCGGTTGCATGAATTGCTGCGCTTTATCCAGCGCATCATCCATTGAGAGCGGACAGGCGTTATGAACCAACAATCCACTGTTGCTGACGTGGTAGACGTGTTCGGCGTCGATTTCGAGGTTGTAGACCATCACCGGGGGGCCGCGTTTCGGGGTGATGCGCGTGATTTGGGTGAGGTGGCCGTTGGATTGTCGGAGGCGTTCTCCGGTTTTCAGTTGTCCGGCGACGACGAAGGCGTGGCGGTCTTCGCTCCACATCGGGTGAGTGTCGGTGACGCCGAGGGGTTCGGTTTCGGCGGCGATTTCGATTTCGAGGACGTTGGAAGCCAAGTGCTTCATCGTGCCGGTGACGATCGTGCGACCGGTGCCGTCGTCGGATTCGATCTCGGGGCACGGGTCGATGCCGACGACGCGGGCCGGGCCGTCGAGGCCCATTTCGGTCATGACCAGATGGATCGTTCCGCCGACTTTGGCTTGCTGTTCGTTCAGCCAAGCTTGTGAGCGGACGAAGGCGAGTTCATAGAGTGCGCCGTGCTGGTCCATCTCCAGCCGGACAGCGCGGTGCGTGGTGGGGGTGATGTCGGTCGGGGATTGAGTCTGCTCGCGCAGCGGGTTGCGTCCGACGACGCGGCGTCCGAGGCGGACATCTTCGATGTTCTCGGTGATGTTGCGTGTGCGGCGGGGAGCGCCCGCTGCGGCGAGCGAAGAAACTCCCGTCGGCGGAGCGACGGGGCTACTGTAGGCCGAACCACTCGGGTTCAGTGCGACCTGCGACCAGCACCAGCCGCACGCGGTGAAGCAGACCAGCATCGCCGCCGTGAGAACTTGCGAAGCCCATCGCCGCTTCGGCTTCACGGCAGGGACCGCCGCATCAGCAACGCTCAGCGGCAAGCCCGACGACAAGTCAATCGGGGATCGAGGATCAGGCGGCGGTAGTGATGGCTCGGTCAACT
>CAMAYU010000304.1 GCA_945862235.1 Schlesneria paludicola DSM 18645
CGCATGGCTCAATCGCTTTTCATTGTCATTATTAAAACAGCATTCCGAAGGCAAAAGCCTCGCCATGCAACGCCGACGCTGCGGCTGGAACTTCGACACACTACTCAACGTCCTTTACGCTCAAAGGACTTAGTGTGCGCTGGCCCTGGCCACAAACACGGACGCAACTTCCTAAATTACGGCCTAACGTTGGTCAGCCTCGACGCAAACCTCCGCCCCCTCCCGTTCGCCATCCCCGGCGAAACACTCGCCACCAACACCTCGTAATCACCGACAAACCACCCGCCCCAACATCACCCCGAAACTTCAATCCAGACCAACACGCTCGCACCACTCCCGGTACGACCGCTGCCTGCTTTACAGTTACTCCCGAACGTCCGAATTGGTGAATTGAAGAAGGGTTTAAATAGGGGCCGACTCAGCTCGCACCGATTCTTGGCCAACGCTCAGAAACTGATGGTCCACGTGCTAGCCTACCTGCTGTACTCGCTGTTCCGCGAAGCCAACGCTCGGACGCCCGAACTGAAGACGATGGAAGTCGGCACCGCACGCTTCCGCCTGTTTGAAGCCGGTGCCTTGCTCAAAGCCAGCCATCGCCGCATCTGGCTCCACGTCGCCAGCCACTGGCCCGGACGACATTTACGGCCCCAAGCCATCCACGCCGTCGCACAATATACGCAGACGCTGGTCAACCTCTGGCGAACAGCCCACCTGTTCATCCAAGACGAACGCACCAAAACCAGAGCAGACAACTGTTGAAAACAAAGCTTGTTTGCGCGTATTTGGGTGAGCGGACTGTATAACGACTGTTCCCGAAAGTGCGTTGTCAAAAAGTGATTTCAGCCCTGATTTACTGAGAAAACCATGATGATTTGGCTGCGTTCGCGACCGACGAGAAATCTAATGAAATCACAGCCATTCCCGCGTTGTTGAAGCTGGCCGATGTCCGGGGAGCGATCGTCACGATGGGGACTCAAACGGCCATCGCCTTGGATATCGTCGCGGGCGGTGCCGACTTCGTGCTGGCGCTGAAAGGGAACCAAGAGAAGCTCTCTCAAGCGGTCGTCACCCACATCGACGAACAGATGCAGACCGACTTCGCCGACTGCGGTGCCCGCCGCCTGGTCACGGCCGAGCAGAGCCACGGCCGGAAAGAACAACGGATCGTGATTCAAATGCCGGCTCCCAAAACGCTGCCCGGGTTCAGCCGGTGGTCAGGCCTCAAGACGATCGACGTCGTGATGCTGATGCCTCAGCGCGACGGTCGAGAAACTTACGCCTCGCGCTGTTTTATCAGCAGCCTCGCCATGGCGAGTGAACCGCCTCGCCCACGCCGTGCGCAGCCACTGGGGTATCGAAAACACCTGCCACTGGAGCCTCGATATCACCTATCGAGAAGATGGGTCCCGCATCCGCGAAGCCAAACTGCGCGAGAACTTCGCATGGCTCAATCGCTTCACCCTGTCATTATTAAAACAACACGCAGACGGGCACAGGCTCGCCATGCAACGCCGACGCTGCAGCTGGAACGTCGACGTACTCCTCGAAGTCCTCAACGCACAAAGGACTTAGTGTGCGCTGGCCCTGCTGTTCCTCCCCCTAAGAGTGTTCCCCGTAGGTACGGAATAACTACTTTGGTCCGACAGCCTGATTACGATCCTTGCGATCCTCGTTTTCCCCGCTATACTCCCCGCCCGCAACGCCGAACCTCATTTTACCCTCACCAGTGGTTCGGTTATTCCATTAGCCCAAGTGGCGGAACTGGCAGACGCGCTAGGTTGAGGGCCTAGTGGTAGCAATACCGTGCAGGTTCGATTCCTGTCTTGGGCAATTAGTTACGCTGAAACGAGTTACGTTACCTGACGACGTTCGTCAGTGCAGCCAAATCACCTGAATCACTTCGGTAGTTACTACCGAAATCGGGGTGGGAGGACTGCACATGACGAGAAATCGGCTTCCAACGTATTCGCTTCACAAGGCAACCGGACAAGCCAGAGTCTGGTTGAACGGGAAAGATCACTACCTCGGAACGTATGGTTCCGAGGAATCCCGTCTTCGCTACGCTGAACTCATCAAGGCACACGCCACCGGCGTTGCCGTAGATCCACTGGCAGCGGACGGCACCCAAGACGATGGGTTGAGTGTCAACGAACTGGTGCAGGCGTATCTCACGTTCGCCGCACGCCACTACCAGAAGAACGGCTCGATCACCGCTGAGGTGCATTGCGTGCGATC
Organism: Schlesneria paludicola DSM 18645; assembly: GCA_945862235.1. GTDB lineage: Bacteria > Planctomycetota > Planctomycetia > Planctomycetales > Planctomycetaceae > Schlesneria > Schlesneria paludicola_A. Next base: position 2,236 of record CAMAYU010000304.1, read on the forward strand.
TGCGGTTCGTCCGCTGGTGAATCTGTTCGGCGACACACCCGCGAAGAAATTCGGACCAGCGGCGTTGAAGGCCGTCAGGCAGTCGATGATCGACTGCGGTTCCATGTGCCGGGACTTCATCAATAAGTCAGTCGGACGCATTCGGCGGGTGTTCAAGTACGCCGTCGAGAACGAACTGATTCCGGCATCTGTGCTGACGGGATTGCAGGCACTTTCGCCGCTGTTGGCTGGCAGGACGGATGCGAAAGATCACGCACCACGAACAGCCGTTCAGCACGATCACCTTGAGTCTGTGCGAGGCCACGTCGATGAACAGACGCGGGACATGATCGACCTGGCAGTTCTCACCGGGATGCGACCGGGAGAACTCGTCAGTCTCACCGGCGGCATGATCGACCGGATCGGCGACGTATGGGTGGCCGTGCTGGACGATCACAAGACCCTTCATCAAGGTAAAGCCCGCATCCTCGCATTCGGCCCGAAGTCGCAGGCGATTCTCAGCCGGTACATCACGCTTGATCCGACTCGGCGACTGTTTCCACTGAAACGGGCGACGTTCAGTAATCGACTGAAACGAGCATGTGTCGAACTCGGCATCTCGAAGTTCACCGCTCACTGGTTGCGTCACACGGCGGCAACTGACATTCGTGAGAGTCATGGACTCGATGCGGTGCAGGCGATGCTTGGGCACTCATCGGCGGACATGTCGAACCATTACGCTCACCTCGCGCTGGAGAAGGCGAAGACCGTGGCTCGAAGCTGCGGTTGAGAATCGCCGCTCCGGCGGTAGCATTACACGGACTCGGATAGGCTTAGCGGCCGACACGGACGAACTTCCTGATCGTCCTTCCGAGTTCTTTTCAATTCAGGCATCGACAACAGGAGTCGATCAACGTGGCTGACCTTGTAAAGGACTTTGGGGAAGCAATGCGTCCCGGGCGAGAGTTTTCGGTGTTCGTCGCGGCGGAAGCTTACCCCGACCTAGAGGATGAGTTGCTCGACCCTTGGAGGGGACTCGATCCCGATTCCGAATGCCGCCTGCCCGACACGCCGACAGCGGCGGAAGTCGAGGCAACATCTCGGCTGGCTCAATTTCACCCGCCCGAGCCGTGGGAAGATCAAGCTGGTTGGCTCGATATCGCCGCCTCACTCAAGCTGTGCGTCTCGACTGACACGAGCATCGATCACAATCTGGCACGACGGATCGGCAAGGCGTTGCGACTACGGACTAACGAGCCAGCGACAGTCAACACGAATGATGGCGTCGATGACGACAGCACATTTTCTCAAAATAACTTACCGATGAACGATAGGGTTACCGCTCTATGCCGCCACCTAAAGGACAAGCGGGCCAAGTTCCCCAGCGAAGCCGAATGCGCAAGGGACTTCTGCCGAAAGAAACGCATCGCGGCCGACGAAGCGCCATCGCTACTACGGCAGGCTCGCAGATTCGAGCATTTGTGGAAGTAATGACAACTCGATGACAACTCGATGACAACACACCACACCCGTCTTTTCAGGCGGGTTTTTGCGTTTCTAATGGTCCCGTCTTGATTGTTCGCACCAGCAACAAACCAAAGCGGAGACCAACGAAATGATCGACTTTCAGACCGAGGAATTACAGTCGTTTGAAACCGCACTGATCCCGGGCGACCCACATCTCGGCACGCGCTATCGCTGGACGCTCAAAGGCGTTCGCGGCGCGAAGCTGGAATCGATTCTGATCGGCAATAAGCGGTTCACTTCAGTCGAGGCCATCGGGCGGTTCATCACGGCGTTGAACTCGCCGAAGTCATCGACACCACCCGCAACGAAGACACGCCGAGCAAAGCAGAACTCAGCGGCTCGCGCGGCACTGGCTGAAGCTGGCATCTAAACGAAAACGCCACGGGTGCGACTCCGTGGCGTTTTCTGTTTCTGTTCGTCCCCCCAAAAGGAACACCCTCATTATGACAACTCGCGAGACCGAATCAACCGAAGACCTTCGCCGACGTGGCAACAGCCGTATCTGCGACACCTTGAGACATCTCACCGATATCGTCTCCGCCATCGACGAATTCGATGCCGCTTGGAGTCTCGCACAGGAGCGTGATGCCGACGAACGTGCCGCTCTCGATGCCGCGGCTCGTCGGCTTGCTGAGTTGCTTGCCGGATCGGCAGGTGACGAATGACCACAACGACCCTATCACGACGACAGGCCATCTTGCGGGAAGAAAAGCCACCGGAACACGACATCGACGTTGAGGGCATCGCGCCAGCACTGATCGAGGTCTCGCGGTGGGTGCTCTGGAAATGGGATCGAAACAATAAAGGTAAGTGGAGCAAGGTCCCCTGCAACAACCACGGTCATGATTGCGACGCTCACGATCCCCGCAACTGGCACGACTTCGCGACCGTGGAACGGATCGCCTCATCGCAGGGATTCGGGATTGGGTTCGTATTCAACGGCGATGGCATCAACGGCATCGACCTTGATGATTGTCGTGACCCTGACACCGGCAAGCTTAAGGGCTGGGCCGAAGACATCATCAACCACCTGGGCACGTATTGCGAAGTCTCCCCGAGCGGCACTGGCGTCAAGCTGTTTATACGTGGCACTCTGCCGGAGAAGTTCGATAAGCAATACGACAGGCCGGATGATGATGGTGAAGTTGAGATATACGCCACAGGTCGTTTTTTCACGGTCACTGGCCAGCGAGTTTACAACACGCCGGATGACGTTCGGGATCGACCGGCACAACTGCTGTCCGTTCTGAAGCTGTTTAAATCGTGGAAGACGGAGAAGAAATCAGGCGGCGATGAAAACGAGAAGGCACAGAAGTCGGACAACTCGATCCGCACCGGCGACGATGACCGTGCAACCGCGCTGGCAGCACTCGCCGTGCTTGATCCCAACATGCACCACGAGCAGTGGATCAAGACGGGGATGGCTGTGCATTCCGTCGACTCATCCGCGTCGATGTTGTGTGAGTGGGACCAGTGGTCAGCAGGATCACCAGATAGGTACACCGATGGCGACTGCGCGAAGCGGTGGGCCTCGTTCGGTGGTGGTGGGATTGGGATCGGTACGCTCTGCCACTTGGCTGACGCGACCGGATTGAACTGGAGACCGACCCACCACAGTGGTGTGAATCTCGATCTCCTCGTCGATAAGTTTGGGCAGAAGGGGGCTTTTGATACTTTTGATACGTCCCCGACACAGGGAAACGGCGAAAAAACGGAGTCGAATCAGTGGTCTGATCCCGAGCCTCTGCCCGACGACCTGCCTGACGTGATGCCGTTCGACTACGAACTGCTCCCCGATAAGTTTCGCGCTCGCGTTCACGACATCGCCACGCGGATGAGTTGTCCACCTGATTTCTCAGCCATGTCGGCCATCGTGGCATCGGCAGCGGTCATTGGTCGCAAGGTGTCGATTCGTCCGAAGCGATTCGACGACTGGACGGTCGTCTGTAATTTGTGGGGCTGTGCCGTTGGCCGACCTGGGCTAATGAAGACATCTGCCATCCAACAGGCGATTCATCCGCTCAGGGCATTGGCGCACGATGCGTGCGAGGCACACAAACGCAATTCCGGTGAGCTATTGGCCACCCGCGATTTGAGTGCAATGAAGGTCAAGAGGACACGTAAGGAGGTTCAGGCCGCGCTCGATTCCGGCGACGTGGATGAGTCGGTTCTGAAGAAACAACTCTCCGAGGCTCGCGATCTGGAATCAGAAGGCTTGAACTTACCCACATCTTTGGTTCATTGCGACGAATCCTCTGATGGCGAGTAGGAGTTTGTCGAGGCCGCGCCAGAGTGTGATCCAGCCGGGGTTTCCATCGCGCTTTCTCATGAGGAAGCCGCCGAGGCCGGCGAGGTGGCG
>CAMAYU010000305.1 GCA_945862235.1 Schlesneria paludicola DSM 18645
CGCAACCGCATCGACTTTGAACAGATCCCCGGATTGAGAATTGAAGACTGGGCAGAACCTCGCCCTGAGGGAGAGTCAGCATGACAGACATTAAGCAAGATTCGGACTCGTGTGCGGGCGGCGTTCATCGTCGCGCGTTTCTCGCAGACATGGGGCTGGGGTTCACCGGTCTCGCGCTGGGGGCGATGCTTGCGCGGGATGGTGTTGTGCGGGCTGAAGCTCCTGCCGAAGGAGTGCCGCCGAACGGTCAGGCCCACTTCACGCCGAAAGCAAAAAATGTTGTCTGGCTGTTCATGAACGGCGGCGTGTCGCACATGGAGAGCTTCGATCCGAAGCCCGAGCTGACCAAGTACGGTGGCAAGTCGATCAACGAGACGCCGCACAAGGAAACTCAGAATCCGGAGAAGCTCAAGCTCGCGCGCGTCACCGTGGTGAACGACGCCAACGGGCAACAGCGGAACAAGCTTTATCCGTTGCAGGTCGGGCATCGAAAGTACGGCGAGGCCGGGATCGAACTGAGCGACTGGGTGCCGCACATGGGGAGCTGTGTCGATGACCTGTCGATCGTGCGTTCGATGTGGACGACCGACGACAATCATGGCGCTCAGACGCAGTTTCATTCGGGTCGCCACATGCTCGACGGGGAATACCCGACGCTCGGCGCGTGGGTCCATTACGGACTCGGCAGCCTCAACGACAACCTGCCGCAGTTCATCTCGATGGGGAACCGCGAGTACTGGAACGCGAAGGACGGGCATTACCTCGGGCCGGCTCACGATGCGATTCCGATCTGCGTCGATCCGAACAACCCGCTCGACTTCGGCAAGTCGGCGGGAGGACTGAGCCGCGAGGAACAGCAGATCGGCTTCGATCTCGTCGGCGGACTGAACCGCTTGAAGGGAGTCGAGTACCCGAATGACTCGGCGCTCGCCGCGCGGATCAAAGCGTATGAACTCGCCTTCCGGATGCAGACCTCGGTCCCCGATGTCCTCAACCTCAACGTCGAGACTCAGGCGACGCAGCAACTCTACGGGCTGGACGATCCTGCGACGCGCGACTTCGGGATGCAGATGCTCGCCACGCGGCGGTTCATCGAACGCGGAGTCCGCTTCATCCAAGTGCAGCATGGTGCGGGAGGAGCCGGTGTCTGGGACGCTCATGGCGGCTTGAAGGCGAACCACGAGAAGAACTTCAAAGCGGTCGATAAGCCGATCGCGGGGTTGCTGAAAGACCTCAAGCAACGCGGTCTACTTGATTCGACCATTGTCCTCTTCGCGAGTGAGTTCGGTCGCACACCGGGAACGCAGGGGAGCGACGGCCGCGACCATCACATCTACGGCTTCTCCGTCTGGATGGCGGGCGGCGGGATCAAGGGTGGGCTTGTCCACGGCGCGACCGACGAGATCGGGTTCCACGCCGTCGAGAACCGACACTACGTCACCGACATCCACGCCACGATCCTGCATCAACTCGGCCTCGACTCCAGACGCCTCGAAGTCCCCGGCCGGAAGCGACTCGACATCGACCACGGCACGCCGATCCGCGAGATCATCGTGTAGGGGCTGGGCTGTGCATTTTCAACTTCCGAGAGTTGCTGCCGAACGGACGATCAGGGGTCAGGTGGTTCAAAGTTCATTTTTTGGGGCGAAAAATGAACTTTGAACCACCTGACCCCGGCTTCCACGCACGCGGCGGATGGGGGCGGAAGACCAATGTGATCGGGCGTGTTGAGTCGCTTGGTGTCTGACTGCTGAGTTACAGGGACAACTCACAATCGGCTTTCGTCACGCGGAGCGATGACGGCTACTTTGCCGGCATGTGAGGATCACGCAGGGCCTCGACCGCGTCCTTGATCCGCTGTCCCGACGCGATCAGTTGCGAGACGACGCGCCATGTCTTCACGCGATCGTGGTCGTGATGGACCGAACGGACGAGTGAACACGCGCGAGCCTCATCCAATTGGAGCGCGATCACCGGGAGCAGCCACTCCTCGATCCCGAAGACGCGGTGCCGTTCGCGATCCGTGCAGACGGGAACGATGCTGGCGAGACCTTCCCCCGCACCCAGCCCCGCGCTCCCTAGCCCGGCACTGCCAAACCCCGCTGTGACCGACTGCCGCGCGTAATTGACCGCCTCGCGGATCGAGACCTCTTTCGGGCGAGTTGGCTGCGACCAGTCATACGGCGGCGACCACTCCATCACCGGGCTGAGTCCGTCGATCTTCGAGACGACACCGACGACCGGAGGCGGCTTGAGGTGATGCTGTTCGCGGAACCAACCGAACAGCTCGGAAAGCATCGTCGCATCGGCTTGTTTCGCGGGGGAGGTCGCGGCCATGACGAGCAGGATCAAATCGGCTTGCCGCACCGCTTCGCGCGTCGCTTTCAGTTGCTCGGCCGTCGCTCCAGCATCGCTGTAACCGGGCGTGTCGAGCAGCACCAATCGGTCGTGCGTCTCGTCCAACCGCAACTCGTACCGCGCGACATCCTGCGTGAGCGGCAACACGTCCACCGCCGCCCGTTGCTCACCGAGCAAACAATTCGCCAAGCTCGACTTCCCCGCCTTCACTTGCCCGATGATCGCGATCGTCACGGTCACAGGCTCATCTGCTTTTCTGAGCGGGGCGGCGTCAGCCCCCTGGCTCTTGGACGTGAGTCCCTGACTTTGCCCTCCGCCCCCTTCCAGCCTCGCCATCGCACTGCGGTACCGAGCCGATCCACCGCGTAGTCGTCCGCTGTTCAGTTCGATCAGATAGAACCCGACCTGCCGCAGGTAGAGCATGAAGAACGCGCCGAACACGTTGTTCTGGACCTGCTTCGTCACCGGATCGACGAAGACTTTGCTTGCCGCATAGCGAGCGATCCCGGCGAACGGGTTCATTGCGACGGACGCGATCCAACCGACATTGCTCACCGCCCGCCACCAACCGGGCACCTTCGCCAGCATTCGCCATTGGCCGATCGACACGAGATGACTGCCGGGAACGTTCTCGTCGAACCAGACCTCCATGTCCTCTGCGACCAGCCTGACGACGGCCATCACTTCCACGACCGACAACGCATCGAGCGGCTCGGCCACATGGGGGTGATAGTGGCGAGCCACCTTCGTCGCGAGATCGAGCGTTCGGTCGCGAAAGAATGTGTGGCTGGTCAGTTGCTCGGCCGTCGCTTCGTCACCGATCCGCTTCTGCTCGGCCGCCACGATCTCACCGGCCGCCTTGTCGTGCGGAGTCCAATGAATCCGCGACCCGATCTCGGGCAACGTCACTTCAACCCGCTTCGCCTTCCGCAGCAGCACCCACGCCAGCCCCCAACAAACCGGCATCGCCCACGACAACCAAATCAAATGCCCCGACTGCCAAATCGCCCACGCCCCGACCCCGGCAAACAGCGCGATGGGGAGCAGAATCAAAACAGCAATCAACAACAGTTGCAGACGCGGCATCGTGACCATTCGTGGTTGAGTAAGTTTGTGCTTGCTTGAACGGCCCACTCATTATCGCGGCCGATTGCGCCAGGTGGATTCACGCAGCACATCGTGTTCGTAAGTTTTCATTGCTTCGGTGGTGGCGCTTTGTTCCTCGGGCGACAGAGCTTGCAATGTGGCGATGATCATGGCGGCGGAAGTCACCGCCGCTTGGGTCTCCTTCCAAGACAGATTAGAACCGACATCGTAGTCGGCCCGGTTGCGTTCGCCGCGAAGCTGGTTCAGCCGCGAACCCGCCAATGCCAACGGAACGTGGCCACCGTTTCCCAAGCGTCGCCAGAGAAACGCATGAGCCAGATCGGCTCGAGGTGCGGTGAAGCCCAGTTTGCTCATTAAGGCACGAGCCACATGAAACGCCGCGTAATAGGCTCGGCTGACCGCAGAACGCCAGTCCGCTTCGGTCGGCCCCTCGGCATAATTCTTCGCCCGTTCGAGAAACTCTTCGCCGCGAATCATGGCCTCGATTCCGTCACCAAACGAAAGGTCGAAGTGAGCGGTGCGGGGCAGCATTCAAACAGACGTTCATGCCATTTCCATTGGCTGGCCACCAACTGATCGACATCGTCGAAGTCACACTGGACGACGATTGCCAAGTGCGGATCCGAAGGGACTTCGGGATCATCTTCAACCACGACCTGTACGTGATTGACGGGAAAGAGGGCGCGTGTCATTGCGATCACGCGCTGCAGTTCCGAACAAACTCCAAGCTGAATCGACATCGCATCGACTTCAGCCGAAACGGATGGCGGATCGAGAAGTGAAATGACCGACATGACAAGCACCTTCTCCAAAGTCAGGATCGACATCACATACCATTTGTAACCACAGCATCCAAGAGGATGCTGCTCAATGTCTAAGGCATCACCTTGCTGAAACTGGATGCGGGGTGCCACGGGCTGCGAAGTCGGCGATCCTTTCAAGGTCACTCAAATCTGTGAGTACTCCGCGGGCGTGAGCAGCTTGTTGGTGATCTTCGAGACGATCTTCTTGTCCTCATACTCGGGGATGGCTTTCAGCGTCTTCCATTCGGGGTCGGCGCGGAAGGTGTTCCACGCGGTTGCTCGGGCGGCTTCGTCTGGGAACGCGAGGAGGTACGTGAGGTTGGGGAGCCTCGTCCCCGTGATGGCTTCGCCGAAGAAGACCGGTGTCAGACCGACGCGACGGAAGATTGCGATCTCACCCTTGTTGAACATCTCGATCTTCTTCTTGCTCGCCGCTTCGTTGTGGCTTTCGTAGACACGCAGATTGAAGAGCGTTGGCTTGTGGGCGGGGGCGACCAACTTTGGCATCGTCTCGAAGGCGAGGAACACCGAACTTTCGATCCGATCAAACACGGGATCGGTCGCGGGAACAGACAGGTATTCGGCGGCGGCCTGTTGGTAGACGGTGTCGCTCGCCAACGCAGCGGTCACGGCGGTGAGTTGGTTCGCGTCGGCATACGGAATCACCACGAACGCGGCCGGAACCGACTTGGTCTCGGGCGGCTTGGCATCAGCGGCGGGTGGCGTCAGCAACTCGTGATAGACCCCGACCGCTTTCACTCCCAACCGGTTGAGTGCCGGGATCAGCGCGTTGCTCGCAAACGCATCGAACGCCCCCTGCTTGCCCTCCTTCAACAGATACGTCCGAAGTTCCACGAGCTGTCTCACAGGTTTGGCCTGCTCGTCAGCAGCCGATGAAATGGAGGCAGGGATCGTGGCGAGACCGCCTGCGGCGAGAGTCGTATTGAGAAACGTGCGGCGTTGCATTGTGAAGTGGTTCCCAAAGGGGGGGGGGAGGACGAGTTGTGTAGATCAGGGGTCAACTGTCGGGGTCGTCGATCAATTGCTGCAAGCGTGCGGCATGTTCGGGGGACAGGCGGGCGGGCCATGAGTTGTCGAGCAGACAAACGTCGAGTAGGTCGCGCAGGTGCATTCGGTCTTCACGACCAAACGAATTCAGACTCATCCGCACGAGGGCTTCCAAGGAGAGAACGGTGTACTCCTCGGCGGGAACGGCGTCAGTGACATCGGCCGCAGGAAGCGGGTTCGTCGGCCGGACCTTCTCGCCCGCGAAGATCAGATGAACCGCATCTCGCGGGCTACCGTTGAGGCCGTCGATGAAGCAATCAATGCCGTCGATGAGGTGGTACACGAACCTGACGGATTCCAAGGCCACCTTTACCGCATCGAAGTCGGAGCGACGGACGAGGATGTCCACGTCCTGTGTGTTGCGGACGGCGGCGCGATCGACGCGAGCCACCCATGCGGCGACGGCGTTTCCTCCCGCGACGGCATACGGAATCCCCGCACGTTGCAGCGCGGCAGTCGCTCGACAAGCTCGTTCACGAACAGCTTCCACGGCTTCGATCATCCTTTTCCATGAGAAGTCTTGGAGAACCACTGCCATCTTGCACCTCGTCCTTTTGCCAATCACCCTCAATCGGGATTGCAGAGCTGTCACTACGGCTTGGACCAGTCATCGATGTTGAGATTCGGAACTCGTGAAAATTCACGAGTGTTGTTCGTGACGAGTGTTCCGCCAACTGAGCGAGCCGTTGCGGCGATCCACAGATCGGCCTCGCTGATCGGAGTGCCTGACG
>CAMAYU010000306.1 GCA_945862235.1 Schlesneria paludicola DSM 18645
TTTCACACGGCGTTGCCCCGTTTCCAAAGCATCTGCTAGATTCCGGCCGAACTCCGATTTCCCCGAAAGCATGGACTGACATGGCTCGATTCACACAGGCCGATCTGATTGAACTCAACAAGGCGTTTGAAGACCGGTCGCCAGCCGAGTTGCTTCGATGGACGAAGGTTGTCTTCGGCGAACGAGTTGCCGCCTTGACCGCGATGCAGATGGCGGGGAGCGTCGTCTGTCACATGGTCAGCGTGCTGAAGCTGAACATGAAGGTCGTGTTCGTCGATACGGGCGTGAACTTTCAAGAGACGCTCGACACGCGCGATCGGCTCGCGCACGAGTACGGTCTCGACATCATCACGCTCCAGCCGAAGCAATCGATGGAAGAGCAGACGAAGGAACTCGGTGTCCTCTATCTGACACCCGAGGGTCAGCGGCAATGCTGCGACCTGCGGAAGACGGAACCGCTCTTGGCGACGCGCGGACAGTTTGACTGTCTCATCGGCAGCCTGCGTCGTGCCGAGGGGGGAGCGCGAGGCGGCTGTCCAATTCTGTCGGTCGATCCCGCGATGAATTGCATCCGCGTGAATCCGCTCGCCAATTTCACGAACGACGAAATGGACGCATACATCGCCGAGCATCAGGTGATCGTCAACCCGCTCCATCAGCAGGGCTTCACGACGATCGGTTGCAACCGTTGCACGACCCCCGTCCTGCCGAACGAACCGAAGCGAGCCGGTCGCTGGAGGCACTTGGGGCCATGGTCGGTCTACTGCGGCATCAACCCGACCGATGTCGGCGGAACATCACTCGCGATCGACATCCCACAAGAATTGATCGACCGACTACTCGGCCGCACGACCGACTTCAGCATCTGACGGCTGATTGAAGGCGAATGTTAGGACGGGCACTCTTGCCCGTCTTGTCCCAAGCAAGCAGACGGGTAAGAGTGCCCGTCCTACGCTTATCAAACGGGTGATTGTGACAGTGGCGTGTCTGTCCTGCGCGGAACAACGATGACCTCCCTGACACGACGATCCCTGTTGATGACCGCCGCCGCCACGTTGTGGTGCTGGCCGCGCGGTGATCGGGCGGTGTTCCCCAGTTCTCCGTTTGAATTGCCGTCGTCAGCCGAGAACGCCCAGCGTGCCATCGCTCGTCGCGCCGAAGTGCCTCGAGTTTTCAGTCACTTCATCGAGCATCACCCGCCATTGGCTTACGCACATTGTCCGTCGCTGTGCGAGACCGCTGGTGGCAAGATCATCTGCGCGTGGTACGCCGGTTCGCGTGAAGGTGCGAAGGACGTCGCGGTCTGGATGTCCGACTTGGATCGAACGGACTCTGTTGCAGATCGACCGATTTCGAGCGATGCACCCGTCGATCGCGTGCCCGATTCCGAGCATCGCACATGGAGTCCTCCGCGCGTGATCGTGGATCGTGAGATCGCGGTGGACGATCTGGATCGTTATCTCCGCAAGGTCGGCAACGCGGTCGTGTTTGCGGACGCCCAGAAACGAGTATGGTTGGTCTACGTGACGATTGCGTTGGGCGGTTGGTCGGGAAGTTCCCTCAACGCACGCTGCTCACTCGATGGCGGAGCGACGTGGCAACCGAGTCAACGGCTATCGCTCAGCCCGTTTCTCAATGTGAGCGAACTGGTTCGTGCCGCTCCTGTCAGGCTCGAGTCGGGTGAGATCGGCCTGCCGATCTATCACGAATGTGTCGGGCAGTTTCCCGAGATGCTCTGGCTTCGTCCAACGAGTGATCGGCTGACGGTGACGAAGACGCGACTGACGGGAGGTCGCACGTTCCTCCAACCGGCCATCGTTCCACTCGTTCCACACCGGGCCATCGCGTACCTGCGCAACGTGTCTCCCGCGCGACGCATCGACTACCAAGAGACTACAGACGGTGGCTTCACATGGAGTCCACCGCGACACCTCGATCTCCCCAATCCGAACTCCAGCGTCGCCGCACTCCGCCTGTCTTCTGGTTCCGTACTGATTGCCTTCAACGACTCGGCGAGTTCCCGCGAGAACCTTACGCTGGCGGTCTCGCTCGACGGCATCAACGATTGGAAGCGGATCGCGGTGTTGGACGAGCAGCCGAAGGAACTGTTCGCGTACCCATATTTGATTCAAGCGACCGATGGCCTGATCCATCTCGCCTATGCGTGGCAAATGAAGAAAATCCGGCACGTGGCCTTCAATGAAGCGTGGGTCGAACGCCGGTTGAGCGGCGAGGATGGCTCAGCAGGGGAGCGGCAACCGTGATCGACTGGTGCTATCCGTTGCTCGTCTGGGCGTTGATTTTAGGGGCGTCCACGCGCGGCGTGCAGGTTCTGTTCCGAGGTCTCGGACCGCGCTGGTTACCATTGCTGGCATGTGCAGCGACGTTCGCACCCGTTCGGGGACTGCCGTTGGGACGCTGGTTGCACGGCTACAACGCGAACTTCAGTATTCCGCTCGTCGCGGTTCTATTGGGCGTGATTCTTAAGCCTTGGCTCAAGCGCCCCTTGTTCAATGAACAGGCCGATCGCGCGAGTTGCTGGTTCGGATGTGTGGCCGGGATGTCGCTCTATCCAGTCGCGCTGGGACTCGGGCCGTTCGACTTGTATTCGATCGGCTGGCAGTGGCCGGGCGTGGCCTGCGTCGCGGCAATCCTCGCCGTGTTCCTGATCTGGCGCGAGAACTCCTTCGGGCTGGTTTTGCTTGCGGCTGGAGTCGCTTGGCAGGTCGGATGCCTCGAATCCGACAATGCTTGGGATTATCTGGTCGATCCGCTCTACGTCGCGCTCAGTTTCATCGGTCTCATCCTTTTGTTGAGACAAGCCGCGCGGAAGCAAAAACCGGAAGCACCGAGTTCTTCAACCAAGCTCTCAGCCGCTGTCTCGAACGGAAGTTGATCCGACTTCTACTCGCCCAACAACAGCTCGATCCGTTGTCGCAACTCGTCCAACGAGACGCCCGTCACAATGAACCGCTTCTGTCGCGAAGTCGCTCCTGAAACCAGCTGCAACTGGTTTCGATGCAACTCCAACTGATCGGCCAGCACGTCGGCCACCGCTTCATTCGCCTTCCCTTTGTCGGGGGCCTGAGTCACCGCCACTTTGAGCATCCCGGCGTGAGTTCCCACGATCCCGTTGCGCCGCGCAGCGGGTTGCGCCTTCACCGAGATCGCGATCCCCGATTCGGTCTGTTCGAGCTGAACCATTTGGGAACTCGGGGCTGGCAGCAAACGTGAGCCGGCCACTTCTGTGAGAAATCACTCGGCGCACGAAAAAAGGCAGCACGGGAACCGACCACTTTCGGTCGATCCCGTGCTGCCCGGTATCAAGTGATCGCCTCGACCTGCTCAATCTAGTGATTGGAAAGCGAAAGCTAACCTCACCGATCAATGCGAATCACGGCGGCTTACTTCTTCTTGGCGGCCTTCTTCTTGTCAGCCTTGGCATCGGCTGGATCAGCAACCTTCTTCTTTTTCTTCTTGCCGAGAACCAACTTGATGATGCGCGTCTTGGGAATCCCAAACGGGCTGGTCCCATCGACCCACACTTCGTTCGCCTTCATCTGCTCAATGCGTTCTGGCCGCGTCAGTACGCTGCGAACTCGGGCCAGACGGCTGCGACGCTTCAAACTCTTGTCGATCGACACGTTGACCAACTCCTCTCGCGAATCCACGCTGCAATAGCAGGCGAATTCGCACCCTCACACGGACACGTATTTCAATCTCGGTGGAATGCCAACTGACGGCAACCGGATCGCTTCTCATTCGTTTCCCCCGATAAATCAGCTAGGGGCGGAAGGGGCGACATGTTAGTAGCCGATCCAACGCGATGCAAGTTGGCCGCTGGTATTCACGTCGGACGGGGAACATTCGCCACAATTCGAGGCCGCTCACGCGACTTGGGGGACTCGTAGGAGGGACCACCTCACTCTGGCAGGCCGATTCTCGGACAATGCGGTCGAAGCGGGCACTCATCGCATTTTGGGCGGCGGGCAATGCAGATGCGGCGGCCGTGGTGAATCAGCCGGTGCGAGAAGTTGATCCACTCGGACTGTGGCAACAAGGCCATCAAATCCTGTTCGATCCGTTCGGCGCTCGTCGCCTGGGTCAGGCCGAGCAGCGTCGTGATCCGTTTGACATGCGTGTCCACGACGACACCACTCGGAATACCGAACGCCGTCCCGAGCAGGACGTTGGCCGTTTTGCGACCGACGCCAGGAAGGGCTGTCAGTTCGGCGAGGGTCCGCGGCAGTTCTCCGTTGTGATGCTTAACCAATCCAGAAGCCATGCCGATCAGATTGGCCGCTTTGGCTCGGAAAAAGCCGGTCGAATGCACGACCTCTTCCACGTCAGGCTGCTTCGCTACGGCGAGAGCCTGCGGAGTCGGCCAGCGACGAAACAGTTCGGGCGTCACCAAGTTGACCCGTTCGTCCGTGCATTGGGCGGAGAGGATCGTCGCGGCAAGCAACTGAAAGGGTGACTCGTGATTCAGCGCACAGAGCGCCACGGGGTACGTTCTGGCGAGACTCGCCACGATCTTGCGGATACGTGGATTTCGGTCATCAATGGCGCTAGGAGAACGGGACTTGGCCATGCAATTCGATCTCGCCAAGGTGAAGGTTCTGAGTCGATGAAGGTTTGATGAAGTTCGTCGTGGCACGAGGCGGGACGAGGTGGCTAGAATCCGCCGCCATCAGACTTTGGCCGAACGAACAGGAGTTTCTCGCGTGACCACCGACTATCCCGAACAGTATCGCGAGGGGCTGCGGCTGTTCAACGCCGAGGACTTCTTCGAGTGCCATGAGGTGATCGAAGAGCTTTGGTCTGAGACACTCGGCGAACCGAAGAAATTTTTGCAGGGACTGATTCAAGCGGCCGTCGCTTTGTTCCACTTCGGCAATGAAAACTTTGGCGGCGCGAAGAAGCTCTACAACTCGGCTCGCGACAAACTCACCCCGTTTGGCGACGAGTACATGGGGATTGCTCTCGGGCGGTTTCTCGCCGATTTCAAAGTCTGTTTCCAGCAGTTGCTCGACAATACGGAAGCCTATCCCACAACCGTCGCGATTCAGGATGAACTGGTTCCGAAAATCCACGCCACAGTGGAGGGCCTCATCGAATGACGAAGCCGAGTCTCATTCCAGCCGCTCTCGAACACTTTTCGGGACTCGCCCCGCTCTTTCCGCTTCCCAGCACACTGCTATTTCCTCACGGACTGCTGCCGCTGCATATTTTTGAGCAACGCTATCGGCAAATGACCGCCGATGCCCTCGAAGGGGAACAGTTGATCGCGATGGGCCTGTTGCGGCCCGGCTGGCAAAACGCTCCGAACTACACACTACCACCAATTCACTCGATGGTCGGACTCGGCCAGATCATCGCTCACCAGCGCATGGACGACGGACGGTACATGCTCATGCTGCGCGGCCTTGCCCGCGCGCGAGTCCTGTGCGAGGAGCACGTTGATCTTCCCTATCGCATCGGGCGGCTCGAACTATGCCACGATGAGGTTCCCGCGATCTGCGACTTCGACCGACGATCGCGCGCCGAGGAAATCGTCCTGCTCTTCTGTCGCCTCTTTCCGGGACAGAAATTTCAACAACTGATCCAGCAGGCAATCTCGGTTGATCTGTCGCTCGGCGCGATCTGCGACACGATCGCCTCGACAATGCCGATGGCCTCCGAATTGAGCCAGCAGTTCCTCGAAGAACTCGACTCGGACGTGCGCAGCCAGATGCTGTGGCAACTCCTGCAACACGCCTCACTGCGACAAACGACTGCCCTCGAACGACCGTTTCCTCCGAGCTTCAGCGCCAACTAAGGAACGGGGCCGCAATCACTTCCCGAGTGTGGCTGGGGTCGGCGCTTCGCGGCCCCCAGCGAAGCGGGATTCACCCCAATCTGGGGGCCGCGAAGCG
>CAMAYU010000307.1 GCA_945862235.1 Schlesneria paludicola DSM 18645
GCGGGGCGTTGGGGGTGGCGAGCATCAGTCGTTTCACCGTCGTGCGGCCTCCGTTCGGCTTGGTCTCGTCTTTCTCAAAGAGGGCATAGACTTCGCCCGCCTTGGCGAAGGCTTTGCGAACACCACCCACATCAAAATTGCTGTCGTTGACCGGTGAGTTTGAGAAAAAGCCGCGTGGGGCGAGGACGCCGAGTATCTCGTAGAAGTCGAACGGGATTTTGTCGGCGTTGTTCTCGTACACGTCACGGATGCGTGGCATGTAGCGGTCGCTGGTCCAGCCCGCGACCTTGCCGCCGTAGTAGTCGTGGAACGGCGTGAACCCGCAGCTCGACACGACCGCTTTGAGCCGCTCGTCGAACACAGCCGTGAAGAGCGAGTTGTGTCCGCCGAGCGAATGGCCGATCACACCGATGCGACTCGCATCGACCTGCGGCAGCGTTTCGAGCAGGTCCACGGCGCGGAGGTTGTTCCAGATCGCCTTCATCGAACCACTGCCGTAGTGCGCCCCCTTCACTTTGAAGTCGTAACGGTACTCACCGAACGAGGGGTAATCGGGGACGATGCAGACGTAACCTCGCTCGGCCAGCTCGTGCGCGTAGTGCAGCGACTTGAGGCCACCGAGTCCCGCCGGTTCATCCTTGCCGACGTTGTTCGTTTGATGCAGACACAGCATCGCGGGAGCCTTGCCGCCGACAGGCAACTCGCGCGGTATCAAGACCCACGCCGGAACGCGATCATCCGGCTCGGGCGTGAACTTCACCTTGCGTCGCAGGTACTTCGGCATTTGCTCTTCGCTGACAACTTCCACGTCGAGCGGCACACGGTGCGAAGTGGCTGGCAGCGGCCCCATCACGAGCTGCATGTTGGCGCGAATATGAGCGACTCGCTCGGCCCAGTCGGCCTTCGTCACGACCGGCCGTTCTTTGCCCTCAGCATCCCGCACGACGAGCAGATTAGAATGATCGGGATACGCCACGACGGGTGGCTCAGCAGCGTTCGTCGTACTCAGGCCGAGTGAGAGACACGCGAGACTCAAGAGCATTCGGTTCATCGGTAGCCTGCCTTGGAGTTGAGGAACATTCGACGCGGAGTTTTCGGTGAGCGGTGTCGTTCATGAGTGGTAGCCCTGTCGCTCCGCGACAGGAAGCGAGAACGCTCGAACGGCGTCTGCCGCTGATTCAAGATGACTCGACAAAATTGATGCCCCCTCGTTATCGCGCCACCTGTCGCGGAGCGACAGGGCTACCTTCTCGGAGGCTCCCGCGTGACGACTCACGCGGCATGAAGTAGAGTGCTTCGTGCCGTTGTTTGGCAACCGAACCGATCTCACACTCATCGACTTTCAAAACGCATGGCCATCGAATTCAACTGCCCGTATTGCACTGCTGTGATCCGCGTTCCCGACAATGCGGGCGGAGGCAAAGGACGCTGTCCGAAGTGCGCGACGCGAATCAGCGTCCCCAAAGTTTCGACGCCCAAACGAGGGACGCCTCCGGTTGAACCCAAAGTGGTTCTCGCACCGCCTCCCACAGAGCAGCCGCTCTTCACGCTCGATGTGTCCTTGCCCGAGGTCACATCGTCCGGAAATTCGATCCCCGGTGTTGATCCGCTGGAAGTCAACTTTGCCGACGCATCGAGCGCGACCGACGACGCGCTGTCGTCCGATCCGATGGACATCTTCTCGTCCGAGCATCACGCGGACACGGTGACTTCGAAACCGCGGCGGAAGAAATCTGGAGTGGGATGGAAGGTTCCGGCCGCCGTTGTTGTTCTCTTGTTTGCAGCGGCGGGTGGTTGGTTTTTCTGGCAAGAGCAGATGGGAGCATCGCTCAGTGGAGACTTGATCGCGGAGACCGCCGACGAACTGGAACTGCCACCCGGTTTCGTCGAGAAGTCGTTGCTTGGCTCGTCATCTGAGGTTGCCGACACCATTCTGACCAAGCTCGCAAAGTCACCGCTGCCGCTGACCAGCAGTCTGATGCAGGTGCAATTGAGTGGCTACAAAAAGGGGCTGCTGATTCGGCTGAATCTCGGATTGCAGAGCCGCTTTTACCGGGTCGATGTCAGCGACAACCTGCCGCTGCGACAGTTCCGCTCGAAGCACGCTCCGGAACTGGAAGGGCGACGGGTGTTCGAGGTCGAGCAGGCCGCCAAGTCGTTCGCGACCGCGTACGGGCTGGTTCTCGCCAAGAAGTCGGACATGTCCTCGATCGCCGAGTTCCGCGATACGCTCGCGCTGCCCGCTCTGGTTCGTGGAGTCGGTCACCAACTCATCGCCACTCACGGTCGGACGGCCTATCCGTGCGTCTACGAAGACAGCGAAGGGGCTTGGTATTTCCTGATGCCTCCCGACGTGAAGTCGTTCGTGATCACCGGTCGCAAGGATGCGAACGGCACCGTCCCGTTCCCGGCCACTTTCAAGGTCAAGGTCGGCGGCATGATGAAACCCCTTTCCAAGCCGGGCGACAAGCAGGACGACGAACCCTCTTCAAAATCCAAGGGCAAGCCCAAGAAACCAGCCGATGAACCGGACCCCGCTGATGCGGAAATGGATCCAAAAGAAGAGCCGATCAAGAAGTCCAATGAGTGATCCGGACACCTTCGCAGTTTGATTTCCGGCATGGTTTAAGCGGGTGCGGCTTGGAGTGTCAGTTGTCTTCTGCGGCCACCTCGCCCCGGCTCGGGCACCGCCGCTTCGGTGGTCGGGTGAGCAGTCTTCCGCTTGGCTGTGATCTCGAATTGAACCAGGAAACAAAGGTCTCAGTGGACACCTTTGTTTTCACTCGGATTACTCACGCCTCGGAAAGTTTCAAAGTCAGCGTGCGGAATTGAAGCCTGATGCGCAAGCGAAGAGAGGTGGAAGCAGATCCTTCGCTTGCGCGTCAGGCTTCGATGCGGCCGAGAATTTCCGGGCTACTTCGTATGGGCGTTGGATTCGAGCTGAGACATCCAGCGTTGAGTTTGCAGCGCGTTGGCAAAAGTCGCCCCGATGGGGACGCTTTCGAGTCCTCGAACCACGCGGCAGAAGCAGCGCAGTTCCTCGGCCATCATCCCCGTTGGTCCGGAAAAGTCCGTACGGATTTCGAGGGCCATCGGCCAGCGCGCCTGTTCGTCCCAGACTTCGATGGGGCGCGGATTCGGTGAGATGCGGGCCGCCCATCCACTGCCGAAAACCTCCATCCGATCGAAGCCTCGCGGAGCCATGCCGACGGGTGTCAGATACGACGCCGCAAACGATGCCAGTGTCCCACCGCTCCACTCGATTTGAGCCAGCGCGAGATCGACCGCACCGTTCTCAGTTCGATGGAACCGCGCCGTGAATCTCTGAGGTTCCTCATTCTTCATCAGCACCTGCACGGCATACAGGTCATGGATCATCGCGGCTTGGAGCGGATTCTCGCCAGGAAAGTCCGTCACGATGGAGGCCGGTCGATGCCTCACACAGTCGATGAACGTCGGTCGGCCTCGGTGAGCGACCTCGTCCCGAAGCTGCTTGAATTCGCTGTTGAAGAGCAGGATGTGACCGAGCATCAGATTCGACGAATCGACTCTGACCAGCGACGCGAGACTTTCTGCTTCCGACAACACGGCTGAAATCGGTTTCTCCAGCAACACGGTCTTACCCGCCTGCAACAACGTGCGCGTGACGCCGACATGCTCGGCGGTCGAACAGGCCACGATCCATGCTTCGGCCTCTGATTCTTCGAGCGCGCGACTCAGGTCGAGCCAGCCGGGGACATCGGACAACTCGCGCTGGATGTTGTCGAGACTCGCCTGCCGACGCGCGACAACTCCTACGAGTTCCGCTTCCGCCAGCCCGGCAAGTGTCAGCGCATGGAGCCGACCAAATCGGCCGAGGCCCACGACTCCGACCTTCACGGGTGCGAATGCTCGCGACTTGGCCATCCTGATGAGTCCGGCAATGGTGAAGCCGTAGTCTGGACCCCATGGTCCGGACGAATTGTCCTACACGCTCTGAATTCACTCTTCCGTTCGCCGACTTCGATTCGTCCGGGCCAAGGGGTCCAGGCTACGACCACGGCGGTGACGGCTCACACCAATTCGGGCAGCGGTTTGGCGTAGTCCTCGACCAAGTATTGCGGTCGGCCGTTGAGATCCTGAATCGTCGCCTGCGACGTGTCGATGCCGAGGTTGTGAAAGAGCGTCGAATAGATCTCGCCGAACGTCACCGGACGTGAGACGGCTTCACCGGCAAGACGATCCGTGGCACCGATCACTTGCCCGTGCTTCATGCCTCCGCCTGCCAGCAACGCACTGTTCACCTGTGGCCAGTGGTCGCGACCGACTTGAGCACTGATCTTCGGTGTGCGTCCGAACTCGCCTGTAATCAGGACCGAGCAATCCTGATCAAGCCCACGCTGATGGAGATCTTCCAGCAGGGCACTGACGCATTGGTCGAAGATCGGGAAATCCTCTTGTTCGCGCAAAAAGATGGAGTTGTTCGCTCTGCCTTCGGCGTTGAGGCCGCCGTGCCAGTCCCACTTGCTGTAATTGAGCGTCACGACCCGCGCACCGGCCTCGATCAGTCTTCTGGCCATCAGCAGACTTTGTGGCACACGCGGAGCGCCATTGCCATCCATGAAGACCTTTGGATTTCCCGTGCCATATCTTGCCACCGTTCGAGGATCTTCCTTCGACAAGTCGAGCGCTTCGGCAAGCCGCGACGAGGTCAACAAACCCATCGCCTGTTCGGCAAAATGGTCCATTCCCTCCATCATTCGCGTCCCGTCGGCCTCACGCCGAAAATGATCGAAGCTGCGCATCAATGACCGCCGGTCGCCGAGTCGCTCCAGCGTTACGCCGTTGAGAATCATGTCATCTCGCGTCGGTCCCATCGGTCGGAACGGCGACTGGGCTGCCCCCAGAAAACCGGGGCCGGGTTCGTTGTACGGTCCATGTGTGCAGGGATAACAGAGGCTGATAAACGG
Organism: Schlesneria paludicola DSM 18645; assembly: GCA_945862235.1. Classification (GTDB taxonomy): domain Bacteria; phylum Planctomycetota; class Planctomycetia; order Planctomycetales; family Planctomycetaceae; genus Schlesneria; species Schlesneria paludicola_A. The sequence goes on from CAMAYU010000307.1 coordinate 4,950, forward strand.
CGGGGTCGCTCGATCAGCCGGTCCCAGTACCTTCGACACCATCGAGCCAAACTGTGGCCAGCCTCCCGACGGCTTCGGCTGGCGCGGATGATGTCCGTTGAAGACCTGAATTGCGTCGTGATCGGCCTGATTCCCAACGAGCGACCGAATGACGGAGAACTTATCCGCCATTCCAGCCAGTTGCGGGAACGCCTCACAAATCTCGAAGCCGGGGACATTCGTTTCGATCGGACGCCACGGCCCGGCCACCTCTTTGGGAGCCAGCGGTTTCAGATCGAACATGTCCTGATGAGGTGCTCCCCCCACGAGGTAGATCATGATGACCGACTTGGTTGATCGCCGACTGCCTGACGCCGACTCCGCCTTCAGCAATTGCGGCAGCGTCAATCCGCCCAGTCCGAGCGTTCCGATCCTCAAGAAGTTGCGGCGACTCAACCGGTCGCAAAAGGAACTCGAATCGGAACGGCCTTGCACAGTCAACATGGATCAACTCCCGAAGGGCAACAGTCAGGATCCCAAATCTCGCACGACAGTCCGTACCAAATCGAGACTTCGCGTTTCGCGTCGAGCCAGACGGTATCAGAGAATCGGCATGCGTTCGATGTCAGACCACAGCTTATTCTGAAATTCCTCTCAAGAACGGTGCCGCGATAACTTCCCGATGCCGTAGTCCGGCCCCTGTGGTCTGGACGAGTTCATTCGCAGCCGTCGTCGATGACTTCGTCCGGACCACGGGGGCCGGACTACGAGACCAGGCGCAGATCAAAGGCGCAGATCAAAGGCGCAGGACTCTTTCAATTGAAATGGCCTACAAACCAGCACTCAGAGGAGTTCCGAGAATTAGCGTGCCCATGACAATTACGCAGGTATTGAGTTGGGTGCCACGGTCACGGCTTTGCGTGGCCGTGGCTTCGCTACGATCGAAGCACGGCCACGC
>CAMAYU010000308.1 GCA_945862235.1 Schlesneria paludicola DSM 18645
GGACTCGTTGCGGAACCGGGGGACAAATCCCTCAAGCTTAAGTCGGAGGACGGGCAATTCACGTTCGCCGTGTTCAATCTAAACGGTACGGTGCAAAACTTTTCGTTGGCACTGCGCGGGCGGGAGTTGGGGATCGAGCGGTTGGTTGACTCGTACTACGATGCGTTTGCCGAGCTGTTTCCCGATGGAAACGTTGATCGAAGTTCTGGACCATTTCGATGGACTGTCAGGCGTGCGGGCCAACCTCTTACTCTTGCCGATTGTATGCAGGTACGAGACCGGTGGTTTGATCTGCTTGAACGAACCGTCGGTGAGATTCATCAAGCGGTCGCATAGCTGACGCTTCGCAACCAACGACTCATCGGGTCGTGTCGTTGACTCGGCGGCCAGTGGAATCGGCCCAATAAGATTGGGAGCTGAGTATGCCTCACGAAACGAATTCATCGGGGCAACCGGTGGGGCAGTTGGTTCCCGATTGGAAGCCGCCAGCACTTCCGTCTCGCGACACGATGGAAGGTTCCTTTTGCCGGTTAGAGCCTCTCGACCCGGACCGTCACGCCCGCGAACTCCATGAGGCCAACAGCCTCGATGCGGACGGCCGGAACTGGACTTATCTGCCCTATGGGCCGTTTGCCACGTCGAAAGACTATTTCGGCTGGCTGAGCGAGTCGGCTTCCAAGAGTGATCCCTTGTTCTTTGCCATCATCGACACGGCGCACGGCAAGGCGGTAGGAGTGGCCAGCTATCTGCGGATCGATCCGCGACACGGTTCGATTGAGGTCGGGCATCTGAATTTCTCGCCGCTGCTCCAGCAAAAGCCCGCCTCCACCGAGGCCATGTTTCTGATGATGGACCGCGCGTTCGGTCTCGGTTACCGCCGGTATGAGTGGAAGTGCAACGCGCTGAACGAACCGTCTCGCCGCGCCGCACAGCGACTCGGCCTGTCGTTTGAAGGAGTTTTCCGCCAGGCCGCCGTCTACAAGGGAAGAAACCGCGACACCGCCTGGTACGCCGCCATCGATCAAGAATGGCCGGCTCTCCAGAACGTCTTCTCTCGCTGGCTCGACCCAGCCAACTTCGACGAACACGGTCAGCAACGAGTGTCTTTGTCCACATTGACCGCTCCTCTTCTCAAGCAACGCGGGTAATGCTGACGTGACCGACAAAAGTCGAACTCACCCGGCTCACCAAGACTCCATTTGAGAATCGTCTTGTCAGAGCGATCAGGGGTCAGGTGGTTCAAAGTTCATTTTTCGCCGTGAGTTCGCTGAAGACATTCCGCGATGTCGAGTCGGCGAAAAGTGAACTTTGAACCACCTGACCCCGGCTTCCCCCCCCGATTCGTAGCTCGTAGTCGTGACGTGTTGCCTTTTCACAACATTGTCCCGCCGAGGCTGCGATTGCGAGCTACGTTTCTCCTTGCGGGGAGAACTCACGCACGAGCGAGGCCCGATAATCCGTGCAGACGGTTGGACCCGACTCTGACGCATCCGACAGAAGTGGTGAGCCGGGCGGCGTCAGTCCCCGGACTTTTGTGATTACAGCTAAGAATCCGGGGGCTGACGCCGCCCGGCTCACCTGATTTTGACTTTTGTTGGAAACGTCAAATCTGCGAACCCGTTTGTAGAGAAGTCCGTCAAAGGGAAGGCATGTCGATGACCACCGGTTCGCGCAGCTTGGCCACTGTGTACGCGGCGACCATTTTCACGAGTGCTTTTCTGCTGTTTCAGGTCCAGCCGTTGATTGGCAAGTACATCCTGCCGTGGTTCGGCGGGAGTCCCGCCGTTTGGACGACGTGCATGTTGGTGTTTCAGGTGCTGCTGTTCGGCGGCTATGCCTACGCTCATTTGACGACGCGCTATCTGACACCGCGCCAGCAGGGCTATCTCCATTTAACGTTGTTGCTGCTGGCTTTGATCTCGTTGCCGATCACGCCCGATCCGTCGTGGAAGCCGACGAGCGGCGATGGGGCCGCGTGGCGCATCATGTTGTTGACGATCTCCAGCGTCGGGCTGCCGTACTTCATCCTCTCTTCGACGGGACCGCTCGTGCAGGGTTGGTTCAGCCGGACGCATGAACATCACTCGCCGTACCGCCTGTACGCCCTGTCGAACATCGGTTCGCTGTTGGCACTGGTCTCGTACCCGTTCATCGTCGAACCGAGCTTCGCCACAACGACACAATCGACGCTGTGGTCGCTGCTGTTCTGTGGCTTCGCGTTGCTGTGTGCGACGGGGGCCGTGTGGATGTGGCAACGAGCAACTCCCGTGACGCTCGCGAGCCTCGCGCTGGTCACGCCCGAGACTCAAGCCGAGCGAGACGAAGTTCCCACGCGACAATCACTGGGACTGTGGTTTGGCTTGTCGATGACCGCGTCGGTCATGTTGCTCGCCACGACGAACCAAGTCTGCCTTGATGTGGCCGTGATCCCGTTTCTGTGGGTGCTGCCGCTGGCGCTGTATCTGCTGACGTTCATCCTCTGCTTCGACAGTGAGCGCTGGTACGTCCATCGTCCGTTCGCCATCGCGGCGGGGATCGGTTGCCTCGCCGTGTTGTACGTGTTGGGGCAAGGCTCGATGACGGGGATCTTCACGCAGGTCGTCGTCTACTTCGCGACGATGTTCTGCATCTGCATGGTTTGTCACGGTGAGCTGGTTTCACTGAAGCCGCACCCGCGACATCTGACGACGTACTACCTGACAATCTCGGCAGGCGGAGCGGGCGGCGGGCTGTTCGTCTGTCTCGCGTGCCCGTTCCTGTTTGCGTCGTACTACGAACTGCAACTGGGACTGCTGGCGTTCGCACTCCTCTCGATGAAGTTGCTGATGCTCCGCGCGCCGAACGCCGCGGCCGCTCCGCCGTCACTGACGCGCGGTTGGGGAACGGTGATCGTGCTGGGAGTGGCAATGGCCGTGCTCTCTCAAGTCGATCGCTTCGCCGAAGGAGCGATCGCGGTGAGTCGCAACTTTTACGGCGTGCTGAAAGTCGAAGCGCGCGAGACCACGCATGGCGAACAGGTAAAGGACATGGTTCACGGACGGATCGTTCACGGCACGCAGTTTCAAGCGGACGACCGACGACTCGTCCCGACCTCGTACTACGGTGAGTCCACCGGGATCGGACGGTTGCTGCGCGGCGGCTCCGTCGATGAGCCGCGTCATGTCGGCGTGATCGGACTTGGGATCGGCACGCTCGCCACGTATGCCCGTCCCGGCGACCGCTTCCGTTTTTATGAGATCAATCCCGACGTGATCGGACTCAGCCAAAAACACTTCACGTTTCTCAGCGCCTGCCACGGGAAGACGGACATCGTGTCGGGCGACGCACGGCTGATGCTCGAACTGGAGGACGATCAGCAGTTCGATGTTCTCGTGGTGGATGCCTTCTCGGGCGATGCCATCCCCGCGCATCTGCTCACGCTGGAAGCCCTCGCCGTCTATCAACGGCATCTCAAACCGAATGGCATTCTGGCCTGCCACATTTCCAACCTGCACTTCGACCTCAGACCGCTGCTGGCCGGACTCGCTCAAGAAACAAAGCTTTCCGTCGTCACGCTCGTCAACCGCCAAAGTCACGAGTCCGCAACCCAAGCCGCCTTCTGGACGTTCCTTTGCCGAGACCAATCGACGCTCGACGCCATTCAATTGGACCCGAGCGAAGTCCCGCCCTTCGCCGCGTCTCGCAAACAGCCGCTCGTCTGGACCGACGGCCGTAGCAACCTGTTTGAAGTGCTGCGTTGAGCCACGCAGGGCCGGTTCCCACGGCCGGTTCATACCTCACGCGGCCGAGGCGGACACAGTTGCGACCGGAACACACTAACCCGAAGCGTAAGTTTTGAAGTTACGCTGTTTTGGATTTCCGCCCCAACGGGGCAACCGTAAGTCAGCCCAGGGCAAGCGACCAGCGGGAGCGTCGCCCTGGGTTGGGATCGTCACCGATTTTGGATCCCTGAAGGGGCGGCCCTATGTCAAACCGATGAGTAGTGCCGCCCCTTCAGGGCTTGATATTCCCCGAATTCCGCCAACCCAGGGCGTTGCCCTGGGCTGGCTTAACATCGCCCCTTTGGGGCTGAAAACCCAAAGAGCGCAACTTCAAAGACCGTAAGCGAGGAGGTGCGTAGCCTCCTCGTCGATACTTCGGATTAGTGTCAGCCTCGGCCGCGTGGGTATTAGGAGCGATCCGGGGGGCCTCCCCTCGTGGAACTGGCCCTACCCTTCTTCACCACCCCGCTGGTCCGGAAGAATGGCCACCTTCGTGGCCCCCTGGCCCGGCACGAGTTCGTAGCGCACCCGGACGCCCGCCTTCAGTTCCTTCCGCTCAGCCTGCACCTCGCCCTTGTCCGTGTCCCGCGCGTACTTCGTCGCCGCATCGGTGGTGATGACTTTGCCATCCTCGAACGCGATCGCCTTGTCCGCCACGGCTTCGATGACACCTTCGTGCTTCGTGGCCGGTTGGTCGGTGTCGTTCTCCGATTTCGGAAGACCTTCAGTCGGCTTCGGTGCGGGATCGGGAGTCCTGCGCACATTAGGCGCGTCGGCTTTGGAAATCGTGCGCGGATCGGTCACCAACACGTCCATTCCACCGTGATTGCCAATGTCCACACGAACGTGGATCTTGCCGGGTTCCGAATGCAGCGACCACAGTTCATCAATCATCTCGGTGATGCGCGACGCCCACAAACCGGCGCGGACCCACTCGGGCCAGTCCAACTCCAGCACTTCCACCTTGCCGGGAGCGATGGTCACCCGAGGCAACGGCTCGCGGACAGCAGCCGCCAGTCGGGGCGAAAAGACGCGATACATGTGCGGGTGCATCGTCAGCGCGATGTCGGCTTCGGAAACGGTGATGTCGGCCTGGGTGTGATTCCGAATGGAGACGGCGATAACTTCCCGCCCGGCCCCGTTGCGACGGACGTTCGTCTCGAACGAAATCGCATCCGAGAGAAACGACGGACCGTTCCGCAATCGCTGCTCGATGATCTCGCGCGGCGACGGGACCGTCACCTGAAACACGGTTCGCCCGGGCGAGTCCGCTGCCGCCACCAGCCAATGTGTTCCCGCAGGCAACTTGGCCAGCGACACCATTCCGTGCTTGTCCCGCTCGTCAAACCAGCCCACTACTTTCCCCGTGGGAAATCCGACCGCAGCCACTCCGACACTGTTGAAAGTTGCGGGCGATCCGTCCGATCGAAGGACTCGCAATTGCGGGGCCGGTTCCGGCAGCGACTCAACCTTCACCTTCACTTCCGATTCCTTGCCCGGTTCGAGGCTCACGCCGGTGAACGTGACCCAGTGGCGGTACGGACGCAGGCGGTATTCGTAGTGCGACAGCGTCGCGCCTTCGGGCAGTGGTTGCATCAGGCCGTACTGCGATTCCTTCAACTTCGTGTTGGTGACTTGGCTGGTGAGCCATGCGTCGGCCCAATGACTTTTCCCTTCGGTGTCGATCGCGCGGAACTCGAAGGCGTAACGATGAAGCAGGTCGGGGGAGCCTTTGTTGTCGGCTGGGGAATCGGCGTCGGTAAGCGGACTGCGCAGCACAACTGTGTTGCCGGTCGGCGCGCGATCATGCGGCCGCGTGCCGAGGACTTCGATCCGACCGTAGGTGGAGGCATGCCGCTCGTCCGGCTGAATGGGATTGAGCGTTTTTCCTTCCGGGCTGATCTTCACGTATCGCCCCCACGGTTCGTCGGTCACACCGATTCGCATCTCGCCGTCAGGGATCGACCACTTGCTGCCCAGAGGTGACGGGCCGCGCCGTTGTGCCGCGACACGCAACTCATACGGGTCTTTCACCGGCCAGTGAGAGTAGCTGCCACCGTTCGCCGCCAGCTCAAACGCGAACGATGGCTGAGCCTTCA
>CAMAYU010000309.1 GCA_945862235.1 Schlesneria paludicola DSM 18645
TGTGACGCAGGGAGCGGTCTATCCATTCAGTCGGCCCACGTCGGCGAATGAGGCTCCGCCATCGGCGACGCCCAACAGCGGAGGCAAGCCGCAGCCGCAGGACTCGTCGAGCTTCATCGGTCCCATTTGCCTCGGCGTCAGTCCAGCGGGCGAGATCTACGTCGGGGGCTTTCAAGACGGAGGCTGGGCGGGCGGGCTGAACATGGGTGACATCGTAAAGCTGACACCGGAAGCGACACTGCCCAACGGACTGCGAGAAATTCGAGCCACCTCGCACGGCTTCGACCTCGAATTCTTTCATCCCGTCGATGCGGAACTGGCCGGGCAAACGAGCCAGTACAAAATCTCGGGCTACACGCGCGTCTGGAAGGGAGACTATGCGACGCCCGACTCGGGCCGTCACACGGGTGAAGTGACTGACGTGCAGCTCGATGACGCCGCACGAACGGTCTCGCTCACGGTGAAGGGGCTCAAGCCGGGCCACGTCTACGATGTTGCGGTCGGTGAAATCGGTCGAGCCGATCAACGAACGCTCTGGCCCGCGATCGGGCACTACACGCTGCACCGCATTCCGGAGTAAGGTTCATTTTATGGTCACGATTCTCATCACTGGAGCGACTCGCGGTTGCGGGCGCGAGATGGTTGAGCGGTTCATTGAGGCGGGACACACGGTCGTCGGGTGTGGCCGTTCTTCCACGCATGTTGCCGCGCTGACGAAACAATTCGAGATGCCACATCGCTTTGATGTCGTGGACGTGGCCGATGACGGTCAAGTCGCGACGTGGGCACGATCGGTCATCGAGGCGGGGTTCGTACCCGATCTGCTCCTCAACAACGCAGCGTTGATGAACGAACCGGCTCCGTTGTGGGAGATCGCCGCCGACGAATTTGATCGAATGATGAAAGTGAACGTGTGCGGAGTGGCCAACGTCATCCGGCACTTCGTCCCGGCGATGATCGAGCGAAAGAAGGGCGTGATCGTCAACTTCAGTTCCGGCTGGGGACGCAGTACGTCGCCCGAAGTCGCACCGTACTGCGCGACGAAGTACGCGATCGAGGGCTTGTCGCTGGCTCTTGCCCAAGAACTGCCACGCGGCATGGCGTCGATCCCGCTCAACCCCGGCATCATCAACACCGAGATGCTGCAAACCTGCTGGCCCGACGGCGCGAACCGTTATCCCACTCCAGACCGCTGGAGCCGTGTGGCCGTTCCATTCCTGCTGAGACTCGGCGCGAAAGACAACGGACGGTCGTTGAGTGTGCCGGGGTGAAATGGCTTCTTGGGCGTCAGCCGGTCTTTTTCTCTCTGAGCGCGGGACATGAGTCCCCCGGTTCTTCGGTTCGACCGACAACGCACGCCCGTGCGGAACCAGGGGACTCACGTCCCCCGCTCAGAAAGGCGACGGAAGGGCTTACGCCCCAGCAGCCGACCACTCACCGCTGAAGACTTCGGTGGCCGGGCCCGTCATAAAAACATCGCCGCTGGCGGACCATTCGAGTTTGAGGTCGCCGCCGCGCAGGTGGGCCGTGACGGTGCGGTTGGTTCGTCCCGTGAGGACACCCGCGACCGCGCTGGCACACGCGCCGGTGCCGCAGGCCAGAGTCTCACCGCTGCCCCGTTCCCAGACACGCATGATGAACTCGTCGCGCGAGACGACTTGGATGAACTCGGCGTTCACGCGGCGAGGAAACGCGGGGTGACGCTCGATCTGTGGGCCGACGCGCAGCACCCAGTCGTCGTTCACTTCATCGACGAATGTCACACAGTGCGGGTTGCCCATCGAGACGCAGGTCACGTCGATCGACATCCCGGCAACATCGAGTTTCGCGTTCGTGGGGGGGGCGCCGGGAAGCGTGGTTGGGATGCGAGCTGACTCCAAAATGGGGGCACCCATGTTGACTGTCACTTGCTCGACCTTGCCACCTGCTCCGGTGAAGAGCTGCATGGTGAGAATGCCGCGCCCGGTCTCGATCTTCAGTTCTGGCTTTCGTGCGATGCCACGATCAGAGACGTACTTGGCGACGCAGCGAATCGCGTTGCCGCACATTTCGGACTCGCTGCCGTCCGCGTTGAACATCCGCATCCGCGCGTCCGCGACTTCCGAGGGGCCGATCAGCACAAGGCCGTCGCCGCCGACTCCCGTATGCCGGTCGCTGATGGCGATGGCGGTCGAGGGGATGTCGGCGGGAGTCGGCTCGTCGAAGCAGTTGATGTAAACGTAGTCGTTCCCCGCGCCGTGCATCTTGGTGAATCGCATGAGCTGTCTCGTTGAGTTAGTTTGAAATTGAGTTGAACCAAAAAGAAAGATGCCGCGACGAACCTGCGTGACCGCGTTCGCCTCCGACAAGTGCGGCGGGATTCTAGCGGCGGTCCCGTTCGATTTCTCGCCAAGCCAGCCGCTCGCATCGCTCCGTCCAATTTGAATTTGCAGAACATGTAGTGTGGGACCAGCGGCTCTTCGCCGCGCCGGCCCACCATGATTGTCCAATGCGCCGTGATGGTGGGCCGGCGCTCGAAGCGACCTGGTCCCAACCTACTTTGTCCCTATGGAAACTCGAAAGCACCACATGTACATCCCCGCCGCCTTTCGCGAGACCGACACCGCTCGACTACATGGGTTCATGCGGGAACACAGCTTCGCGCTGTTGACCTCGCACAGCGAACGCGGCTTGGTGGCGAGTCACCTGCCGTTGCTAGTCGATCCGACGCGCGGGCCGCTCGGTACGCTGACCGGCCATTTCGCGAAGGCCAATGAACAGACCTTGGATGAGGGGACGGAGTGCCTTGCCGTGTTCAGTGGCCCTCATGCCTACATCTCACCGACGTGGTACGAGACTCCGAACACGGTCCCGACATGGAACTACGTCGCGGTTCATGCCTACGGCACATTGAAGGTTGTCGAGGATAAGACCGAACTGTCTCGCATCTTGGAACTCATGGTCGAGAAGTACGAGGGACATCGTCCTCAACCGTGGCCCTTTGACGGCGGGACCGACTTCCACCAGAAGCTGCTCGACGCGATCGTCGGCTTCGAGATCGAGATCACTCGGCTCGAAGGGAAGTGGAAGCTGAATCAGAACCACCCAGCCGAGCGCCGCCAGCGTGTCGTTGCCGCCCTGACCGCAGCCGGCGGCGAGAACAACGAGGCCGTGGCGAAGCTCATGGAAGAAGCATCGCGATAGCCTGTGGTTGTGAAATAGGCGTGTGTGAGTTCGGGGCATTCCATGACTGAGATTTCAAACGTCACACACCACTCGTGGGCGCCACCGGCTTCGCGTCGAACAATCTGCTGATCAGGTCGCGCGGCGGAGGCGAAGTAACAAGGCTCACCAACACGCCCGCCAGGACCGAGGCCAACATGGCCCACAGGACCGGATCGACGCCGAGGACGTAGTACGGGCGGAGCAGTCCGATCGGTCCGATGAGTGGGTCGGGGCCGAGGAACTTGAGAATCGCTTCTTGCAGCGACGACTTCACGGCTGCTGCTGTCGCCCAGTTTTGAGCGATCCCCGCGAGATACAGTCCGATGTGAACGACGAAGCCTGCGGCCATCGAAGCCAGAACTCCGGGGGCCGTCGCCCGACGCCAATAGCACGCCATGATGACGGGCATCATCAACGTGGCCGCGCCGAGTGAACTGCTGAGGACGACGAGAGCCTGCAAGTACTGAGGCGGATTGAGCGCGACGAGTACTCCAAACAGACCGACACCGACCATCGAGATCGTCGTCGCGCGGCGAACTTGAAGTTCCGTCGCCTTGGGGTTCCACAGCTTCAGGTAGATGTCCTCGACCAGCCCCGACGCGATCACCAGCACGAAGCAACTCACCGACGCCATGATCGCGCCAAACGGTGCGGCCAGAATCAGACCGCTGATGAACTGCCCGCACGGCAGGCCCTGAGTCACGAACAGCGACATGCGCGGGATGACTTCGTCCGACTGCTTCAGCGTCAGATCGGGCAGCAGCGTGTGAGCCGCGATACAGACCATCACCAGCGGGATGTAGATGCAGCAGTTGTAACAGGCCAATAGAAAAATCGACTTCCGCATCACTTCGGTGTTCTGTGCCGCCATGACTCGCACCATGCTGGCCGGTGATGAGAAGCCCGAGAAGACCCACATGCAGAACATCGACACGGCGAGGCTCGGCGGGAGGAAGTCCCGACCCGCCGGACTGTATCCGGGGCCGAAGGCGATGTCGGGAGACTTGTGTTCCATCGCGTATCGCGTCGCTTGTTCCAATCCCCCCGCCATGGGCACGGCCAGACAAACGAGCAGCAGCACGCCAAAGAACATCATCACGCTCTGAAACAGGTCGGTCCAAACACTCGCCAGAAACCCACCGATCAGCGTGTAGCCGACGACTGTCACCGCAAACACGATCAATCCGACGTAATACTTCGCATCCACCGTCGTCATCACATCTTCCGAGAACGCCAACAGGCCCTCGCCCGGCCAAGCGTGCTTCATGATCGTCGCGCCCGCCTTGAACTGGGCGAACATCGTGAACGACAGACACAAAATGATGAGCAGCGACGTGGCGAGACCGACGCGCCAGTCATCGAACCGCGACCGCATCAGGTCGGGCACCGTGAGCGCATTCGTCTGGCGAGAGAGATGCGACAGCCGCTTGCCGACGATGGCGAAGCCGGTCAGCGGGACCATCATGTACGCGCCGATCCACAGCAGTACGATCCAGCCAAAGCTGAACACCAGCGACGGAAAACCCATGAAAGTCCCGCCACTCTGCACGGTCGCGGTCAGAGCCAGCGCCCACGCTCCGAGTCCCCGGTTGCCCAGAAAATACCCCTGCATGAAGTCTTTCTTGTCGATCGCCTTCTGCGCCATCGTCCCCAACCAGACGGAGGCGACGATGAACAGAATCAGCGCAAACAAAACGGCGAATCCGGGTGAGGGAATCTTGGTCGCGGCATCAGCCAACAGCATCGGGAGAACTCCTCAGGGTGAACAATGTCGTCAACACGCGACGTAGTCCGGACCCCTTGGTCCGGCCGAACCAAGGGGGCCAGCCGACATTGAACAGCGATCAAGCGAAGCAACGTCGTGATGGGCAATCAGGGCGGAGACTATACACGCACCAGCCATCACACAGGCAATCCGCAGACTCTCAAATTGCGGATCGACTCGCTGCTCGCAAGTGAGGAGATCGCTGTAGGGCCATCGCCCTTTTTGAATCTGGGAGATGGGGTGCCACGGTCACGGAGCTTCGACGTGGCCGTGAGAATGAGAAACAGCCTTCACGTCCTCGCACGGCCACGTCGAAACTCCGTGACCGTGGCACCCTAAATTGACAAAGGCGATGGCCCTGAGATCGCCGACACCTTGGTTGACGATGGCTTCGCCCCACCCCTAAACTCCGGCCCAAATCGACATTCCTCTCTGAAGGGTCTCCGCATGTTTTGGCCTCGTTCCGCGATGGTTTTCAGTCTGATGGCCTTGAGTTCGCTCGTCCTGACGGGCTGTCCCGGCAACTCAAACTCAACGACGAACGGCGGCAAGGGGACGAGCGGCTCGACCTCGACAACACTGACCGGCGGCAATCCGAGCGTCATCAAGATCGTGTCGAGCTTCCCTCGTACCGGCAGTGCGAAGCAGCAGACCGACACCATCGTCAACGGCATCAAGATGGCCATCGACGAGGCGGGCGGAAAGGTCGGTGAGTTCACGATCGAGTTTCTGGACCTCGACGATGCCACCGCCGCCGCCGGGCAGTGGACGGCCGAAGCGGAAACATCCAACGCTGATCAGGCCAT